>NZ_JBQWEL010000011.1:0-181320 GCF_052658925.1 Microvirga medicaginis | reverse complement strand
ACCTCCGGATGACCATCCTCCGGATACCATGACAAAGCCCCCGCCGCTCCCGCAGCGGGGGCTTTTTGTTGTGCAGAACGCCAAGCAGAACGCCAACCAGCAGGCGGGCAAAAAGCCGCTCAAAATGGATCCGGCAGACGATGAAAGCCCTCCAGCGCACAAAGCCGGCCGAGACGCTCCGCTGTTGCGCTGCTCCGCATCGACAAGCCCTGGTACTGTAGCTCCGGATGCCGGAGTATCTTGCGTTTCGTCCGCCCATTACCCACCTTAGCAAGAATATCAGGTCCGGGCTCCTCTGGCGGACGTTCGCCGTTCGCGATGTCGGACATCTTTCCTTGCTCTCGCATTCACGGTGCGACAGCAGCCGAGGATTACGCCATGGGCTTCATTGACTTCAGGACGACTATCTCTCCCCGCTCGAATCGGCTCCTCACCACCATCATCAGACTGGCAATCGTGGTGGTGTCGGGAATTATTCTGCTGACCGTGGTGCTGGTCGGTTTGCTTGTCGTGCTCCCGCTGATGCTGATTGGCGGAGCAGCCTTGTATTTCTACCTTCGGCGTCGCGCGCATCAGACACGACAGCGCCCTCAGGCAGAAGTAATCGATGCCGAGTATAAGGTTATCGATCACCGATAAAATTCGGGAGTGTCCCGAACGAGTGAGGTGCCGCCATTAAGTATGTCGACTTGCTTCTCATCCATTAATGGTGTCCGATGTCACCTCGCTCGTGCGTCAGCAGCCAATGCTCTCATCAGGATACGGGTTGACCCGCTGAGACTCCCTTCAGTGATGGAGAGAAGCGTCCAATCAGGTGATGTCTTTCACCGGGATAGGTGATCCGCGCCTCCGTAACGAAGGCGCCCGCCTGCCAAGTCCGCCGCTCCAGCACGAGACACGCCGCTCCGGTTTGAATCTGAAGTCTCTTCGCCATCGCGCTGTCGGCATTGACCGCGCGCACGATGTGCTCCGCATCCGTCCACGGGACGCGCCGCAGAAGCCAAGTGCCGGGCGGATCGTCCTTGAAAGACTCCTCGCCTGCCTCAGGCACGGTAGCGAGATTGATGAGGCGCTGCTCGAAAGCCTGCGGCACATCATTCATCACGTGAAGCGTGGAGAGGCAGAGCATCTCGGTGCCTGGCGGCAGCCCCGTACGCTGCGCGGCGGCGGCATCGATGGCCTCTATCGAGCGATGCAGGATTTTGAAGCGATACTCGGTGCCCGCACGGGAAGCTTCGAGAGCGAAATCCTGGATCTGCAGCACCGCCTGCTGACTGCTCGGCTCCGCCACGACCGAGCCCGCCCGGCGCCGGCGGGTGATGAGACCATTGGCCGCCAGAATCGACATCACCTTGTTCACGGTCATGCGCGAGCAGCCGTATTCGGCCATCAGCTCATGCTCGAAGGGAATGCGATGGCCCGGAGGCCACTCGCCGGACATGATCCGGGCCTCGATATCGTCGCGGATACGCTGATGCAGATGCTTCATGTCGGACGACTTTTCTTTCATTCCAGGATGCGGCTCATCGCACGCGCATAGCGAGCGCGGATCGCGTCGCGCTTCACATGCCGGCCTCTCCTTACCATGACCTGGCCTGCGACGAGCACTGTATCGATCACGTCCTTGCCTGCGACGAAGACGTAAGAATCGATCCAGCGATCTCCAGAAACGGCGGCAAGATCGGGGTGATCTGCATCGAGTACGACGAGATCGGCGCGATGTTCTGCTGCAATCGCACCGATGCGGCGGCCGAGAGCTTGGGCTCCGCCCGACAGCGCCTTTTCGTAAAGATGACGCCCCGTCGACTGCCCCTCGCGTTCGGCGAGAACATTACGGGCGCGGTGCTTGAGACGCTGGCTGTACTCGAATTGCTTGAGCTCCGCCGCAGCCGAAATCTCGATGTTCGAATCGGATCCGGCACCGAAACGCCCTCCGGCGGCGAGGTAATCGATACCTGCAAAGATTCCGTCACCCAGATTAGCTTCGGTGATGGGGCAAAGGCCTGCCACTGCACCGCTCATGGCGATGCCCTTGATCTCCTGCGCATCAAGATGCGTGGCATGGATCAGGCACCAGCGTTGATCCACAGGTGCGTGATCGAGCAGCCATGCGACCGGGCGGTAGCCCGACCATGCAAGGCAATCTTCGACCTCCTTCACCTGCTCCGCGACGTGGATATGAATTGGCCCCTCGCCTGCCCTTGCGACGACTTCGCTCAGGCTGGCCGGTGTGACGGCACGCAGACTGTGGGGCGCGACGCCGACGACGGCATCGTCGAGATTGGCCACAGCCTTGCGAGCGCCCTCCAGAAGGCGGAAGTAGCGCTCGACATCGTTGATGAACCGCCGTTGACCTTCGGCTGGTGCGACACCGCCGAATCCACCCTGTGCATAGAAGACCGGAAGAAGGGTCAGGCCTATGCCGGTCTCCTGCGCGGCGGCCGCGATGCGCCCGGAGAGCTCCGCGATATCGGCATAGGGACGGCCGTCCGTATCGTGGTGCAGATAGTGAAACTCGGCCACGGAGGTGAACCCGCCTTCGAGCATCTCCATCATCGCGAAGGCCGCGATGGCCTCGACATCGGCCGGCATGAGCCGGCCGAGGAAGCGATACATCACCTGCCGCCAGGTCCAGAAGCTGTCCCCTTCCGGCCCTCGGGTTTCGGCAAGTCCCGCCATGCCCCGTTGAAAGGTGTGGCTGTGCAGGTTCGGCAATCCAGGCACCGCGATCCCGGTGATGCGCTCGCGGTCCTCGCGAGGAGCATCCCGGTGCACGGCGGCGATCACGCCGCCCTCGATATCAAGACCGACATTCCGGGCCCAGCCTTCGGGAAGGAGAGCATGATCGAGGATGAGCCTGCGCATCACTATGACACCTTTGCCGTGGAACGGCTCCTGAATGCAGGACATCTGCAGCCGCCAAAAAGCCATGCCGACGCCCAACCATCAGAACCGATCGAATACGTCTAGACAATATCGATCTTCTGCGATTATGTATAGACATTATCGCGAACACACCGGAGCAGAAACATGCGCTTCGACCGGGTCTGGTTCAACGCCCGCCTCGCTACATTGGCCGGCAATGGCCTTGGTATCATTGAAAACGGAGCCGTTGCCGCAAAGGATGGCCGCATTGCCTTTGCCGGACCGGCGCAGGATCTCCCGACCAACGGGGACGCGGCCGAGCGGATCGACTGTGACGGGCGTTGGATCACCCCCGGTCTCGTCGACTGCCACACCCATCTGGTTTATGGCGGTGATCGGGCACATGAGTTCGAGCTGCGCCTGAAAGGTGCGAGCTACGAAGAGATCGCCCGCGCCGGCGGCGGCATTGTTTCCACCGTGAAGGCAACCCGAGCGGCGAGCGAGGACGACCTCGTTGCGAGCGCCCTGCCCCGCCTCGATCATCTCATCACTGAGGGCTGCACCACCATTGAGATCAAGTCGGGCTACGGCCTCGACCTGGAGACGGAAGCTCGGTGCCTGCGCGCGGCGCGGCGCCTTGCCGAGGAACGCCCCGTTTCCGTCACCACCTCCTTCCTCGGCGCCCATGCCCTGCCGCCGGAGGCGAATGGCGACAAGGATGCGTTCATCGAGAAGATCTGCACCGAGATGCTGCCCGCTCTTGCCCGCGAAGGGTTGGCTGATGCGGTCGATGCCTTCTGCGAAGGCATCGCATTTTCTCCCGAACAGACTGCGCGCGTTTTCGATGCAGCAAAGGCGCTGGGGTTGAAGATCAAGCTTCATGCCGACCAGCTTTCCAACCTGCACGGTGCGAAGCTCGCTGCCGATTATGAAGCTCTTTCGGCCGACCATCTCGAGTACACGGATGAGGATGGCGCCACTGCGATGGCAAAGGCAGGCACGGTCGCGGTGCTGTTGCCGGGTGCGTTCTACATGCTGCGAGAGACACAGGTTCCGCCGGTCGCTGCTTTCCGCAAGCACGGCACGCGCATGGCGCTGGCAACCGATTGCAATCCCGGGACCTCGCCGCTGACCTCGCTCCTGCTCACCATGAACATGGGTGCGACCCTGTTCCGCCTGACGGTCGAAGAGTGCATTGCCGGCGTGACGCGCGAGGCGGCACGCGCCCTCGGCCGCCTCGACACCATCGGCACCCTTGAGCCCGGCAAGTCCTGCGATCTCGCCATCTGGAACATCGAACGTCCGGCGGAGCTCGTCTACCGCATCGGCTTTAACCCGCTTCATGCCCGTGTCTGGAGGGGACAGTGACACAACCCATAATACTTCATCCCGGCTCCGTTACCTTGGCCGACTGGCGCCGCGTCTATTTCGGCGCTGAGGTTTCGCTCGACCAAGATTGCCGCACTTCCATCGACGCAGGAGCCAAGACCATCGAGGCCATCGTGGCCAAGGGAGAGCCGGTCTACGGCATCAACACGGGCTTCGGAAAGCTCGCCAGCGTTCGGATCGGTTCCGCCGATCTCGCGACGCTCCAGCGCAACATCGTGCTCTCCCATGCGGCGGGCGTAGGCGATCCGTTGCCGGTTGCGGTCGTGCGGCTTGTGATGGCTCTCAAGCTCGCAAGCCTCGCGCAGGGTGCCTCGGGTGTGCGCTGGTCCACCATCGAGCATCTGACGAGCTGCCTTGAAGCGAATCTCATTCCCGTCATTCCCGGCCAGGGATCGGTCGGCGCCTCGGGCGACCTTGCTCCCCTGGCCCATATGACGGCGGCGCTCATGGGTGTCGGCGAGTTCTTCGTCGATGGGGCGCGCATGCCGGCGGAGGCTGCACTCGCACGGGCAGGTCTTGCACCGCTGACGCTCGGCCCCAAGGAAGGTCTTGCTCTCCTCAATGGCACGCAGGTCTCGACCGCGCTGGCGCTGGCAGGTCTCTTCGAAGCCGAGCGCGTCTTCCGCGCAGCACTCGTCACCGGAGCACTCGCGACCGATGCCGCCAAGGGCTCCGACGGGCCGTTCGACGAGCGTATCCAGAAGCTGCGGCGCCACCGCGGGCAGATCGAGGTCGCCGCGTCCCTTCGGGCTTTGATGCAGGGCAGTGCCATTCGTGCTTCGCATCTCACCAACGACGACCGCGTGCAGGATCCCTATTGCCTGCGCTGCCAGCCGCAGGTGATGGGCGCGGTGCTCGACCTGCTGCGTCAGGCCAGCGAGACGCTCGGCACCGAGGCGAACGGCGTCTCCGACAACCCGCTCGTCTTCTCCGAAACCGGGGAGGTCATTTCCGGCGGCAACTTCCATGCGGAGCCTGTGGCTTTCGCCGCCGACATGATTGCCATGGCACTTTGCGAGATCGGCTCGCTCGCAGAACGGCGCATCGCCATGCTGGTCGACCCGGCTCTCTCGGGCCTGCCCGCGTTCCTCACGCCGAAGCCAGGGCTTAATTCCGGCTTCATGATCCCGCAGGTCACTGCCGCCGCTCTCGTGTCGGAGAACAAGCAGCGCGCCTATCCGGCGAGCGTCGACTCGATCCCGACCTCCGCCAACCAGGAGGACCATGTGTCCATGGCAGCCCATGGTGCGCGGCGTCTCCTGCCGATGGCGGCGAACACCGCAAATGTCATCGGCATCGAGCTCTTGGCCGCGATCCAGGGCTGCGACTTCCATGCTCCCATGAAGTCCAGTGAGCGCCTGGAACGCGCCCGTGCCCTGTTGCGCGCCAAGGTCCCGCATCTCGAAGATGACCGGCACATGGCGCCCGACATGGAGCAGGCGACGGCACTCGTCATCTCCGGTGCATTGGCGGATGCGGTTGGAAGCGATGTGCTTCCGCAGGTGGCGGAGTGACGCGATGAAGACTGAACAACCATCCTGGCTGACACTCATCCGCGGCGATGCCCCTCTTCTGGTCAGCCTGCCGCATACGGGCACCGATATCCCGGTGGAGTGCGAACGCGGCCTCGTCTCGCGATGGCTCGCGCGCAAGGATGCCGATTGGTGGATTGATCGGCTTTACGGCTTCGCGGCCGATCTGGGCGCCACCGTGATCCGCACAACCATCTCCCGCACCGTGATCGACGTGAACCGTGACCCGTCCGGCGTGTCACTCTATCCAGGACAGGCGACAACCGAGCTTTGCCCAACGACCACCTTTGATGGGGAACCGCTCTACGAGCCGGGCCTGGAACCCACGGCAGAAGACATTGCCGGGCGCCGCGCCCGCTTCTTCGATCCCTATCATGCAACGCTCCGGGCTGAACTCGAGCGGCTGCGAGCCCGACATCCCAACGTGGTGGTCTATGATTGCCACTCGATCCGCTCGATCATTCCACGCCTGTTCGAAGGCACTCTGCCCCACTTCAATATCGGCACCAATGGTGGGGTCACCTGTGCACCGGCCTTGAGCGATGCCGTCGAAGAAATCTGCGCGAGCAGCGGCTTCAGCCATGTGGTCAACGGGCGCTTCAAGGGCGGATACATCACGCGCGACCTCGGCCGACCTGAGACCGGCGTTCATGCCATCCAGATGGAGCTCGCCTGCCGCGGCTACATGCGGGAATCGCTCGGCCCTGTCGCCGAGGGCGAGTGGCCAACACCTTACGACGAGGATTATGCGGCCCCCATGCGCGCTGAACTGACCCGCATTCTCCAAACCTGTCTCACCTTCGCCCAATCCAAAGCTTGACCCGAGGATCCGTCTCATGACCCGCATCGACAACGCCCGCGTGATCCGCGCTCCCCATGGCACCGAGCTGTCGGCCAAGAGCTGGCTGACGGAGGCGCCGCTTCGCATGCTGATGAACAACCTCGATCCGAATGTCGCCGAGAAACCGAGCGAGCTCGTCGTCTATGGCGGCATCGGCCGCGCCGCGCGCGACTGGGAGAGCTTCGATCGCATCGTGGCTGCGCTGAAGAACCTGGAAGCGGACGAGACATTGCTCGTGCAATCGGGCAAGCCCGTCGGCGTCTTCCGCACGCATCCAGATGCCCCGCGCGTGCTGATTGCCAATTCCAATCTCGTGCCGCACTGGGCCACCTGGGACAAGTTCCATGAGCTCGATCGGAAGGGGCTCATGATGTACGGCCAGATGACCGCTGGCTCTTGGATTTACATCGGTACGCAGGGCATCGTGCAGGGCACCTACGAGACCTTCGTCGAGGTGGGCCGCCAGCACTACAACGGTGATCTCTCCGGCCGCTGGATCCTCACCGGAGGCCTTGGTGGCATGGGTGGCGCGCAGCCGCTCGCCGCCACCATGGCCGGCGCCTCCTGCCTTGCGGTCGAGTGCCAGCCGAGCCGCATCGAGATGCGCCTGCGCACCGGCTATCTCGATCAGCGCGCCGATACCCTCGACGAGGCGCTTAGCCTTATCGAGCAATCCTGCCGCGACAAGAAGCCGGTCTCCGTGGGCCTCCTCGGCAACGCCGCCGAGATCTTCCCGGAAATCTACCGACGCGGCATCCGCCCCGATGCAGTGACCGATCAGACCTCCGCGCATGATCCCATCAACGGCTACCTGCCGAAGGGCTGGACGCTGAGCGAGTGGGAGGCCAGGCGCGAGAGCGATCCCAAGTCCGTCGAGCACGCCGCCAAGCAATCCATGGCCGAGCATGTGCGCGCCATGCTGGACTTCTACAAGGCGGGCGTGCCGACCCTCGATTACGGCAACAACATCCGCCAGATGGCGAAAGAGGAAGGCGTCGAGAATGCATTCGACTTCCCGGGCTTCGTGCCGGCTTATATCCGTCCGCTCTTCTGCCGTGGCATCGGGCCATTCCGCTGGGCCGCGCTCTCGGGCGATCCGGAGGATATCTTCAAGACCGACGCCAAGGTGAAGGAGTTGCTGCCGGACAACAAGCACCTGCACAACTGGCTCGACATGGCGAAGGAACGCATCAAGTTCCAGGGCCTGCCCGCCCGCATCTGCTGGGTGGGCTTGGGCGACCGTCACCGCCTTGGTCTCGCGTTCAACGAGATGGTCGCCAAGGGCGAGCTGAAGGCGCCTATCGTGATCGGTCGCGACCATCTCGATTCCGGCTCCGTCGCGAGCCCCAACCGCGAGACGGAAGCCATGAAGGACGGCTCCGACGCGGTCTCCGACTGGCCGCTCCTCAACGCGCTCCTCAACTGCGCCTCCGGCGCCACATGGGTCTCGCTGCATCATGGCGGCGGCGTCGGCATGGGCTTCTCACAGCATTCGGGCATGGTGATCGTCTGCGACGGCACGCCGGAGGCGGCCAAGCGCATCGAGCGCGTGCTCTGGAACGATCCGGCGACCGGCGTGATGCGCCACGCGGATGCGGGCTATGACATCGCGATCGACTGCGCCCGCGAGTTCGGCCTCAACCTGCCGAGCCTGCGGTGATGCAAGCGCGCGTCATCCGTCAGCATGATCTCGTCCGCGTTCCGTGGAAAAATGGCGGCGGCACCACTGCGGAGGTCGCCGCCTTTCCGGAGGGTTCGAGCTTCGAGACCTTCGGATGGCGCGTCAGCATGGCGGATGTCGCCTCCGACGGACCGTTCTCCGTCTTTCCGGGCATCGATCGCACGTTGGTCGTGATCGAGGGCAATGGCATCGAGCTCGATGTGGAGGGCATCGCCTATCCGCTCGACGAGGCCTCTCCCAAGCTCTCCTTCTCCGGCGATGACATGACCACAGGACGGCTCCTCTCGGGTCCGATCCGCGACCTCAACGTGATGACCCGGCGCGGTCAGTTCAGGCATCGGACGCGGTTCGTGGAAGCTGGCGTGGCCCTGCTTGCCGACGAGACATGCGTCGCCTTCCTCGTTGCTCTCGATGGCTCCTTCGATGTGACGCTGGATTCAACTGTCCATTCGCTGCAAGTCCTGGATACCCTCATGCTGGAAGGGATGCATGATCTCATCCTGCTGCCTGGAACCGGACGGGCGATTCTCGTCGAGATCGCGCCGGATGCTTCATCATAGGAGCGCAATTTTCAGGACGCATTGCCCAAAACAGTGGCAGCCCAAAATGTCTATACATTTGACAATACCGCTCCGACATGGTGCCATTCACGCGCTCGGAGAAGAACGACCGACGTAACGGCCTCGGAGACCTTCCAGAGGATGCGATCGGCACAACGAGTCAGGGAACTCAAAGCAACGGAGGCTGCCATGAAGGCGGTATTGGGTGGTTTGACCATGTTGGCGCTGGCGGTCGTGCCGGCTTCAGCGCAGGAGACGAAGGTAACCATCGGCATCTCGGGCTGGACGGGCTTCGCGCCGCTGACACTCGCGAAGGAAGCCGGCATCTTCAAGAAGAACGGCCTCGACGTCACGATCAAGAAAGTTCCGCAGGCCAGCCGTCATCTCGCAATTCAGTCCGGCGACATTCAATGCGCCGCCACCACGGTCGAGACCTGGATTGTGTGGAACGCCAACGGCGTGCCGACCAAGCAGATCTTCCAGCTCGACAAGAGCTACGGCGCGGACGGCATGGTGGTGCGCAACGACATTGCCTCGATCAAGGACATCAAGGGCAAGACGGTGGCTGCCTCCGCACCCGGCACGTCGCCTTACTTCGCTCTCGCCTGGATGCTGAAAAAGAACGGGCTCTCGGTGAAGGATGTGACCGTCGTCAACATGGAGCCGGGACCGGCCGCCCAGGCCTTTATTGCCGGGCAGAACGATGCGGCCATGACCTATGAGCCTTATCTTTCCTCTGTTCGCGCTGCACCCCAGGCCGGCAAGATCATCGCCACGACACTCGACTATCCCATGGTGATGGATACCTTCGGATGCACGCCGAAATTCCTTGCTGAGAATCCGAAGGCCGCCAAGGCCCTGGCTGACAGCTATTTCGAGGCGCTGGACATGATCGCGAAGGATCAGGCGAAATCCTACGAGATCATGGGCGCGGACGTGAAGCAGACCGGTGAGGCTTTCGGCAAATCGGCCCAGTACCTGCGCTGGCAGGATCGCGAGGCCAACAAGAAGTTCTTCACCAGTGAGTTCAAAACCTTCTCGGCCGAGGCTGCCGACCTGCTTCTCGAAACCGGGATCATCAAGCAAAAGCCGGACATGGACGCCCTGGCGGATACGAGCTTCATCCAGTAGCGCCTTCGACCGAACAGCCGCGGCCCTCATTCCTTTCATGAGGGTCGTGGCCAGCCCCCTTGTCTATTGAGGTCATCCGGTCTGCTGTTCCGGATGGCAAAGCAGATCATTCATGCCCCGTCCTCTCGAACCCGTCCGCCAGAGCACGCGTATCACGCTCGGCATCTCCTTCTTCATTCTCTTTCTTGTCGCCTGGTCCATCGCAACCCTCGGAGGATTCGTTTCGCGCACCTTCCTCGCCGATCCGATCACCATGATGGAGGACGGCTGGTTGCTGCTGACGCGTTTCGGCTTTCTGAGCGATATCGGCGTCACGATCTGGCGCGTGGTCGGCGGTTTCATTCTCGCTGCGATGATTGCCGTGCCCCTCGGCATTCTGATGGGCGCCTACAAATCCTTCGAGGCGTTCCTCGAGCCCTTCGTATCCTTCGCGCGCTATCTGCCGGCCTCCGCTTTCGTGCCGCTTCTCATTCTCTGGGCTGGCATCGGCGAGATGCAGAAGCTCCTCGTGATCTTCATCGGCTCTGTCTTCCAGATCATCCTGATGGTCGCGGTGGCCGTCGGCAATACGCGGCGGGACCTCGTCGAGGCCGCCTATACGCTGGGATCCAGCGACCAGAGCGTGGTGAAGCGCGTTCTCATTCCGGCGAACGCACCCGAGATTGCGGAAATCCTGCGGCTCGTGCTGGGCTGGGCCTGGACCTATGTGATCGTGGCGGAACTCATCGGCTCCTCCTCCGGCATCGGACACATGATCATCGACAGCCAGGCGCTTCTGGCGACAGGTCAGATGATCTTCGGCATCATCATCATCGGCATCATCGGCCTCATCTCCGATTTCATGTTCAAGGCCCTCAACCGCTCGCTCTTCCCGTGGAGGCTCGCATGAGCAACGCGATCCTCCAGATCGACAATGTCTCGCGCGTGTTTCCGGGAGTGCGTGGCGGCGCTCCGGTTCGCGCACTGGAGCCCACGAACCTCCAGGTAGCGGAGAACGACTTCATCACGATTCTGGGCCCGTCCGGCTGCGGCAAATCCACGTTGCTGCGCATCGTGGCCGGTCTCGACCGGCCCAGCAGCGGACGTGTGCTGCTCAATGGGCGGGAGATCAAAGGCCCGGGCGCCGACCGGGGCATGGTGTTCCAGTCCTACACCCTGTTTCCGTGGCTGACGATTGCCGAGAACATTGCTTACGGCCTGCGCGAGAAGGGCATCCCGAAATCGCAGCGCCAGGATATCGTGGCCTCCTACACCGAGAAGGTAGGTCTGCGCGGCTTCGAGAACCATTATCCGAAGCAACTCTCCGGCGGCATGCAGCAACGCACTGCGATTGCCCGCGCGCTCGCCAACGATCCCGCCATCCTGCTCCTCGACGAACCCTTCGGGGCGCTAGACAACCAAACGCGCGGTCTCATGCAGGAATTGCTGCTCGGCATCTGGGAGCGGGAACGCAAGACCGTCCTCTTCGTCACCCACGACATCGAGGAAGCGATCTTTCTCGCGTCCCGCGTCGTCGTCATGTCCGCGCGTCCCGGCAGGATCAAGGCCGATCTCTCGGTCGAGCTTCCCCATCCCCGGCACTATACCATGAAGACGACGCCGGAGTTCTCGAGCCTGAAGGCCCAGCTGACGGAGGAGATCCGACATGAGGCCATCGAGGCGGATGTCGCCCATTAGGAATGGGATAGCGATAAAGGCAGTCGCAGCAAGCCTGCCTTTCGCTTGCTCCTGAAAGATGTGATGCTTCGCTGGGTTTCCATCTGATGTCGGGATTTTCTCGGATTTGAACAGCGGCATTGCGATCCTCGTTCCGATCGGCCCTTGCATTCGAGCGCACGGCAATATCCGAACGAGAGCATTTTTCGGTGAAGTGGATCCGGTTCACCGTCAAAAGATGCGGCCCAGCAACAAAGAGAGCTGATTCCATACTCATGGAACCAGCTCTATGCCGGCCCTGAAGCTCCCCTACCCTTCGCGAAGGCCTGCTCGCTCTGGACGAGCAGACCAAGCAGTCCTTCTCAGAAGTCTTGCACAACTTGATAAGCGGCGGAGAGCCCCCTCCTGTTGCCGCTTTTGGGACCAGATGACGCCCGGTCGGGACGCCTGGAAACACTCTCGACACTCCTGAGGATTATCAAACCACGCCCACAGTTGACTGGCCGACCGTGGTATGTATTCTGGTCTGACCAAGGTAAGATAAATGACCGCTGATCTTGAAATCACGCGGCTTAGGGAGAGTGGCGGCAAGGGGTTTGAGAAGGTTTTCGCCTTCTTGCGCGAGCGTCTGCTCGCGGGCTCATTGCGCCCGGGTGACCGGCTTATCCCTGAACGCGATCTCGCCGCGCAGCTCGGTGTCAGCCGACCCATCCTGCGTGAGGCACTGCGCGCGCTGACGGTCCTCGGCGTCGTGGAAATTCGCGACCGTGTCGGGACGATCGTTCGCCGTCCGGATCTGTCCGTCCTCAACGACTTCTTCACCTTTGCCTTCGCGCAGCAATCCGAGGTCATCGACGACGTGATGCAGGCGCGCATCGCGATCGAGTGCCAAGCTGTCAGGCTTGCCGCCGAGCGCGCGACCGTGTCCGATTTCGAGAGGTTGCAGCAAGCGCTCGCGCGCATCGTCGAAACGATCGACGATGCCGACACCGGCGGCGTGGCCGACTTCGAATTTCATCGCGCCGTGGTGATGGCAGGAAAATCCGAGACGCTCATCGTCCTGCACGATTCCATGTCCGGGATCCTGATGCGCTCCCATCGCGGACGACGCGAGCTCCTTCAGGCTTTCGATACGATGAAGACCTACCTGATCGAGGATCATCGCCGCATCTTCGACGCCATCGTGGGGCGCGATCCCGAACATGCGGAAAAGGTCATGCGCGAGCATTTCGCGATCGGCGACGATTTCCGCCGCCGTGCAGCAATCGGCGAATCCGGATCCCGGAGCGCCCCGTCACAACACCACAAGAGCGAGACGCCATGATGGAGCGAAACGGCCATAAGGAAACAGTCGGCTTTGCGGGCCTCGGCACGATGGGGCGTGAAATGGCCCTCAATCTGCTCAAGGCGGGATATGCCGTCCGTGCCTACGACGTCCGCAAGGATGCCGCGGATGAGCTCCTTCCCTATGGCGCCACGGCAGCCGTAAGCCTGGCGGACGCTGCGCGGGACGCGGACATCGTCATTTCCATGCTCCCCGACACGCCGCAGGTCGAGGAGATCGTCTATGGCGAAGGCGGCCTCCTGACGTCGCCGCCACGGGGCCGTCTCTTCGTCGACATGAGCACGATTTCGCCTGTCGCCGTCCGGCGCATGCATGCCGATCTCAGGGCTGCAGGCGTGGCGTTCCTCGACGCGCCCGTGTCCGGCGGCCCTGTCGGTGCCAAGAATGCCTCTCTCTCGATCATGGTCGGAGGCGACAGGGACGCCTTCTTGCGCGCCGAACCGTATTTCCGCGCCATGGGCACGACGATCACCCATGTGGGCGAGGCCGGAGCCGGACAGACAGTCAAGCTCTGCAACCAGCTCGTTTGCGCCATCAATCTCCAGGCCATCTGCGAAGCGCTCGCGCTTGGCCGCGCCTCCGGCGTGGACCTCGACCAGCTCCGCAATGTGCTCCTGGGCGGTTCGGCCGCCTCCTGGATGCTCGACAAGCTGGGTCCGGCAATGATCGCCGGCGATGCCTCCGCCGGTTTCCGCATCGACCTGATGCTCAAGGACCTGCGGCTCGTGCAGGAGCAGGCACTCTCGCTCTCTGTCCCACTGCCGGGAACAGCGCTCGTGACGAGCCAGTATGTCGAGGCGCGCGCCCACGGCGAGGGCACGAACGGCAATCAGGCTCTTTTCCGGGTCTACGACCGGATGACCAATCAAACGACTGCGTGACGAGGAACGGATCGGGATGAACCTCAATCTGGACTTCGCCACCATCCTCGAGCGATGGCCGACCTTCTTCGATGGGGCGCTGCTCACCCTTCAACTCGCCTTCATCGCGACCGTGCTGGGCACGGCCATCGGGGTTCTCGGCGCCATCGGACGACGCAGCCATCGTCCGATCGTTTCGCGGATCTGCGGCATCTATGTCGAGGCGATCCGCAACACGCCGCTGCTGGTCCAGATCTTCCTCGTCTATTTCGGCCTTGCCAGCCTGGGGCTGAAATTCTCGGCGTTCGTTGTCGCGGCCGCGGCTCTCACGATCAATGTCGGCGCATACACGACCGAGATCATCCGCGCGGGCTTCGACTCCATTCCCCGTGGGCAGATCGAGGCCGCCGAAGGCCTGGCGCTGTCCCGCGCTCAGATCTACTGGCACGTGGTCATGTGGCCGGCAATCGAGAAGGTCTATCCGTCATTGACCAGCCAGTTCGTGCTGCTGATGCTCGCCTCGTCGGTGACATCCCAGATCTCGGCGGAGGAGCTGACGGCGGTTGCGAACTACGTGCAATCCGACACCTACCGCGCCTTCGAGACCTATATCCTGGTCGCGCTCGTCTACATCGTCCTATCGCTGATCATGCGCGCCGGGTTCTGGCTCCTCGGCCTCGTCATCTTCCCGCGTCGTCGACGCCTCGGCACCCCTTTGTGAGGAAGAAAAGATGGGCGGCTCCCTGAATGCCAATCACCTCATGTTTCTGGGCTATGGAGCGCTGTGGACGATCGGCCTGTCGCTCATCGGCCTCCTCGGCGGCGGCATCGCCGGCTTCATCATCGCCCTCTGCCGCATCTCGCCGAACCGGATCGTCCGGCTTCTCAGCGCCGGTTATGTCCAGCTCATCCAGGGCACGCCGCTTCTGGTCATCATGTTCCTGACCTATTTCGGCCTGCCGACGCTCGGCGTGACCGTCTCCCCCCTGACCGCCGCGGGCGCTTCGCTCACGATCTACGTCGGCGCGTATCTCGGCGAGATCTGGCGCGGCAGCATCGAGTCCGTTCCGAAGCCGCAATGGGAAGCAGCAGAAGGGCTCGCCCTCAGCCGCTCCCAGCGGATGACGAAGGTCATCCTACCGCAGGCGATCCGGATCGCGACGCCTCCGACGGTGGGCTTCATGGTGCAGATCATCAAGAACACCTCACTGGCCTCGGTGGTCGGCTTCGTGGAACTCGCGCGGTCGGGCCAGATCATCAACAATTCCCTGTTCGAGCCCTTCCTGATCTACACCATCATCGCCGTGATCTATTTCGCCCTCTGCTATCCGATCTCACGCATCAGCCGCCGCCTGGAGATGCGCAGCGGCCCTGCCCGCCTCTCACTCGGGACTGCCTGACATGCACAAGATTTTGAACGCAGCAACCCAATCGCCGGTCGTTTCCCTCAAGAACGTGCACAAGAGCTTCGGCACGCTCAAGGTGCTCGACGGCGTCAGTTTCGAGGTCGATCGCGGCGAGGTTCTCGTCCTCATCGGCCGCAGCGGTTCGGGCAAGAGCACCGCTCTTCGCTGCATCGATCGCTTCGAGACGATCGACAGCGGCGAGATTGTCGTGTGCGAGCATCGCGTCAGCGACCCTAAGCTCGATTTGAGATCTCTGCGTCAGGATGTCGGCATCGTCTTCCAGAGCTACAACCTGTTTCCTCATCTGACGATCGAGGAGAACATCACGCTCGCCCCCTGCTCCGTGAAGGGCGTCTCAAAATCTCAAGCGAAGGAACAGGCCCGGCGGGTTCTTGCCCAGGTCGGACTGGAAGACAAACTCCACCAGTATCCCGAACAGCTCTCCGGCGGCCAGCAGCAGCGTGCGGCGATTGCCCGCTCGCTCGCCATGCAGCCCAAGGTGATGCTGTTCGATGAGGTGACCTCCGCCCTCGATCCGGAACTGACCGGCGAGGTCCTGAAGGTCATCGAGGCGCTCGCTGCGGATGGCATGACCATGGTGATGGTCACGCACGAGATGGGATTTGCCAGAGGAATCGCCAACCGGGTGGTGTTCATGCATCGCGGCAAGGTCCATGAGACCGGACCTGCCAAGATCCTGACCTCGCCTGCAACTCCGGAACTGGCCCAGTTCGTTGGCACAGGGCTCTAAACCACAACGAAGACCTAGGGAGACAACGACGATGATGAAGCGCCCGCTTTCCGCTGCCGCATTCGCAATGACCTGCATGGTAGCACTCGGCACCACCGCAGCCCATGCAGACCTCCTCGACGACATTATGAAGGCGAAGAAGATCCGCATTGCGACCGACATGGCGATTCCGCCGTCCGGCATGATGGACGCAAACCTCAAGCCGACGGGATCGGACGTGGAGACCGCTCAGCTTCTCGCGAAAGACCTGGGTCTCGAGCTCGAATTCGTGCAGACTACGGGCGCGACCCGCATTCCCAATATTCAGACCAACAAGGCCGACATCATCGTTTCGACTCTCTCGGTTACCCCAGAGCGCGCCAAGGTGATCGACTTCACCAAGGCCTATGCAGCCCTGCAGTCCGTCGTCGGATGCCTGAAGACCGTGGAGGCGAAGAGCTGGGAAGACCTGAAGGGCAAGACAATTGCCGTTTCCCGGGGCACGACGCAGGATACCGAGTTGTCGAACATGAAGGATCGGAATCTCACTCTCGCCCGCTTTGATGACGATGCCACGATGGTGACGGCTGCGGTGTCCGGCCAAGCGGATTGCGTTGCAACGTCGGCGACGATCGTGAATCAGATCGGGGTGAAGAATCCCGCCCGTCCATTCGAGCCGAAGGTTCTCATTCGCGCCTTCGATCTTGCCATCGGCGTGCGCAAGGGTGAGCCGCGCCTGGTCGAGAAGCTCAATGAATGGATTTCGATCAACTTGAAGAACGGCAAGCTGAACGAGATCTACAAAAAGTTCCATGGCAGCGAGCTCCCTCAGGAAATGCGGAGCTGAGCCTGAAAGAATTCGAGTGGTGCTCCCGGCACCACTCGATCTGCAATCACGAAAGAAAGGTTTTTCAATGCGCGTCGTAATCGGATCGGATCACGCCGGATGGCCCCTCAAGAATGCGGTGGTCGAGCACGTACGCTCACTCGGACATGAGGTCGTCGACGTAGGGTCCTTCGATGACAAACCTGTCGATTTTCCGGACATCGCCCGCGCACTGACCCAGAAAGTCAAGTCCGGAGAGGCCGAGCGCGGCATCATGGTCTGCGGCACGGGTGTCGGCGCGTCGATCGCTGCCAACAAGGTCAAGGGCATTCGTGCTGCCGTCTGCCATGATATCCACTCAGCGCATCAGTCGGTCGAGCATGACGACGTGAACGTGATGTGCATCGGCGCCAAGATCGTCGGTTCCTGGCTCGCCCAGGATCTTGTTTCGTCCTACCTGTCGGCGGAATTCTCCACCGATGAGGACTGCCGCCGTCGCGTGGAAAAACTCCACGCAATGGATGCCAAAGGTTGAAGCCGACCTAGAAAAGGGAGCGCGCGTGACATGATCCTCGTTTTTGGTTCGATCAACATTGATCTTGTCGCTCGCGTGGCCTCAATCCCGCGCCCAGGCGAAACTGTCCTGTCGCCGGGCTATGAGACCTTGTTTGGTGGAAAGGGCGCGAACCAGGCGATCGCTGCCGCGCGAGCATCTTTGCCGCATCGGGTGGCGATCGCAGCCTGCGTCGGCGACGACGCCTTCGGCCGATCTGCGCGCGACAACCTCATTCGCAATGGTGTCGTGGCGGATCTCGTTGCCAACAGCGCTGAACCGACCGGTTGCGCCTTCATCACCGTCGATGAGCGCGGCGAGAATGCGATTACCGTTGCTAGCGGGGCGAATGCCACGTTGACGGAAGCGCCGATCCGCAATTACGAGGTGGACGCCTCCACGGTGGCTGTCTTCCAAATGGAAGTTCCCTTCCCTGCATCCCTCAATTTCGCCCGGCATGTGCGGGCGGCGGGCGGGCGCGTCATCTGGAACTTCGCACCGGCTCCCCCGACATTTCCTGCCGGAGATCTCTCAGATCTCATCAACGAAACCGACATTTTCGTCGTCAATGAGCACGAGGCCATTGCGGCGGCTGCGCTTCTCGGCTGCGAGACCGACGATTTTGAAGCTGCAGGAGCCTATCTATCGAAAAGCGGCTGCATTTGTGTCGTCACGGCAGGCGCGCGCGGGGCCTTTGCATTTCGCCCCGATGGGTACAGCGAGACTGTCGAGGCGAAGCCGATACAGCCAGTCGACACGACTGGAGCCGGCGACACCTTCGTTGGCATCCTGGCCAGCGGGCTCGATGAGGCTCTGCCATTGACGACAGCTCTCCAACGAGCCTGCCACGGGGCATCGCTGGCTTGCCTTGCCCATGGCGCTCAGGCCGGCATGCCGACACGCGAACAACTCGGAATCGCCTGAGCCGACCGGGCGGGACGGCTCAGCTCAAAGTGGTTTCACGCGCGGTACGCCCTGACTTCCGCTCGATCCGAGCTACCCCTCCTGCCATGTGGAGGGGCTTCGCAATGATCCGACCTCCGTCCTGATGCTTTACCGGCGCCTGATCGAGCAACAGGACGGGTGCTGCTGTCGACCAGCCTGGACCGAGGCGGGGAAATGATTGGAGCGCAGTCAACCTGAGGCCCGACGAGGGACTCATCACTTTATTCTTCATGCAGGATCCTCGATTGGGAAATCTGACTTTGCGCGCCTGGGGATCCACTTCGCCGGACAATGCTCTAGCCTGGAAGCAGGGTGCGATGGCGGGAACTCGATACCGTGCTGGGGATTGCCCCTCCAGGAGAGCCAGCGCATCGTGCGGACCCGAAGGGCCGCGTCAGAGAAAAGTGGAATCCACTTTTGGGTCCGATGCTTTAGTGGAGTGCCATTCGTATGCCAATTCCTCTGCCGAACCAGCCCTATCCGGAGCCGACGCCAGCCGACCCCAATCCCGCTCCCGTCAGCCCACCCACGCCGCCTGAGACCCCGCAGCCCGAGCCCGTCGGAGTGCCACCGACGACACCTGGAGATCTTCCACCTCCCGGAGAGCCCGTTGGCGTGCCTCCGACCAATCCCCCGGAGATCCCGATCGCGCCGACAACTCCACAACCCACTGCGTGATCTGACCCACGGGAGAGGCGAACCGGATCTACTTCCCCGAAAAATGCTCTATCGCCGCTCGCCATGTGCGCGGGACCACCAATAACCATAGGCGCTAAGGTGGATCGGCCCAGAGGCATCCCGCATGGTCCGATCATCCTTATTCCAGAAAAGTGGCCGCAACATCCGAGCCGCGCATTCCCGCTCGGGCAGACGCCGATTGTTCGGCGCGGTGCTTTTCGCGCCAAGCGCCATGCGAGCATCACGGCACCGGCGACGTAGCCGAAGGCAACCGCCGCGAGGATGCCACGCGCCGCCGTGCTGGGGACCGAAAACACATGCTGGCGTGGGCGCGAGCCGAAGCGCCCACGGCCGATCAGAGCGACCCGCCAGCCGTCTCGCTTGAATGCGATGGCCACCGCGCGACTGACTCCCGCAGATGCTCCGGTGACCACGACGACCGGGTTGTTCCAGCTGGACCTGTGCCCTGTAGCAGGTGCCGATGGATCGATCCGTTGCCTGTCGCGAACCTCTTCGAACACCCGCCCCTTTGTTTCGTGAGGATGCCTCCCTGGTTAAAGAGGCGATCGTTCGGCAGGTTCCGTCGATACGCATCCGCCTCAAGGAATTAAAGAGTGCCTAACAGAACCTGCTGCCTTTCCGCCTTGTAGGGAGGGGCACGGATGGAGTGGTTCGGCTGGGTGAGACATTGAACTGCTTCACTCCGTCATCACCGGCCTTGTGCCGGTGACCCCGACAACGTGAAGCGCCGAGCCTTTCATCATCGGGCTGACCGGGACAAGCCCGGCCAGCCGTTGTTCTGCTGTGCGGCTCAGATCACGCACAGCGCTTCGGCTTTGCGATCCCTACCGTCGATCCCTCCTCCACAGGGGGAAGCACACTCCTCGCTGTTTTGTTAGGCACACTAAGTCTCGCCCCTTCACTCCTTCGGCGGCAGGATCGATCCGACGAGGCTGCGCGCCGTATCGACGATCATACTTCCGCTTTCAGGGTCACCTTTGGCGAGCGCTCCCATGAAGTGGCGAGCCTGCTTCAAGGTGATATGAGGCGGCAGCGGCGGCACGTTCGGATCCGTCACCATGTCGAGCACGAACGGCCTGTCGGCCGCAAGAGCCGTCTCCCACGCAGCGCCAACCTGCTCGGGATCTTCGACCCTGATCCCACCGAGCCCGATCGATCGCGCGAATTCAGCATATGGCACGTCAGGAAGCGCCTGCGACGCCTCCCATTTCGGATCGCCGGTCTGGACGCGCTCTTCCCATGTCACATAGGCGAGGTCGCGATTGTTCAGCACCATGACAACGAGCCGAGGATCGATCCACC
The DNA here is from genome assembly GCF_052658925.1 of Microvirga medicaginis. Classification (NCBI taxonomy): domain Bacteria; kingdom Pseudomonadati; phylum Pseudomonadota; class Alphaproteobacteria; order Hyphomicrobiales; family Methylobacteriaceae; genus Microvirga; species Microvirga medicaginis. The sequence continues at coordinate 160,999 of NZ_JBQWEL010000011.1, read as the reverse complement.
GCTCCCAATATTTCGAAATCGTGATGAGTTCCGTCAAACCGTTCATCTGCATTGCGCCGTCGCCCGCAAGGGCAATCACCGGACGATCAGGATGAGTGAACTTCGCCGCGATGGCATAGGGCACGGCGCATCCCATCGTCGCGAGGGTTCCCGAGACCGAACCCATCATCCCGCGTCGGAAATGGAGATTGCGCGCATACCAGACCGTTGTGGTGCCGCTGTCCGCCGTCACGATGCAGCCGTCCGGCAGGCGTTGCGAAAGTTCCAATGCGACCCGCTGCGGATTGATTGGTTCCGCGGGAGCCATAGCCATTCCGCGGATCTCTTCCTGCGAAGCCGAGACACTGGCTTCGATCATCTCCCGCCAGGATCGATCCTGCTTTTCGTCGAGCAGCGGCAGGAGCGCAGCCATTGTTGCAGCGGTGTCCCCCAGAAGGTTGACCTCCATCGGGTACCGCAACCCCAGCATGCCTGCATCCCTGTCGATCTGGACCCCTCGGGCCTTCCCTTCCTTCGGCAGGAACTCCACGTAAGGAAAGCTCGATCCCACCATGAGGAGAGTGTCGCAATCCTGCATGAGATCCCAGCTGGCCTTCGTTCCCAGAAGACCGATCGATCCCGTGCAGAAGGGAAGATCATCCGGCACGGCAGCCTTGCCGAGAAGCGCCTTGGCAACCCCTGCCCCAAGCCGCTCCGCAACGGCCACGACTTCGTCGGTCGCCCCGAGAGCGCCCGCTCCGACTAGAATGGCGACCCGTTCGCCTGCATTGAGCACCTCCGCGGCCCGGGCCAGGGCCGCCGCATCGGGGATGACGGGGGACAGTTCGACGCCGATGCCTGAATGGGTCATGCCGTGCTCGTGCGCAGGCTGCTCCATGGAAACCAGCTGAAGATCATTGGGAAGGATGACGCAGGTGACCCGACGCTCGCTCTTTGCAATGCGATAGGCACGGTCGATCAGATGCCGCACCTGGGCGGGGGTCGAAGCCGTCTCCACATAGGCGCCAGCGACATCCTTGAAGAGGGATTGGAGATCGAGATCCTGCTGGTAGTGAGACCCGATCGCCGATCTCGCCTGCTGACCCACAAGGGCCAGCACCGGCTGATGGTCCAGCTTGGCGTCATAGAGACCGTTCAGAAGGTGAATCGCCCCTGGGCCCGAGGTTCCGATGCAGATGCCGACTTCGCCCGTGAACTTGGCGTGGGCGCAAGCCATGAGGCCCGCCATCTCCTCGTGCCGGGCCTGAACGAAGTCGATCGCACCGTCCAGCCTCGCAAGGGCACTGATCAGGCCGCCGATCCCGTCTCCCGGGTAGCCATAGACCCGGCGCACACCCCATGCCTGCAGGCGCTGCCAAATGAAATCCGCGACGGCCTCTGCCATCATCCCCTCCCATCCGGTTCGAACCGTCAACATTTACCGGTCGGGAAGAGTTGCCTGTCGCGGTCTCAGAGCCACCACCTCACCAAAAAGCCCAGGCTCCGGGGCGAACGGGCGGGATGCCTTCGCATCTCCTGCCGCGCCAGCTACGGGCCTGGGCTGATCGGGGTCCAGACGGGCGCCTGCATCGTCAGGCAAGCGCAGGAAAAGACCGGGCCGGAGTCCATCCGTCCTGGCACGGTTTCATCGAGACAGGCGGTGACGCCCGCCGCTCTCGAAGTCCACAACAATGTCCGCTGGGTCAGCCTGATATGGGGATTGAAAGGCAATCTGCAAGAGCGAGCACGCGCTTAATTGCAGGCAGGATCATAGCCCAATCCGACGCCGTCGGATCGGGCCGAATGGCGCGGTGGCAGCGACATGGAGGCTCTTGATGGCCGCTTCAGACATGCACATTGCCGAAGGCAAGCTCGCCCTCTCCCTTGGGTTGGCGCAGCGAGGCATAGAGGACCCAGCCATAAAAGATGGCAATGATCGCAATCACCACCCAGCCTGGCACCGGCCCGACGGCTGCATTTCGCACCCATTCCCCGACGGATGTGACGAGGTGAGCCTCCGCCGCGCTCTCCTGCATTCGAATGAAAGTGGTCTTCACCAGCCAAGCCAGCAGCAGAATCAGGAACATCCAGCAATAGTTGCGGCGCAGACGCCGTGAGATCGCTTGGCCCAGACCGATCAGGAAAAGGGGCTTTCTGAGGTCAGCGCCCAGCTTGTGAATCCAGTCGTCCGTTGTCCCCTCCTCGGGCGAAAAGATCTGGGCGAAGTAGTTTCGCTCGATCCGGCGCACGCGATTGCGATAGACATCGAAGAAGCGGTAACGCCGCGCTTCGATCACCAACAGCAGCAGAACCAGGACCATAGCAAACAGCAGGACACCATGGTGCGCGGTCGGCGTTGAAAGCGAGAGCGACAGCATGGCAGCCACCACCGTGATGGCCCAATTGGTTGTGCGGTCAATTCGGTCCCGCCAGCCCGCCATTCGGGCAATCTCCGCGCGATGGTAATGCGCCATGACGGTGATGAACTCGGTCGAGGTGCTCGGAAAAACAGGCGGCGTGATGGTCGGCATCGAAGCCGAACTGGCACGTTGATCGTTTGTTGACAGCATGGCGTCTCTCCCATGCCCTAGACCGCGTGCAGGCGGCACAAGCCATTGGGGGACCGCCCTGCTCACGAACGCCCAAGGCGAAGGCATTATAGCACTTGCTCGGGATTCTTAACGCACTCTGCTCGCCCATGATGGAAGCTGTGCGGTTTTCTGCCTGCCCTAGGTTCCCGCCAGCTCATGGGCGTTGGGCATGAACAGGTCCTTCCAGGACGACGGCGTCTTCTTGACCGTCCCGACGGAGCGCATGAAATCGACGAATTTCATGCAGTTCTGCGGCACCGTCGTCCAGACGTTGTCCTTGTCGGCGATCATCCTGACGATCTCGTCCTTCGTCGCGCGCTTCTCCCCTGTCGTCTTGATGTAAAGCTCCGCGGCTGCGTCATGGTTTGCGTTGATGAAGGCGTCTGCCTCCGTGAAGGCCGCGTACACGGCGGCTGTGATCTTGGGATTGGCCTCGCAGAACTTTTTCGATGTCAGCACGACGCCGTTCGTCGTCGCTCCGCCCAGCGTGTCGTAGGAACTGAGCACTTTGTGGATTCCCGGAGTGTCGAGCTCATAATAGTAGAAGGGCGCTGCCGCATAATGGCTGGTGATCTCGCTTCCTTTCGACATGACAGCCGTTGCGGCATCCGGATGCGAACGGGTGATCGTCAGCGGATCGAGCTTAGCGTATTGGTCCTGGCCCCATTCCTTCGTGGCTGCCATCTGCAGGCACACGGCCTGCGCCGAGACCTTGACGCTCGGGACGGCGATCTTGTCCTTGGACGTGAAATCCCTGATCGATTTCACGGCAGGGTTGTTCGTGACCAGAATGTAAGGCATCGACTGCGCTGCGCACAGGGCCCGGACCTCGTGGGCGGTGCCGACGGTCTTGTCCCATAGCGTGGCCAAGCCCGGGACACCGGTGACGCCGAATTGCATCTGACCGCTGATGAGCGCATCGATCAGCGATGAGGTCCCACCCAGGATCCGATAATCGACATCGATGCTGGCGAGGCCCGCTTTCGCAGCGTTCTTCTCGACGAGTTTCATGCTGTCCATCACCATCAACGGCAGATACGGCAGCCCGTGTTGCATGACGATGGTAATCTTCGATACTTCCTGAGCGAGGGAGGCTTTGGAGAGCGCCGGAAGGGTCAGGGCTCCAAGGATCAACTCACGACGGCGTATCATCTCTCTCCCTCTTGTCTTTCCCTTGACGGATCTCTGCAGTGACCTTCGCTGCGAATGCACACCCCGGCGCGCGGCTGTTTTCGCCTTGATCAGCCGGGAAGTTTTCTCCCGGCCTCCATCACAGTCCAATAAGAAATTTAGTGGCGAACATAATTTCCTGTGATGCGGGAAATGGGGCGAAGGCGGTGCTGCTTTCAGATTAGACAACGTGAAACCGGCAGCGCAACCCACATAACATCCGTTTATAGTCTCACCCGAGGATATGATTGGACCCGTTTTGGGCCAGCGGTTCACTTCTTGCGATGATGAAACCTGCCTCGGGGAGAGTGGCATGTCGGCAGATCTCGCAAACATCCTACGCAACAATGTCAGGAGCAAACTGGCCCGGGGCGAGGTGGTCTCGTCGATGACGGCGCGTCTCGTGCGCGGCGTTGAGATCGTCCGCATCGCGAAGACCGCAGGCTTCGACTCGATCTATGTCGATCTCGAACATTCGAGCTTCAGCTTCGACACCACCGGCCAGATCTGCATGATGGCTCTCGAGGCTGGGATCGCTCCCTTCGTCCGGGTTCCCACCAACAGGCCGGAATACATTGCCCGCGCCCTGGACGGCGGCGCAATGGGCGTGATCGCGCCGGACGTCACGACCGCCGAGGAGGCCCGCGCCATCGTCAATGCCGCAAAGTTTCCGCCTCTGGGACAGCGCGGCGTTTCGGGAGGGCTGCCGCATCTCCAATTTCGCACCTTCCCGGCGGCCCAGGCCTTCACGGCCATGAACGAGGCCACCATGGTCATCGTGCAGTTCGAATCCGCGGAGGCGGTGCGGAATGCGGAGGAGATCATGGCGGTCGAGGGCGTGGATCTCGCTCTGATCGGCACCAACGACCTGATGGCCGATATGGATGTGGCCGGCCAGTTCGATCATCCGAAGGTGCGCGAGGCCTACGAGCGGACCATCGCCGCCTGCCTCAAGCACGGCAAGCATGCGGGTGTCGGCGGTCTCTCCTCGCGTCAGGATCTGGTCGCTGATTTCGTGCGGATGGGAGCCAGGTATGTCTCGACGGGCACGGATCTGGCTTTCCTGCTCGGCGCGGCGACGCAGCGCGCACGCCAGGTCGCGGAACTCCAGCCGTGAACGGATCGATCGCCGCAACCGGCTCCGTGCTCGGAGTCGAGCATACCCGGCCCGATTTCGATGTTCCGGCAGGCGCCTGCGACTGCCATGTCCACGTCTTCGGCCCCTACGACCGTTTCCCGCTGGCCCCTGACCGGCACTACACGCCAGGTCCCGCCCTTCTTGCGGACCTCCACGCCCACCAACAGATGTTGGGGCTGGATCGCGTCGTGATCGTGCAGCCAAGCACCTATTCGACAGACAATTCCTGCATGCTCGATGCTCTGCATCATCTGGGTGACAGGGCCCGAGGTGTCGCAGTGGTCGAAGTAGAGGCTTCAGAGAAAACACTGCGCGACCTGCACGAGGCTGGCATCCGCGGTCTTCGGGTCAACCTGGAGACAGCGGGCGTTGCGGACCCTCTTGTGGCCCGCAGGCATCTCGAAAAGACCGCTGCGCAGGCGGCCCCTTTCGACTGGCATGTCCAGGTCTATGTCGACCTCGGCGTCATCGCTGCCTTGCACGACGTCATCCGTGATCTTCCCGTGCCGGTCGTCTTCGATCACTTCGCACGGGCAAATGCCGCGAAGGGGCCGAACCAGCCGAATTTCGCGGCCCTGCTGTCCCTGATGGACTCAGGGAAAGCCTATGTGAAACTCTCGGCACCGCGCCGCATCTCCGATCTGCCGGATCACGCGGATGCAGGCGAGATCGCGAAGGCCCTGGCACGCGCCAATCCCGAACGCCTCCTGTGGGGAAGCGACTGGCCCCATCCTGGCGCGAGGCCGGGCATCGCACGGGATTCGAAACGCATCGAGCCGTTCCATCCCGACGATGATGGACTGGCCCTGAACAGGCTCAATTCCTGGATGGGCAGTGCCGATCTGACGAGACGTGTTCTCGTCGAGAATCCTGCCCGCCTTTACGGGTTCTAGACCCGTCCTCCGCATCGATGTCGACGAGAGAGAAACGTGCCATGACAGCCGCAGCATCTGCACAATCCCATCCGCAACCCAGCCGGCTCTACGCGAAGGCCGATGATGCGAGAGCGTTCGCTACGCGCATTCTGGTCGCCAATGGCATGCCTGAGGAGGATGCACGAACGGTCGCAGACTGCCTCGTCAGGGCCGATCTGCGCGGCGTCGACACACACGGTCTTCAATATCTTCCCCATTACCTCAAGCGCGTGCGCAGCGGGCTGATCAATGCAAAGCCCTCGCTTTCCCTGCAGAAGGTGACGCCCGTTGCGGGCCTTCTCGACGGCCAGAATGCCTTCGGCTTCGTGGTCGCCTCGCGCGCCATGGCGGAAGCGATCGACATGGCGCGGGAGTTCGGCATCGGCCTCGTCTCCGCCCGGCGCAGCACTCATTTCGGAATGGCAGCATGTTACGTGCTCCAAGCGGTCGAGGCCGGCTTCATTTCGCTCGTCTTCACCAACGCCTCGCCGGCAATGCCGCCCTGGGGCGGCCGCCAGGCCCTGCTCGGCACAAGCCCTCTTGCCGCCGGCGTCCCGAGCGGGTCCGAGGTTCCGTATGTTCTCGACATGTCGCCAGCCGTGGCAGCTCGCGGCAAGATCCGGCGCGCAGCGAAACTCGGTCAGGAGATTCCCCTCGGCTACGCCCTCGATGCCGATGGCCGCGCGACGACCGATCCCAACGCGGCCCTCAATGGCGGTGTCGTGCTGCCGATCGGCGGCCCGAAGGGCTCGGCCCTGTCCATGCTGATGGATATTCTCGGCGGCGTCCTGTCAGGAGCCGCCTATGCAGGAGACGTCGCCAATCAGTTCGAGGTGTTCGACCGCCCTCAGGATGTCGGTCACTTCTTCCTCGCGATCAAGCCGGACCTGTTCGTCACGCGCGACGAGTTCGTCCAGCGGATGGATACGCTTGTGCAGCGCGTGCACGATTGCCCCAAGGCTGAAGGTTTCGAGGAAATCCTGATGCCCGGCGAAATGGAGTCGCGGCTCGAGGCCACGCGCAAGCGCACCGGCATTCCCTACAATGCCATCGATATCGCAGCGCTCCAGAAGGAAGCCGCCGAGGCCGGGCAGCCTCCCCTCGTGATCGCAGACGCTCCTCTGGAGTCATAGGCAAAACGACGAAGGGGCAGTGACCGCCGTCACTGCCCCTTGTATTGAAGTCATTATTCAGGCTTCGGGATCAGACCACGCCCTCACGGCGAAGGTCTTCGAATTCCTGTTCCGACAGGCCCAGCCTCTCGCAGAAAACCTCCCTGTTCTGGGCACCGAGCGGACTGCTCGGCTCCAGAGGCATGGGTGGCAAACCCTCGTAACGGATCGGGCTGTTCTGCACGACGATGCGGCCATATTGCGGATGATCAATCCGTTGCAGGCTGCGGCGAGCATGCATGTGCGGGTCATTGACGACCTCGCCCAGGTCTCGCACCGGCGCGTGAGGAACCCGATGAGCGAGGAGCCGCTCGACAAGTTCGGCTTTTGTGTATTGCCGTGTCCACTCGCCGACGAGTGCATCGATCTCGTCGATATGCGCCACCCGCGTCTTGAGATCCCGGAAACGGGAATCGTCTTTCAGATCCTCACGACCCATCGCATTCAGCAGCGCATGAAAGTGACGATTGTTGTTGCAGATGATGGCGACGTGTCCGTCACTGGCCGGATAGACATTGTAAGGGGCCTCCGCCAGCCCTCCGTGCCGGTTGCCGGTACGCACCGGCACCTTGCCGCCGCTGCCGTGGTAGAGCGCAAGATTGGAGCTCAGCGACGCATAGACGGCTTCCTGCATGGAAACCTCGACGAGGCGTCCCTTCCCCGTCCTCTCCCGCTCGTAGAGCGCCGTGGCGATGCCCGCATAGAGATGGATGCCGGCGAAGAAGTCGCAGAGCGCAGGACCGGATTTCACCGGAGGACTGTCTGGGAAGCCGGTGATGCTCATGATGCCGGACATCGCCTGCACGGTAATGTCCATGGCCGGATAATCACGATAAGGTCCCGAGCGCCCGTAACCAGTGCTCGAAGCATAGACCAAGCGCGGATTCTCGGCCTGCAGCACCTCGGGCCCGATGCCGAGCCGCTCCGTCACTCCGGGTGCGAAATTCTCCACGAGCACATCCGCCGAGCGGACCATCTGAAGGAAAAGCTCGCGTCCGCGCTCCGACTTCAGATTGAGCGTCACCGACTTCTTGTTGCCGTTCAGCATGGCAAACGGCAAGGCGGCGCCACCAATGCCGGCACGCACCCGAAGATGCTCGCCGCCATGCGGCTCGATCTTGATGACCTCGGCTCCGGCCATCGCCATGAGGAAGGTGGCGTAGGGGCCGTTGTAAATGTGGGACAGGTCGAGAACCACCAGACCGGAGAAGGGATAACCCTGATGGGGTGCTGCCGATGCCTGAGTCCCGACATCAGTGTTGCTCTGTCCGATGCCCATCAGAACATCCCCATTCCAAGGAAGCCGTCTGTCTCGTCAAAATCAGCCATAATCTTCTTGCCGACGAGATCCTTCAGCGTTTCCGTCGTGCCGCCGCCGAGAGTGCCGTAGCGAGCGCCGCGATAGAGTCTCGACACTGCGTATTCATCCGTGAAGCCGTATCCGCCATGGACCTGGATCGCCTCGCTGGTCACGCGAATGGACATCTCGTTGCAGTACATCTTGGCAAGCGCGGCCTGGTGCGGATCCGGGAACGGGTTCGCGCTGGCGCAGGCCCGGTAGAGGATGCTGCGTCCGACCTCGATGTCCCGGTACATCTCCGCGAGCTTCCAGCGCATTCCCTGGAAGTCGCCGATCCGCCAGCCGAAGGCCGTGCGTTCCCGGACATAGCGCACCGATTCCTCGAACGCGCCCTCGGCTAATCCGAGCGAAATGCTGGGATTGAGGCAGCGCTGCGTGTTGAAGGCGGAGAGAAGTTTGCGGAAGCCATCTTCCCGGATCACCACGTTTTCGAGAGGGATCTCGCAATCGTTGAACTGCACTTCCGCCAGATTCTCGCCGCCCATCGTGTGATAGCGGGCCGTGATCTCGAGGCCCGGCGTGCCCTTCTCCACGAGAACGCAGCCGATGCCCTCACGCCCCGGCTGATTGTCGATGCGGCTGAAGATCACGAAGGCAGCCGCCTCATCCACACGGCTGATGAGCGTCTTCACGCCTTTCACGATGGCCTTGTCGCCCTTGATGGTGGTGTTGGTGCGATAGTTGGCGACATCCGTGCCAGCGTGCGGCTCGGTCATGCAGATCGCCAGGATCGCCTCGCCGCTGCACACGGCTGGCAGGATGCGTCGCTTGAAGGATTCGGGCGCATAGGTCGCGATGATGCGGGTCTGGGATCCGACCTCGCCCAGAACCGCCATGGCGGTGACGTAGCATCCCTTGGCGATCTCCTCGAGCACCAGCGCGGTGTCGAACACGTTCATGCCTGAGCCGCCGTATTCCTCGGGCACCGCCATGCCGAGGACTCCGAGTTCCGCGAGCCGGCGAATGTTCTCCCACGGGAAGCTGCCGTCCATGTAACGCTGGGCTCGCCCCTTGAACTCGCCCTGCGTGACCTCACGAATGGTGCCGACGATGCTGCGCTGCTCGCTGGTGAGCTCGAATTTCATGACGATAGGGTCCCCTTTTTGTTGAATGTTCAGGTGACCGGACACAGGCCGCCATCGACATTGATGGCCGTTCCGGTCACGTATGATGCGGCATCCGATGCGAGGAAGCAGGCCACATTGGCGAATTCCTCGGGCTCCCCGAACCGTCCGAGCGGCACCGGGCGCGCATGCGGCTCAAGGTACTTTTCGAAAGGGATGTCGGGTGCATCGCGCCTGTGCCGACGCTCCCATTGGCCGCTCTTGATGACGCCGACGCAGAGCGCGTTGACGAGGATGTTCCAGGGCGCGAGCTCCTGGGACATGACCTTCGTAAGGGTGATCCCGGCAGCGCGGCTCAGGGTGGTGGGAGCGCTCGCTGCCTTCGGAGCTTTCCCGTTGGCGCTGACCACGTTGATGATTCGTCCCCAGCGCCGCTCCTTCATGCCCGGCACGACCTTCTGAGCGAGATTGACGGCGGCGAAGAGCTTCAGGTCCATGTCCGCAATCATGCCGTCGCGGGTGAGTTCCTCGAAAGGAGAGCGGTTCGAGCTGCCGGCGTTGTTGACGAGGATGTCAACCGCGCCGAACTCGGCGAGAACTGCGGCGACAACCTCGTCCACACGGTCTTTGTCGGTCACGTCGCAGGCATGCCCCACGACGCGGCCTGCGGCATCCCGGCGAATGTCCCGCACAGTCTCAGCCAGCACCGCCTCGCGCCGGGCCAGAACAGCCACATTCGCGCCGGACCTTGCGAAGCGGGCCGCAATCGCCTTGCCGAGCCCCTCGCTGCCCCCGGTGACGATTGCGGTTCTGCCGGTCAGATTGATCAGCATCGCCGATCAGAGCTCACGCAGGGCGTTGAACTGGTCGACATAGCCGGAGCCGTCGATCCTGACGCCGATCACCGTCGTCCGGCCGGATTTCAGGGCGGCGCCGAGTGCGTCCTGTAAACCGTTCTCCGTATCGACCGTGACGCCGTCAGCTCCGAAGCCCTGGGCGAGCTTCTCCCAATCGCAGCCGCCGAGCCCGACGCCGTGCAGCGGAAGTCCCTTGATTTCCTGCTTCACGCGGATCAACCCGATCTGCCGGTCGTCGAGCACGACGATGATGATGGGCAGGTTTTCGCGCACCGCCGTCTGGAGCTCGGCGACCGCCATCAGGAAACCGCCGTCACCGGTAAAGGCGACGACCGGACGGTTGGGATGAGCAAGGCGCGCGGCCAAAGCGCCGGGAACCGCATATCCCATCGAGCCGAGGCCGTTGGAAGTCAGGAACTCGCGCGGTCCGTAGGACTGCCACTTCTGCACGACAAGGAGACGGCTTGCACCGGCATCGCAGGTCGCGATGGTCTCTCGCGGCAGGATGGCGCGCGCAACCTCCATCGCCCTCTGCGGTGAGAGGCCCTTGCTCGGAGTGTTGAGAGCATCGGTGACGTCCTGACGGAAGACCGATGCAGCCCTTTCGCCCCAGCTGCTCCCGCCAGCGCACAGGTCGGTGATCTTGCGCAGAAGAACCTTCAGATCACCGATCGCCTCGATCTCGGCCGGCACAAGCGCGTCAAGGGACGGGGTGCTGGAAAGGGCCACGAGAGGCGTCGTGTAGGGCCATGCCTTCGGCTGCAATTCGACGCCGTCGAGACCAACGGTGATGATCAGGTCTGCTTCGCTCACGAGCTTGCGCTCGATCAGCCCGCCGATGATGCAGCCGGCGCGCAGAGGATGGTCCTCCGGAATGGCGCCTTTGCACTTGGAGGTGACGAGAACCGGGGCACCGAGCTGCTCGGCGAGGGCGACGAGTTCGCCGGACGCTCTGTCCCACAGCACACCGAGGCCTGCGAGGAGGATCGGCTTGCGGGCGGCCCGCACCCGATCGATGACCGGCTTCAAGGCAGCCGCGTCCGGCTCCGGATACAGAAGGTTCGGCATCAGCGGCGGCTCAGCCAAGAGCGGCGCGGCCTCCTTGGTCGTCTCGCTTTGAGGAATGTCGAACTGAACCGGCCCTGGCGCGGGCGCCGTCGCCGTCCGCATCGCGCGGCGGAGCTGCTGGCGGATGGTCCGCGCATCGACCGTCGTGCCCCATTTGACGAGGGGCGCGTAGACGGCAAGCTGATCGATGCGCTGGCGCAGGCCGACCTCGTGGGCCGGCTGCGAATAGCGGTCGGTGAGGAGGATGAGCGGAGCACGGTCGAGAAAGGCGTGCGCCGCACCGTTCACCATGTTCGCAGCACCGGGGCCGCGCGTCGAGAGGCAGACCCCGGGAGAGCCCGTGATCTCGCCCCAGGTCGCGGCGAGCATCGCGCCGGCCGTTTCCTGCTTCATCAGGATGAAGCGCATGTCGCGCTGGCGCGCGGCCTCCATCAGCTCGACGGACTCGCCGCCCGGATGACCCACGAGAAACGGCGTACCGGCTTCCTTGAAAGCATCGGCCATCACTTCAACGGTCGTCGACATTTAAAATCCTCCAGAAATTGTGCGCCCCGCTTCCTCAAGCGGACGGATGTGTAAGGCTTGTTGTGATCAGCATCCCGGCTGCATCAGCCCACGTGCCAATAGAGACCCTTCGGCTCCATGTAGGTTCGCATCCCATTGAGCCCCTTCTCGCGACCGAGACCGCTCTGCTTGAAGCCGCCGAAGGGCGTCGAAATCGATGTTTCCTTGTAGGTGTTGATCCAGACCGTTCCGGCCTGGATCGCCCGCGCCACGCGCCAGGCTTTCGCAAAATCGCTCGTCCAGAGGCCGGCTGCGAGACCGAATTCCGTGTCGTTGGCCTGCTCGATCAGATCGCTCTCGTTCTCGAACGGCAGGACGACGGCGACGGGACCGAAGATTTCCTGCTGGCAGACACGCGACTGGTTCGTGACGCCGCTGATGACGGTCGCCGGATAATAGGCACCGTTCTTGAATGCCTCCGCGGTCGGCAGATCACCGCCGACGAGGATTTGGCCGCCCTCCTCGCGGGCCAGTTCAACGGCTCGCGCGACGTGATCACGATGGTTGAAGCTCACCATCGGACCCATCCGCGTCCCAGGCGCATCGGGTGCCCCCAGCGTGTAGTCTCGCGCCGCGGCCTGGAAAGCTTCCATGAAGGATTCGAAGATCGAAGCTTCGACGAAAACACGTGACCCGGCGATGCAGGACTGGCCTCCCCCTGAGAAGATCCCATCGGCCACGCTCTTCGGAGCCTTCTTGAGGTCCGCATCCGCAAAGACGATGTGAGGCGACTTGCCGCCTAGCTCGAGCACGACCGGCTTGAGGCGCTGCCCAGCCACTGCCGCGATGGCGCGCCCGGCCGCCGTTCCTCCGGTGAAACTCACCATGTCCACACCCGCGTGCTCGACCAGAGCGCGCCCGACATCGGCTGCACCGGTCACGACGTTCACGACACCCGCCGGGAATCCCGCTTCGATGGCGAGCCGCGCATATTCGAGAGCGACGCGCGGCGTCACCTCCGACGGCTTGAGCACGACGGTGTTTCCGGCAGCAAGGATCGGTGCCAGCTTCTGCGCCTCGAGTGTCAGCGGCGAGTTCCAGGGCGTGATCGCAGCGATAACCCCGACCGGCTCGTACACGGTCATCGTGACACTCGGGCCGCGCTGGGTCGTGAGCTCGCTCTCGAAGGTCTCACAAGCGGCGCCGTAGTAACGGAACGTGGCGGCGGCGCTCTTCGCCTGAGACAGGCATTCCGCGAAAGTCTTGCCGTTGTCCTCCATCTGCACGCGCGCAAGATGCTCGGCACTCGCAGCAACCAGATCCGCAATCCGGTAAAGAAGGCCTGCGCGCTCATGGTGCTTCAACCTGGCCCAGGCCGGGTCTCTCAACGCCGCGCGCGCCGCCTTCACGGCATCATCGACATCCGCGGGTCCCGCACCGGCGATCCGGGCGATTTCGGTTCCGTTGCTGGGGTTCACTGAAACGAACGGCGTCCCCTGCCCTTCCCGCCACTGGTTGCCGATCATGAAAGGATGCAGATCCATACCGTTTCTCCTCTTCAGCAACGTGGAGCTTTCTATCGTCATGACGTCAGGCTGCCGACCGGCGTGGCGCCAGCACCAGGTCCTGTGCGGGAATCTCCTCTCCCGAGAGGAAGAGCTGGGTGTTGCGCACCGCGCGCTCCACGACGGGCTTGAAATTGTCGATCGTGCCGCCGGCTGTGTGAGGAGTGACGACGGTCTGATCCAGAAGGAGCAAGGGACTGCCGACCGGCGGCTCCTGCTCGAACGCATCAATGCCGGCCGAGAAGATGTGCCCGCTGACGAGTGCATCGTGCAGGGCGGCCTCGTCGACGAGGCCGCCACGGGCGCAGTTGATCAGGATCGAGCCGGGTCTCATTCTGGCGATGCGCGCCGCGTCAAAGATCTTGGCCGTCTCCTTCATGAGCGGGAGATGGAGGGACACGATGTCCGACTGCGCGGTCAGCTCATCGAGAGATGCATAAGTCACACGCAGTTCGCGCTCGAGTTCGGGGGCAGCCCGTCTCGGATCGAAGTAGAGAATGTTCGCACCGAAGCCCGTGAGCAGCTTAGCGACGGCCTGGCCGATCGCGCCGAAGCCGACGATGCCGACAGTTTTGCCGTTGATCTGCCGGCTCACGCCGCGCGCCGCCTCCTTGTCCCAGCCGCCGGCGCGGGTCTGCCGGTCAAGAAACGGCAGACGCCGGCAAGCTGCGAGCATCAGGAGAAGCGTATGCTCTGCGACGGGGATTGAGTTCCCAGCCTGGAGGCGCGCCAAGCCAATTCCGCGTGAAGCGCAGCGATCGAGATCGATCCGGTCGATGCCGGCGCCGAGCTTCTGAATGAACCGCAGGCGCAGCGCCGCATCAATGAGCGAGGCGGGCATCGCCGCCGCCATCACGAAGGCGATATCCGCATCGCGAAGGGCTTGCGTCTTCTCGTCGATGCTCTGTCCTTTGGCGATGCTGAGCCGCCATTCCGACGGAATGGCGGCCGCGATCGTGTCGATGCTTTTTGGATGGAACGGATCGATGATGCCGATTGTCAGCGCCGCCATGGTCAGGCCCTTGCATCAGGTTGATGATTGGCCTGGAGCATTCAATCGATGGGGATCAACGTCCAATCATTAAGTCGCAGCTGCTTATTAATTCGATTTATGACGAACGAGAGCCGCTCAGATGATCCCTGCGGCGCCTGCTCCTCCTGCGAGGGCAAGAAGCCACAGAGGATTGATCCGTGTCGTCAGCATGACGAGAGCTGTCGCAGCCGTAATGACATAGCTGAGAACGTTCTGAGCGGAAGCAGCTGTGAGAAGCCATGCGCTGGCGATCATCAGGCCCGTCGTCAGGGGGATGAGCCCGCTCCGCAGCAATCTGAACCATTTCAGATGCTGCCACTGCGTCGACAGGCGCGTGGCCACGTAGGCGATGACAGTCGCCGGGCCGCAGATCGCGAGCGTCGCGACAAGGGCGCCGACGAGGCCGGCAACCTGCCAGCCGATCAACGTGACGAAGATCACGTTCGGGCCCGGAGCCGCTTGCGCGAGCGCGTAAAGAGCCGTGAACTGCTCGTCCGTCATCCACGGATGGTCAAGGACGACAAAGCGATGAAGCTCAGGAAGGACGGTATTCACCCCGCCTATCGCTAAAAGAGAGAGGAGCGAGAGATGGAGGACGAAGCTCCAGAGGCTGTCATTGTCGCTCATGGAGTCTTCCACCAGATCCAAACGAGACTGACAGGCGCCATGGCGGCGAGTGTCCAGACGAGCGGCACCTTGAGGATCACGATCGCGACGAAGACAAGGGCGGCGATGGTGATGGTGCGCCCCGAGCGGAGCACCGGCCAGGCAATCTTGATCGCCATCGCCACCACGAGCCCGGCACCGGCAGAAGCAATCCCCCGGAAAGTGCTCGCAACGGCCGGAAGGTCGCCGTAGCGCGTATAGGCCGCGCCGAGGCAGAGGACGATCGCGATCGGGATCACCATCAGCCCCAGGAGCGCAGCCGCAGCGCCGGCAGCACCCGCGAAGCGCGCCCCGACATAGATGCTGATGTTCACGACGTTCGGGCCTGGAAGCAACTGGGATAGTCCCAGCACCTCCGTGAATTCGGCAGGAGTGAGCCAGCGGCGCTTGTCGACGAGCATGCGGCGAACAAAGGGGAGCACGCCACCGAATCCCGAGAGTCCGACCAGCAGAAAAGCCCAGAACAGCTCGCGCACGCTGACCCTCGGTTCTGGCGGGCCGCCCTGCCCCATCACCTGGTCATCCGGCCTCAGCTTACCGCTCTTGGTATCCATTCTGTACGGCTTCCTCCTTCCGCACCCGCTACCTGCAGCGCTGGCGAAAGACAATGCATCCGACATGGACGCGCCGCATCCGTGCCGGAGTGCCGGACAGTTGATCATTCGCACGATCCATATCAATGTCTAATCACTTATCCGAGCATGTTCATAAATCCTATTAATATACCTGCTCAGGCTGAATGGGACGGGAGGAAGCGCCGAGAATGATGAACCTTCGACAGATGGAGGTCTTCTACGCCATCATGGTGACCGGCTCGGTCACGGGAGCAGCGCAACTGCTCAACGTGACGCAGCCAGCCATCAGCACCGTGCTCAAGCACTGTGAAAGCCGCCTGAAGATGAAGCTTTTCCACAGGGTCGGCGGTCGTCTGCAGCCGACCAGCGAGGCCCAGGCCATCTTTCCGGATGTCGCCGAGATCTTCGGTCGAATCGAAGCCGTGGGGCGGCTCACGCAGGATCTGGTGGGCGGACGGCTCGGCACTCTTCCTCTCGCGGCAGCTTTCCCAATTGCCAATGGTTATCTGGCAAAGGCTGTCGCCACCTTCGTGGCGAAGAGGCCGCAGGTGCGATGCACCCTCCAGTCGCTCACGTCTCCACAGGTGCTCGACAGGGTGATCAACCGCGAGGTCGAGCTCGGAATCGCGCACGAACCGATCATCAGCTCGGCGGTGGACACAGAGGTGCTCATGAGCTGGAGCATCGCCTGCGTCATGCCGGACGATCATCCTTTGGCCGAACGCGACGAGATCGATATCAAGGACCTCGCCCTCTATCCTATCATCACATACCTGCCCCAGATCGTCTTTCGCCCCTATGTCGACCGTGCGCTCAGCGAGGCCGGGATTGCGCCCAACATCGTTGTCCAAGTGAGCGTCTCCCTGACGGGCATCATGCTCGCGCGCTTCGGCGCCGGCATCGCTCTCGTCGATCCCCTTCTGGTGGGCACGATGGGCATTCCCGGGCTCGTCGTCCGGAACCTGAACCCCCGCATCGAAGCCAAAACCCTGCTCATCCGGCCGAAGGCCGCTCCTCAATCCGTGGTCGTGAATGACTTCATCGACCATCTCAAACAGACGATCCGCGAGGAGCATCTGTAGAAGCCGGCTTTATGGCTGACGTTGGATTTTTTATTCGACAGGCTGTCTCCGTCAGCTTCTCATACCGCCACTGGCATGCCGGGGCGGTAAACCTCCGTCCCACAAAGCCTCATCATTGATGCGAAGACATCGGCGAGCCCTGCAGAAGGCGAGAGCAGCGCTCGCAATAAAATATCGCACGATCATCACGGAGGAAGCTTATGAAGTTCGTCAGATACGCTCTTACAGCGGCCGCAATGGCATTCGCGACCACAGCTGTTGCGCAGCAATTCCCGACGAAGCCTGTTACCCTGGTCGTCCCCTTCGCTGCGGGCGGATCGAATGACATCCTGGCGCGGCACCTCGGCGACAATCTCAGCAAGATGTGGGGACAACCGGTCATCGTCTCGAATATGCCCGGCGCAGGGGCTGCGATCGGCTCCGCCCATGTCTCCAAAGCGCCTCCGGACGGGTACACGCTCCTGATCGCATCCGTCACCTTCACGATGAATCCGGCAGTGCAGAAAAATCTGCCGTTCGATCCTGTCAAAGGCTTCAAGCCGGTCGCCATGATCGGCAAGGTTCCGCTGGTTCTGGTGGTTGGAAAATCCGTACCGGCCAAGAACATTCAGGAGTTCCTGCAGACGGCGAAGAGCAAGGAACTGGCCTATGCCACATCTGGGGTCGGCACCGTCAATCAGTTCGGCGCCGAACTCTTCGCGCAGAGTGCCGGGATCAAGATGATCCCCGTTCACTACAAGGGGGGCTCCGAAGCCATGACCGATGTCATCGGCGGGCATGCGGACCTTTTCATGAGCAGCATGACGCAAGCCCTGCCGCTCATCCGTGGTGGTCAGCTGCGGGGACTGGTTGTCACCAGCGACCAGCGTGCCAGCGTGGCACCTGAGATTCCAACGGCCGATGAAGCCGGCGTCAAGGGCGTCGATGTCGAGCAATGGTGGGGAATTCTTGCGCCTGCCGGCACCCCGGATCAGATCGTCAACAAGATCAACGGCGACATCAACAAGGTTCTGGAAACTGAGGCGACCAAGGAATTCCTCGCTCGCGATGCTGCTCGGCCAACGCCGATGTCCGCGCAAGCCTTCGGCAAGCTCATCCAGGACGAACTCCAGAAGTGGCGCACGATCGCCGAGAAGGCTGACATCCAGGCTCAATGACGAGCAGTACAAGTCCAGCCGACAGAACAGCTTTGTGCAGCACGCCTTGGACTGTGCTGCACACAGCTCTCACCTGCTTTTCAAGAGCTGAGAGGACGAATGTACGTCTTCGGGTAGTGCAATGAAAATCGTGCGTCAGAAAGACTTCGCCTCGGGCCTCCTGTACATCATTCTCGGGATCGCCTTCGCCGTCGCCTCGTATGGATATCGGATGGGCACAGCGTCCCGAATGGGACCCGGCTATTTTCCGTTCTGGCTCGGCATCCTCATGGCTGCGATCGGAGTCATAGTGGTTCTCAGCGCTGTTCGCGCCCACGCCGAACCTCAGAGAATGGAGCGCTGGGCGCTCAGGCCGTTGTTCATCATCCTTGCTTCGGTCGTCGTCTTCAGTCTGCTGCTTGATACTTTCGGTCTCGTTCTGTCGCTGATCGCCCTCGTCATCGGGTCGAGCCTCGCAAGCCATGAATTCACGTGGCGAGCGACCCTCATCAACACGGTCGTCCTCATCGCTTTCGCTCTGGTCGTTTTCGTCTACGCGCTGAACCTCCAGTTCCCAGTTTGGCCAACATTCATCGCGGGCTGAGGAGGTTACGGTGGAATTATTCGACAACCTGATGCTCGGTTTTGCGAGCGCCCTGACCATTCAGAACCTGCTTTATGCCTTCGGTGGCTGCGTTCTGGGAACTCTTATTGGGGTCCTGCCCGGACTGGGCCCGCTGGCCACGATCTCGATGCTTTTGCCTTTCACCTTCGGATTGGAACCCCTGTCCGCCCTGATCATGCTCTCCGGCATCTACTACGGAGCGGCATACGGCGGGTCGACGACGGCGATCCTCGTCAATCTGCCGGGTGAAACCTCTTCAGTGGTCACGGTGCTCGATGGTTACCAGATGGCGCGGCAGGGGCGCGCGGGTGTTGCGCTATCGACAGCCGCCCTTGGTTCATTCTTCGCTGGCTGCGTCGGAACGCTGATCCTGGCGGCCTTTGCCAAGCCTCTGACGGAGTTTGCGTTCGAATTCGGCCCGGCAGAGTATTTTTCGCTCATGACCATGGGCCTCGTCGGTGCGGTCTCCCTCGCATCCGGACCACTCCTCAAGGCAATCGGGATGATCGTGCTTGGGCTGCTGCTCGGCCTCGTGGGAACGGATGTTGCCTCGGGCGTCATGCGCTTCACCTTCGGATTGCCGCAGCTTTGGGAGGGGATCGACTTCATTGTGATCGCGGTCGGAATCTTCGCCTTCGGCGAGATCATCGCAAGCATGGAACACAAGGAGGTCCGAGAGGCTTACACGGGCAAGATCACCAATCTCTGGCCGACTCTGGACGACTTCAAGCGCATGATGCCGGCCGTGCTGCGCGGCAGCGCCATTGGTTCGGCCGTTGGCATACTTCCTGGAGCCGGCCTTTCGCTTGCCTCCTTCTTTGCCTACAGCCTGGAGAAAAGAGTCTCCAAGACACCCGAGAAGTTCGGAAGAGGCGCCATCGAGGGCGTCGCCGGTCCCGAGGCTGCCAACAATGCTGCGGCGCAGACGGCTTTCGTTCCAACGCTCACTTTAGGCATACCCGGCAGCGCGACGATGGCCTTGATGCTGGGAGCGATGATCGTCCACAACATCCAGCCTGGCCCGCAGGTGATGACCAGCAACCCCTCCCTGTTCTGGGGTCTGATTGCCTCCATGTGGATCGGAAACCTGATGCTGGTCATTCTGAACCTGCCGCTTGTCGGCATTTGGGTGAAGTTGCTCACGGTCCCCTTCAAGGTTCTTTATCCGGCAATTCTGCTGTTCTGCTGCGTTGGTGTCTACTCGGTGCAGAACTCGGTCTTCGATCTGTTCCTTGCGGTTGGGTTCGGCTTTTTCGGCTATGCTCTCAGAAAGCTTGAATGCGAACCGGCCCCTCTGATGCTCGGCTTCGTGCTTGGCCCGATGATCGAGGAGAATTTCCGTCGGGCGATGGTGATCTCCAAGGGCGATTTCTCGATCTTCATCCATCGTCCCATTTCGGCGGTTCTCCTGGCAGTCACCGCTGTCCTCATCATCGCAGTGGCCCTGCCGGCCATCCGAAACAGGCGCGAGGAAGCATTCCAGGAAGATTGAGAAGCATCAGCTGACCGGTTGTTGCCGCTGGCGCCGGTCAGCTGGGACCAAGCGTCTGAGACAGTTCGCTCCTTCAGCGATCAGTCTTGCTGCCTCGCTCCTTCTTGATTCTCTCGGCCATGCCTGGAGACATCGGGCCAAGTCCTTCGGGATCGCGATTTTCCCTCGCGACCTCGTGCATCGTGTTCACGAGCGGCTCGAACGAAGGTTCGAGCGTCGGGTCATCCGCAGCTTGGCGAGCCTCCTTGGCCGCGATATTTGCCTTTTTGGCTTCGTCCCGGGACATGTCATCTCTCCTCTTTGGCCGACCAACGCCGCCTCTGACCTATCGTTCCGATAACATCGGATCATGGAACATGGCCAAGCTGGCCTGGCACGGGTTTGGGACCAGCCCCGTTGAGAGCCCACTGCATGATTGCGGGCAGGTGCATGAGCCTCCATGGCTGCCGCTCGACTGCGACTGTTCCCGAACTGGCTCCGTTGCAGGAGTTTGGAAGGGAACGTCACTTTTGGCGCTGGTTCTAATATCGAGCTGGCCCGAACGCAGTCCTCATCAACTCGAGCGTAATGGCAGGACTGTCAATCTCCTCGACGTCCTGTGCATACGAACCCGTATAGAGCTTGCGGATGAGCTGATCCCGCGTTTTCCCACGGACATCATAATGAATATGCAAGTAGTGAAAGCGCTGGTCCCCGGGTCGTCCCAGCTTCCTCCCCCTCTGCGTGATCTGCCTGATCTCGGCATGGAACGGGTCAGCCTTATCAAGAGCAAGTGTGACCAGCTTCGAAGAAAATCGCGTCCCGACAGGTACTGCAATCACGGCCTTATCGAGGGACAAGCTGACGGCCCGCCCCACAACATCATCGAGGGATACCGGTTCATCCGCCAGAAACGCACCGGAGATCCGCCTCGGCTTTTCAAAGCAGATCAAAGCAGCAATCATGAGGACCACAATGTTAATGCCCACCCAGCACCCGGCAAACACGGAGAACCGGCTGCCATGGATGTGGGACCACTCAGGCACGACGTTCACGACGAGCCCCGTGGCACTCAATCCGACAAGGGTGGCGATCCAAGCAAAGGTGTAGCCGTCAAACCGGCTGTCCTCGTTGCCGCTGCCCTTCGGCGTGACCTTGAAAGGCTTGCCGAACGGGCGCACCACACTGGAGAGAACGGTCGGCAGCATTCGGAAAGTTGTGAAAGCTCCGACGGCGCTCGAGATGATGGGCAGGTACCGTGTCGGGGTGATCCAGGCCATCAGGAGAAAGTATGCCGTGAGAACGGGTAACTGATGGGAGATGAGATCACTCACCTCGGTAAAGTACAGAGGTTCCACGCCAGTCCAGAGGTAGACGACTGGGACAATCAGGATGGCGAAGCGAACGACATATTGTGCAAGCCAGGACAGGGGCAGGAACATGATGCGCTGGAACGGCGACAATCCAGGACCGCGTAATGGACCCTGGCCAAGATAAAGGGTCTGGATCCCTCCTTGGCACCACCGCTCACGCTGGATGAAGTACCCCTTCAGGTTCTCGGCTGCGAGACCCATGGAGAGGCGCTCGTTCAGGTAACGCGTCTTGTAGCCCTTGTTGAGCATTGCAAGGGTCGTGAGCAGGTCCTCCGTAATCGAGGTGGTTGGGAAGCCGCCGATCGCCTCCAGCGCTTTGCGGCGTATGACGGAACAGGAGCCGCAGCAGAAGCTCACATCCCAAGCATCCCGGCAGGTTGCCATTTCATCGAAGAACAGACGCTGCTCGTCGGGCCAGATCCGCGCCAGCCCCAGGTTGGACTGAACAGGATCGGCATTAAAGAAATGCTGCGGCGTTTGAACGATGCCCAGGCTCTCGTCCATGAAGAGCGGCAGCGTGCGACGCAGGAAGGTCCGGTACGCAACGAAATCCGCATCAAAGATAACAACGAACTCACCCGTGCTGACGGTAAGGCCGTTGTTCATATTGCCGGCTTTGGCGTGCGCGTTATCTGGGCGTGTCACGTGGATCGCTCCCTTCTCCTCGCAGAAGTCACGCAGCCACTCACGCCGGCTGTCATCGAGAACGTAGACCTTCAGCTTATCCCGCGGATAATCCAGCGCGAGCGCCCCTATAATCGTCCGCTCGAGAACATCGAGTGGCTCGTTGTAAGTGGGAATGAAGACATCGACGGTGGGCAGATCCCGCGCATGACGGGCGAAGAAGATGTGCTCAAGCCGGTCGGCCTCAGCGCTGCGATCTACGAAACGGCTCATGATCACAAGGAACAGCCCGACATCCGCGAAGGCGAGGAGTTCGACAGCGAACAAAAGCCAAACCCAATAAAAGCCGAAGCTCCCATCGCTTGGATATGGGAGCACCGTATCAGTGAAGCGCCATATCAGGTATCGGGCTGCGATCGCAAACACGAACGCACAAGTAATTGCCCGGCTTGGCGTACGCCGCCGCGACTGCCCGAATGTGAAGATCAGAAAGAAAGACAGAACCAGAAAGGTCGGCGCGATCGCTACGAGATGCTGAACCATATGCTGCTCACCCACTGACGCCACGGAATGCTGCGCGTCTCGAAGCGCACCTGAACAGAGCGGCCGACGTGGCAGAAGTTCTGAAAATCGGTGTTGAGATCCGTCGGCTCGAGCGCGACCCGGATTCGGGCATTACGACCCTCCGCCTTGGGTTGAGCGGCGGCGAGGGTAGTTTCTTCGACAACGGCAGCGTTCCCGCGGACGGACAAGACCTTGCCGGGAATACTATCGCCTCGCCCCAGGAGGCGAACCTCTGCGTCTCGTCCGGGATAGATCTCGTCGTAGTTCACCTCCGGGACCAAAATGTCCACGAAGAGATCGCTGCAGTCGAGGAGCCGTGTGAGTTCGTTGCCGACGACGACGTTGGACCCACTCACGACATTGTTGCGCCATACGACTCCCGCAAACGGCGAGGAGAGCGTAGCGGATTCCAGGCTGCGGACGCGTTGCTCCTCCTCGGCCAACTGTTTCCAGCTCTGTGCGACACGCCTTTCATTCTCGGCAATTCGGGTGTCGAGATCCCCGATACGCACGATGACTTCATCTTGGCGCTGGCGCGAATAAGGCACGTCATTCTGCCCGTCACCGATAAAGATGCCGCTCTGGACGGCCTCGATCTTCTTCTCCAACTGCTCGGCGCTTAATGCCTCAATTTCGATTTGCCTGAGCGATACGATATCAGCCGCATGCGCCTGCTCAACCGCACTCGCAGCAACAATGCCGGTCTTTCCAAGGGTCTGACGGCGGATTAGCTCAGTTTGTGCTGCCGCCTTCTGGGCTTCCGCGACTTCGATTCGCTTGCGCAGAACCGCAAGTTCACGTTCCAGCTTGCTAAGCGTTGCAGCTCGGTAAGCATCCAAGCGCCTGGCCAACTCGTCACGAAGCTGGATGAGTTCCTCGCGCTCCCGCCTCAGAGCATTAACCCGGTCACGCGCGGTGGAAAGCTCCGATTCAAGCGATGCCAGTATTGCTCGATTGACGCGCTCATTGCGGATGGAGACTAGGGCCTGCTTGTCACTTAAGGGAGTGCCGACCTTTGGTGGAGCGCTCCAGACCATGCCATCAATGGGCGCCGCGATCACCGTGAGACGCGCGTTTACGGTCCCATCGAGACTGGTGTAGCCCGTCAGGCTCGGCATCAGGGCTACACCGGCAGCGCCGAGGAGGAGAAGCCCGACACTGACTCGGGTAGCGCGTTTATTCCAGAACATATAAGTGATTGTGATTGTTTACAGGAGTGAACGACTCAACCTCCTCCATGGATGACGGCCACCGGCGTGTGATCGAAACTTGACCGGCCGCGGCTGACCAACTTCGACCCATCAAGAGACTCACTCTTGGCTATGTCCGCCGCAAGCGGAGGTTATCGGCCGGCCTAACACCCACAACTCATCGTTAAGTTCGGCTTTCCTGAACTCGTAACAGCAAGGCAGAGGGCCAGCAATTAGGGTGAATGGACTAGGCCACCGCCGTCTCAGCGAACTCGGAAAGACGGTTCGCTCCGGTGGCAGGTCGAGGAAAGGTTACAGAGAAGCGGCAGGCGCAGGTTGAGGCGCTGATATCCGGTTTTGACAAAATCACCTTGGAAGAGAGATCACAGCCAGACCTCGAAATGGCTCTCACGATAATCGCCAGCTTCGTAAGGGGCACCTTCAGCCAATAGAACGGCTATGGGATACTGCGCGCTTTAGGCACTCATCCCAATCAGATGTGGTCGACAAAACCAAAGGTCAGTTCTGGGTCAGACCAGGCAATATCCTGCCCTATAAAAACCTCTGCATTAATCCTACGAGCGGACCAAAACACTGCTTCCGCTTAGTGCCATGAAGAGATGCTCGAACAGGCCGAAAGCGGATATCGGCCTGCAGCGCAGACGGATGCTGGGACCATCAGTCGGACAGCAATTGTGAACCCGCTGCAGCTACCGCCGCTCGCGACCGCGCCCCGAACACCCTGAACAGCGCAGCCATATGCACTTTGACTGTCCCTTCCCCAAGACTCAGGGTCCGTGCGATCTCCTTGTTCGATTTGCCTTGCATCAGAAGTTCGAGAACCTCCCTCTGACGTGGGGTCAGGGTTTCGATCGGGGGCCTCTTCGCAGGCACGGCTTTCAGCACCTGCACCCCATCTGAGGCAGGCGTGATAGCGGAAACCGACGGCGGAACATAGATCAGTCCGTCCATGATCAGCCGAAGGGCCTCTATGAGCTGAGTCGGGCTGATCGTCTTCGGCACATAGCCGTGAACACCCGCGTCCAAGGCGGCAAGGATATCCTGCTTTCGGTGCGACGTTGATACGACCGCCAGCCGAAGATTGGGGAAGCAGTCACGCACGGCTGTCAGACAGGCCGCGCTCTTGATGCCGGGAATCCTATGATCAAATATCGCGAGTGATTTACTCGGCTTTTGCGAGAGGTGCTCTACGGCCTCATCAAGAGAAGCGGCCTGGACAACGCTGGAGAACCCAAGCCGGTTTATCAAAATTGTCTGAAGCGCCAAGCGAAAGTACTCGTCATCGTCAGCAATCAGGGCGACCTGACCAGCCTTGTCCATAATGTTCTCCTTGGGAGTACCCATGAAGCCTTATTTAGGAATGCATGCGGAAGCGCATGGGTTCCTTAGGACAAATAACCGGGGGAGGGACCGGATTAGACCGTTTAGCCGGATAGGCAGCGAATCTGTATCGGCCTACCAAGGGCAGGTGTAGCAATGGAACATCAGACGGCAGGAACCCAGATGGGGATCTACTATTTCCATATCCGGGACGAGTTTGGCCTGATTGAGGATCAGGACGGGATTGAACTTCCCGATCGCGTCGCATTGCTGATGGAGGTCATTCAGAGCGCAGACGAATTCGCAAGGGAGGCGGCCGTTCGGCCGGGAATGCGCTTCGAGGTGACTGATGCTGCCGGCCGAACCGTTCTCATGACCCCTGTGCAGCAAAGTTCGGAGACGTGGGAGCTGTTGGCGAGTCTGTCGGTTGCTGCAGGGAGCATCCACTGATTTAGGCTACACCTGTGTCCGCGCTGGAATGAAATGTGGCACATCATTTGCCGGCATCGGGCGGCCCATGTGATATCCTTGAACGAGGTTGCAGCCCAGTTCCCGGAGAAGTGTCATCTGAGCGGCTGTCTCCACGCCTTCCGCAACCACCTTGATGCCAAGGCTTTGCCCTAGGCCTAGAACAGCCCGGACAATCGCCGCATCTCCCGCATCCGTTTCCATTTTGCTCACGAACGAGCGGTCGATCTTGATGACATCCACCGGGAACCGCTTCAGGTGCGCCAGCGATGCATACCCGGTCCCGAAGTCATCGAGTGCAATCGTCACGCCGGCGGCGCTCAAGGTGCGAAGTGCCCGCTCAACTGTGTCAGCACTGGAATCCAGGAAGACACTTTCGGTCACCTCAACCTCAAGGCAACTCGTTGGCACGCCGGCCCAGCTGAGTTCCTCCAGCACGCGCTCGGCATAGTCACCGCGACGGAACTCGACAGCCGCAGCATTGATGGCGATCCGGCCGAGATCGAGCCCGGCATCATTCCAACCGCGCATATCCTGAAAAACCTGAAAGCGCATGCGCTCGCCGATCGCGACCCCAAGATCCGGATCATCAAGAGCGGGAGCAAGTGCTGCCGGAGATTGAACTCCCCGGCTGGGGTGGCGCCAGCGTAAGAGTGCCTCGAAGCCACCCAACGTGCCTGAGGCCGGCGCCACCTTGGGCTGGTAGAAGGGCTCGATCCAGCCGAACGTCACTGCCTTGCCGGCGATTTCCAGGGCCGAGGCAGTCCTTTGCGCCTCCTCACGCATGGCAGGATTAAACATCGTGAATGTGCCACGCCCGTTGCCCTTACAATGGTAGAGGGCAAGGTCCGCCTGCTTCAAAAGTTGCTCTGTCGTCATGCCGGATCCGGCCGCAACGGTGCCTCCGATGCTGATGCGGAACTCAAGCGTGTTTCCATTGCGCCGAAGAGGCTCCTGCATCTGAGTCAGAATGGCCATGGCCATTGCAGCAATTTGGCCCTCGTCCGTAACATCAGGAAGGATGATCGCGAACTCATCACCACTGAGGCGGGCGACCATATCGGTGATACCAACCGCGCTGCGCAGCCGAGCACCGAGCGCCCGCAAGAGGGCATCCCCGGCGTCATGGCCGAATCTGTCGTTGATCTGCTTGAGATGATCAACGTCGAGAAGCAGAAGCCCGACAATCCTCCGCGAATTGACAGCCTTGGCGACAGTCTGCTGGAGACGTTCGCGAAAGAACCTGCGGTTAGGCAAGCCCGTCAAATCATCATGATAGGCAGCATAGCGAAGGTGCTCCTTGGCGAGTTTCCTGTCGTGGATGTCCTCCAGCGTGCCATACCAGCGAATGATGAGACCATCTGCATCTCGTCGGGGTGCCGCCCGGGCACGGCACCAGCGATAGCTCCCATCGGTCAGGCGCACGCGATATTCTGTATCAAACGCTTCGCCGCTCACTATGGAGTGCTGCCATCGCTGCTGTGTCTGCGCCAAGTCATCAGGGTGCAATGCCTTCGTCCACCCGGAGCCCAGCGCCTCTTCAACGAGTACGCCTGTGTGCTCGTGCCACCGAGGGGAAGCATCGAGGATGTTGCCCTGCGGATCAGCCGTCCAGGGAATTTGCGGATTCAGTTCGACCGAGGAGCGATAATGCTCTTCGCTCTCGCGCAGCGCTGCCTCGCTCTGCTGCCGCTCGATGGCCAGAGCCGCCAAGTGCAGCACGGCATCAATATCAGCCATCTCCCCCCCGCTCGGGGCGCGCGGCTGATCGTGATAAAAGGCGAAGGTGCCTAGCGCCTCGCCGGAGCGCGTCAGAATCGGCTTGGACCAGCAGGCCCGTAAGCCATAGGACAGCGCGACATCGCGCCAGTCTGCCCAGAGCGGGTCAGAGGCAATATCGGTGACGATCACATCTCGGCACTCGGCGGCAGCGGTCCCGCATGAGCCTACGTTAGGTCCGATCGTCAATCCATCAATAAGGGCGCTGTAGGCGGCGGGAAGACTAGGCGCAGCACCATGCCGGAGTACCTGACGCTTCCTGTCCAACAGCAGAATAGCGCAGCGAGCACCAGGGATCTGCTCCTCTGCCAAACGGCAGAGCGCCTTCAAAACCTCGTGAAGGGGGCGACCGGCGGCAATCATCTCTAGGACACGGGCATGCCCTCGATGAATCAACTCCACCCGTTTCCGGTCTTGGATATCCTCGATCGTGCCATACCACCGCACAATAGCGCCGGTCTGATCCCGTTGGGCTCCTGCGCGGGCACGGAACCAGCGATAGCTGCCGTCGGCCACTCTGATCCGATATTCGCACTCATAAGGCTCCCCTGTGGACAGAGTCGCGCGTCTCGTCTCTACAACCCGCGCCGCGTCATCCGGATGAACAAGCCTCATCCATCCGTTCCCGAGCAATTCCTCAAAGGAAATGTCCAGCACGTCGGCCCAACCCGCGCCGACATGGATGATCCTACCCTCCCGATCCGAGATCCAAGGGATCTGCTGACTTAATTCAACAGCATGGCGATACACCGTTTCATCTTCTGGCAATTCCGGATTGAGCGCGTTCACCCGCTTGTCGCGAGAGGCGTCACCTGTCTGTCCAGGAACTCCGGTATCACTCAATTCCATGATGTCTTCGTAGATCTAAGGCTCGCGGCAGGTGGGACTCTTTTTCTGAACCACGGATTCCGGACTGTCGACTAGGCCGTTTGGTCTATTCTTACCTCTTCAATAGAACCGCATGTTTCGGCACCAAACCCCTGCCGCGCCAATGCCGGAAAATACCAGGATCTGCGTCCTACTCCGACAGTCTCTCCACTGCCGCTGACGCGGCGATGTGGGAGCAGCCTGACAATCCTGCGTCTGCCGAAAGGCTCTAACCGACTCGCATTGATCAGGATCAATCCGGAGCCCTCCAGGCAGTGCTAGAGGAACATTATAAGCGTATGCGAAGGCGAAGTTCCTGCACTGCAGTAAACCTTGCCGTCAGCTTCGGGACCCTGCTTCAGGCGATTGATCCGAGCTGTTGCCGCTGCAGCGATAGTTTTGGGGGATCTGCGGTGATTGATGACGAAGTAGAGGCCGTTGCCAGAGCCATTGCCCGGGCGCGACGCTTCACCTCTCCAGGAAACCCGGACCATGATCTCGGGTCGGTATCAGAACAGCATCGGGAGCTAGCCCGGCTGGCTATTGCAACACTCGAGCTTCATCGCGCCTCAAAGGGCAAGGGCGCGAACAAGCTGGGCTTGGAGGACCTGGAACAAACCTCCGCAGATTACCCCGGCACAGATTGACCAGGAGACTTCCGGGATTTTGCACCGCACCAGGCAGATTTTCATTCAAGGAACCCATTCACAATCCCAAAGAGGTACCTATTTTCGATTAAAACCTGCTCTCTGGATAAACTTGAATGCAGTTTATGTATCTTGAGGTTGGATATGGCCGAGGATGAGATCGAGGCTGTAGCCAGGGCCTTCTACTATGTCCTCGAAGGTGCGCGGGACTGGGAGCGTGAGCCTGAGGTGCTCAAGAGACGATTTCGGCACGAGGCTCAGGCCGCGATCGGAGCGCTCGACGAGCGCAGGAACATCGCCGCTTCTCCTGAAATTCCCCCTCTCGTCGTAGCGCGAGGACTTGGCAATTCACGCGAGTTTCTCATGCACTCACAGGAGGCCAGTGTTCTAGCTGTCCCAGGCATCAGGGCTTTCCGGACTGTTCTGCGAGGCCCCGAACATACTTTTGATGTCGCCAATGACCCTTACTTCGGACTTGTCGGCCGCCGAGAGCTTGTCGGTCTCCCTATTCGTGAGGCGCTCCCGGAGCTGCGGGGACAAGGCTATTACGAACTGCTGGACCATGTGTATCAAACTAAGGAGCCATTCGTTGGCCGCATGATGCGTGTCATGCTTCAGCCCAGGCCGGGCGCTTCGCTTGAAGAGCACATTATCGACTTTGTTTACCGACCGATCGAGGATGAAGCGGGACAGATCAAGGGCCTCTTCGTGGAAGGCTATGATCGAACCGAATGGGCGCGGGCCTAGTGCAAGACCGCCGGGCAGCCAAGCATCTCCCAATTTGGCGGAACGCATCACGCTCAAGGCACAGCACAGTCTCAATGTGGGCCACATGGGTGCGGCGACAGGCAGCAGCGGAGCCAAAGCCGGCGTCCCTAAGCAGGTGATGACGAGCCGGGAACCGTGATTGCCTAACGCAGGCGGTCCCAGACGAGTGCTGCAAGAGGCATGACCTGGTTACGCCTCAGAGTGATGATCAGAACGCCGCAGAGCGCGATCCCGGTGCCGAGAGCCATTCGGGCGTCGAAACGATCACCAGTCACCAAGATCCCCATCGCTACGGTCATCAACGGATTCATAATCGTTAGAGGCGCGATCAGGTTGGCCGGATACTTTCCAATCAGGCCATAATAGACGGTGTGAGCCAGCAGGGACACGATGAGGGCGGAAAACAGCAAGGCCGACAGGAAGGCCCAGCCAGCCTCCAAGGCCCGCGGGATCTGGTCGGTCTCAAAGCTTGCTGTCAGGAGAGCCAGCGGCACCACGGATGCGAGCCCGATCCAGGCCTGGAACCGCAACGGCTGGACGCCGTCTATCTGCTTCATCATCACAGCTGCCAGGGAACCAGCGGCAGCAGACCCCAGGATCAGAACGAGCCCACTGGAGATTGGAAGCCCGCTGTCGGGGTTCCACATCACGAGCACGCCTCCCACGAAGGTCAGCCCGATCCCGAGCCCCCTCCTCCAGTAGATTCTCTCTCCGAGCATGACGACAGACAGGAGCGTCGTGATCGGGAGTCCGAGCTGGGTCACGACGGCGGCGCTTGAGGGGCTTGCGCTCTTGATACCGAGAAAGAAGAGCGCGAAGCCGCCACCGCCCATGAGGAATCCAACCAGAAGAATGCGCCAGGTCGGCCGTGGAATGGGCAGGAGCCACGGCATGGCCAGCAGCGCGACGATTCCATATCGGGTCGCCGCGTAGAACAAGGGCGGGATCTCCATGCCGGTCACGACGAGCTTGCTCACCACTGTGTGCATCGCCCACAGGAGGCACACCATGAGCATCAGGGAAAAATCACGGAGATTCATGAGCTTTGATAAACCGGTCCTGGAGAGCACCACAATTGCCAAGAGCGTTGAGCTGGCATGCTAAAACGCAGGAGCCTGGAGCACCGGGCCCAATAATAGATCGTGGCCCCATTGATGATTTCGCCAAGCTGAGCACTGACACGCTCGCTGAAGACACAGAGGATTCATCGGTAACTAAGCCTTGATGCACTCTTTCCATACCATTGCGGCCGGCTCGGCTCCCGGAGACTGGCGCGGATCACCCTCGCGTGTAGGTATGAGGCAACAGGCGCTCGAACTTGCGGCGCACGATAGCGTAGCATTCGCAGGTCGCGGCTTCGAGACCAGCCCGATCTGTCACGGTGATAAGTCCTCTGCCCTGTTTGATCAGTCCCGCATTCTGAAGTGCTCGCGTCACGGTGCTGATGGTCGAGCGCTGAACTCCCAGCATGTCGGCCAGGAACTCATGGGTGAGCGGCAGGGTATCCCGGTCGAGCCGATCATGGACACTGAGAATCCAGCGGCTGCAGCGGGCCTCGACGCTGTGAACGGCGTTGCAAGCCACGTTCTGGAGGACCCGTGTCATCATCGCTTCGCCAAAGCGCAGGACCAGTTGAAGAACGTTCTGGCGGCTGCTGATCACTTCGCGCATGCGCTCCATGTCAATTCGGGATGCCGTTCCGGGAGCCTGCACGATATAGCGTCCGAACGATTGACGAGCGACCATCGAACCGATGAGGCCGATCGCACCCTCATGGCCGTAGACCGCCATCTCCGCAGAGCGACCGTCTTTCAGCACGGCCACAAGCGCCACCACCGTGTCATGGGGAAAATAGACATAGCGAAAGATATCGCCCGCCTCGTGCAGGACCTCGTCCTGCTCCAAATTCATGATCTGAAGATGCGGCTCCAGACAGGCAAAATCATCGGGTTCCAGCGCAGCCAGGAGCCGATTGGCCCGATGGTTGGGCCTTGTGTCTGGTACTGAGGCAGGATTCGGCATTCGCATGCGATAAGCTAAACCAATCACAGTTCGGATTAAAAGGCAGAAGACGGTTGAGCGACAGCAGTTCACCCCTGCGTCTCGTTCATGATGCTTCACACTAAGATGAAGAGGGCGCGTGCCGCTCACTGGGGGAAATTTGCGCCGCCACCCCTGCTGATCCGAGATACCGGCACCGGAGGAGTTAGCTGATTAGACACACTACGGACGAGGAATGGACCGCAGATAAGCGATCAGATCCGCGCGTTCGGCCGGATCGTCGATCCCGTGGAACTGCATGCTGGTCTTCGGCACGACAGCTTCAGGTTCTGCGGTGAACCTATCGAGCAGCGCTTCCGACCAGACCCTTTCACGGGCAGCAAGATCTCGCATTGCCGGCGAGTAGCCGAAACCGTTCTGCGCGGCGATGGGCTGGCCGATGATGCCCGCGAGATTGGGACCTTGCAGATTCGTCTCGCCCCGCACGACCGAATGGCACGAGTAGCAGTACTGGAAAACCCGCTCGCCCCGTGCCGGATCGCCCGCGTGGGAAGGCGATCCTGCGCCCGGAAGAGTCGCACACGCAACGAGGATCGCGATCCGTGGCCTCACTGCGTCGTTCCGGTGCGGATCACGACAAGTCTGTCTGCGCCCGACTCGGGCAGCCAGACCTCCCCCGGCCGACCGAGGATCTGGCGGACATCCGCCCCCTCGTCCGACTTCGGGATGGTCGCGAAAGTCTCCGTCTTCGGATCGAGGGCATGAATGGCGTTGCCGCCGAAATCCGATACCCACACGATGTTGCGCTCGTCGACATAGACTGCATAGGCCCGCGGCCGCTCGCCCGGCAGCTTCCAAGCCCTCCAGTCCCCGCTCTTGGGATCATGCATGGAAAGCTGGCCCGAATTCCACTCGGAGATCCACAGACGTCCCTGGCTGTCCGACCAGACCCGCCGCGCGCCCTGGTTCGGCGTCGGCGGCTCGATCACCTTCGCCTCTCCTGTCTCTAGATCGATCTTCGCCAAGTGACTGCCTGCCAAGGAGACATAGTAGATCTCCCCGTCAGGGGTCGAGGCAATGCCATAAGGTCCCCGCCCTTTAGGATCCTTGAACACCTTCATGTCACCCGTCTTGGGATCGAGGCGGCCATAGATGCCGTTCTGGCCCGTGAACCAATGCACACCGTTCCGGTCGAAGGCGCCGGTGTTCAGATTGGAGTAGCCGGCATCCTCCGGCAGCCGCCAGACCTTCACCTCCTCGGTTTTCGGATCGAAGCGCACGATGGCGTTCTGCCCGCCATCGGTGATCCAGGCAGCCCCGTCCGGCCCCTGGATCACGCCGTGCGGCGCCGATCTCGGACCGAGCGGCACCTCACGGACATCCCCCGTTTTAGGATCGAGAATGCCAAGGGTGCCCTTACGCTGGGCGGTGTACCAGACCCTGCCGTCCGGAGCCGGTGCGACATCGTGCGGATGGGTACCTTGCGGAAGATCATAGACCTGTCGGTCGAGAGCGGATGCAGATGACGCGACAATGGACGCGGCGGTCGCCGCGAGGGCGAGGCGACGGAAAAGCGCGAGCATAGGGCTCTCCTGCTGTCAGTGCAGAGCATGGAGCCAGATTGTGTCGATCCTCCAAGGCGGCAAGACGGGAGACGTTCACACTGCCGCGAGACCCCTAAGGGCCCGTGCGCCCGTCAGTGCCTTGCGATGGCGTCCGGCAAACATCCGCGACAGAGACAATGAATAAAAATGGAGAAGCCCAGTGGTAGAATGGAGCGCTCAGCCGGGCTGACCCGGCTTTTCTCGCTTAGCATGACCTGATGTGCGGAAAACCGAGTCCACCTTTTTCGCACGATGCACTAGCGCGCATCGGCTCTGGTCCGGAGTTCGGCAATCTGGCGGACATATGGTTCCCGGCGCTCGACGTGGCGCTGTCGTACCGTGTCCAGGATCACGGCCCTGAGGTCAGGTTTGGCCGTTGCTCGGATCCGGGCCAGTTCGAACTCGTATTCGACGTCGATATTGGCAAGTGTCGTGGACAGGATCGAAATGAGCTCAGCGACCTGATTATCGTTTGCAGCCATGTTCATTGGCCTGTGTCCCTTCCCTGGCACGCCCCTTTGAGGTTTGCCTGACGACTCGATTGTGGCTGCGGCCCGGTCCTGACGGGATCCCGCCGGACCGGGCCATTGCGAAAAGAGCCGGCTTTCGGAGATGGCAGTGCATCCGTGCCGTCCCCATGGGCCGTTCCTCAATCGGTGTGGCGTCTCCCTGCCTCTTTGGGCAGTTCACTCCCTAAACTGCAGGCACCGAGTGCAGCCTGCCTTTAACCCGAGTTAACCTCTGGCCGTGACGGACAACAGTCGGGACTTCCCTACGGACTGTTCCGCAAGGGCCCGTAGACCAGACGATCCATGGCCCAAGAGCGCCTGATGTCGGACGTGTGCTTCTTCCAAGCAGGGGATAAAGCGAAGATGTCCTGGACTGAATTCCTTACCCGGAGCGGGGACCAGCTTGAGGCAGATCCGGACGGCATGGAGCTACTCTATGAACGCAGGACATGCCATATCTCACCCTATCATGCGCGATCGCGCTGCCTGTCCTGCAATTTAGGTTGTAAGCCGGCCGCAACTGCGATCTGCACCAGTTCGGGCAGGCTCTGAGCGCCGAGCCGTTCCATGATGCGGGCCCGATGTGCCTCCACCGTGCGCGGGCTAAGCCCCAGCTCTCGCGCGATCGTCTTGTTGGTGCCCCCGGACAGCAGTCCATCCAGCACCTCCCGCTCGCGTGGCGGCAGCGCCGCAATGAGCGCCTTCACGCGTTCAATGGCTTGATCCCGCTCGGTGCTTTCCTGAATTGTCGCCTGAGCAGAGGCGAGCGCATCCAAAAGCTGTTCGGGGCGATACGGCACGTCGAGAAAATCCACTGCCCCCGCCTTCATTGCCCGAACTCCGACTGCTACGTTCCCCCGGGCCTCACCGATCACAATCACCGGCAGTCCCGCACGGCGGGCTTTCAGCTCTCGGGGGATCGTCAACCCGTCTGCCTCGGGAGTGCGGATGTTGAGCACGACACAGCCGGGCACCAGCACCGGCGCCATCTCCAGGAAGGATTGCTCCGAGGCAAACACCTTCACTTCATAGCCGGCCCCCTGGAGCAGCAGGCACAGATCGCGGCGGGAGGTTTCATTGCTATCCACCACGTAGACCGTGGAGCCATTGTGCTGCGTGATGTCCTTGACGATGCCGGCGATCCGCCGAATCTTCCCGTGCTCGTCAAGGATCGGGAATACGGTGGAGTGAATATGGCGCATGCTCCCGTCCGGCCGGACGATGCGGTACTCCTGAACGATAGTCTCACCCCGCAGGACCCGATCGTTGGCCTGGGATGCACGCTCCCGATCCTCCGGATGAATGGTTTCAACCCATTGCCCACGGTGTTGGAAAGCATCGGGAGACCAGCCCCAGACGCGCTCGAAGGCGGGGTTGACGTATTCCGTCTGCAGCGTTTCAGCGTTCATGATCCAGAGCACATCGGTCGAGTGCTCGGCGAACTGCCGAAAACGCTCCTCGCTCTCCCGCAGGGCGGTTTCTGCCCGCGCCCGCAGAACCGATGTCCACGTGCGTTCGGCGACCTCCTGCACCAGCTTCACTTCATCTTCGCGCCAATAACGAGGCTCGGTGTGGTGGACATAGAGCGACGCGGCAAGGCGACCGTCTCGGATGAGTGGTGCGATGATGATGGCGCGCTGATGGGTGCGGAGAAACTCGGCGGCGATATGCTCCTCCGCGGTACGAGGATCTGACAGAGCATTCTCGACGCACACCGTCTGCCCGGCTTCAAGCTCGCCGAGGATCGCCGGACCAAACTCGTCGACGCTGTATTGACCGGCGAAGGTCGGAACCGTGCCCTCGGTCCAGTCGCGCTCGACCCTAAAGGACTTGCCGCCTTCGCTGAGCTCCGCATAGCCGACGCGACTTGCCTTCAGGTGCTTAACGAGCATCTCTGCGGCCGTGGCCATGACTTCGCGCGACTCGGCTATGCCGCGCAGGCGCGTACTCAGATCGACCAGGAAACGAAGCCGCTGCTCGCCGAGTACCCGCTCGGTGGTCTCATGGATGACGATGAGAACGCCACCCACGTTACCATGCTCGTCCATGACGGGACTGAACGAACCATTCCACCACGTCGTTTCAAAATAACCTTTGCGCTGAATGATATCGACGGGCACATCCTCAACGTAAACCGCTTCTCCTCGACGCGACTGCTCAACGAGCGGAGAAACGACATGCCATATCTCCGCCCAAGCCTGCGGCAGAGACTGCCCGAGCGCCTCTGGTCTTATTCCGCGCAATGGCAGACAGGCATCATTGTAGAAGGTGATCAGTTCTGGCCCCCACAGCATGTAGGTGGGAAGCTTGGATCGGAGCATATTGCTGAGCGTGACGCAGAGTGAGGGTGGCCAGGTCTCGACGGGACCGAGTGGTGAGGCGGACCAGTCATGGGCCTGAATGCGGGCCCCCATGATGCCGCCTCCGGTCAGAAACTGCATGGTACTCAACCGCCCGATCCTCCTGCGGTTCAAGTTGATCATGCCAGCCCGTTATTGGCTACATTGCGCCGCTTCATATGCTCCTAGAGTATAGGTATCCAATAGTTGACGGGCGAGATGCAGATCGTTGCATGGCGGGAAAGATCCCGATCCTCGGCGTGTTCCGTATAGCTACGTGGTAATCTACCGACATGACGTAAAGGATGCGCCTGAATATTATAATTCCCTACCGGTATCGTGAATTTTTGCCCCTACGGTCCGGACCTTGAAGCGCCCCTTTGAGACGACGGGCGCTTTCTTTTTGCAACAGCAGGCCGTACCGGAGATCCGGGTCAGACTGGGTCGATCACCGAAGACCTGATGATGCCCTGTTAAAGCCGGGAGTTTGTGCGTGGGCTCCCCAGAGGCCAATCTGCACCGAGAGCGCCTTCTGGAATCAGACCAGGAAGTTCTCCCGTCCC
The DNA here is from genome assembly GCF_052658925.1 of Microvirga medicaginis. Classification (NCBI taxonomy): domain Bacteria; kingdom Pseudomonadati; phylum Pseudomonadota; class Alphaproteobacteria; order Hyphomicrobiales; family Methylobacteriaceae; genus Microvirga; species Microvirga medicaginis. Next base: position 124,392 of record NZ_JBQWEL010000011.1, on the reverse strand, counting down.
AGAATATCTGCTTAGGCGAGGTTAGCTGGCCTCGCGTTTCCTTCCGAAGCATTGCCCGTCAACCGATATGACGATTGTCCGGCCAAGCTGGTGCCATCTCGCGCGCCTACCCTGCCGGCTAGCGCATCGAATCGATTCCGAGAGTGCAAGTCCACTTTTGGGTCCGATGTTCCCTGCTCTAGAGAGCGCATCGTTTTGAGCGGAAAACCGGGTCCACCTTTCGCTGACGCGGCCCTTCGGTTCCGCACGATGCGCTAGCCTCATCATAGACCGAGAGGGCTCGTTCGGTTGCAGGATTTGTCTCATGCGGCAGAGCGGGCTTCAGCCTCTTCATCGGCATCTGCTTCTTCGGTGCGTTCCAGCTGAACGGCGTAGGCTGCCTCAAGACCGCGGAAGCGGCGGGTATCGTCAGGCTCTGGCAAGCCGGCAACCATCGGCACACGCTCAGAGAAGCGTGTCAGCGCCGTGCGCAGGCAACGAACATTCCTGGGAACGGGGTGTACGCCGATTGCGGCATCCCTCACGATGGCCTTAGCAGCCGCATAGAGATCGTCGACCGCGGCTTCCACACCGGGATCACGCATCAGGAGGCTCATGATGTTGATGAGCAGGACGCGCAGGTCATGCAAATCGGTGTCCCGGCCCTGCCCTGCGATCAATTCCGCCACCAGATCGACTGCCGCTATCCTCTCGCGGATCGTCTCTTCGAAGCTCTTATCCGTCATGAGCGCTCCCCCGTGAGTTCGCCGGGAATCTTTCCATCGGCCTGCGGGAGAAGAATGCGTGCGCATAGTTAACGAATGCTTACAGCGCACTTGAAAACCTTTGTTTTTCTGGCTTTCCGAGCCACCGGATCTGTGCATGGCGGCTGCTCCGTTGCGGGAATCGGAGAAGCTCACATCTGGCGACGGCCCGAGCTTCACGGAATTCCACCGGGTCGACCGAGGTTTAGGTCAGCATCGATCCGAACGGACTGTTTTCAACACTACTAGCTCTCGCTCAGCCAGCCTGAACCGCGCCTTCTATGGCGGCGACACCAAGGGTTACACGGACCATCTGATCCTGAGTGAGGCTGCCTGAACCTCAACACCCCTGACAAATGCCGCGCTTGGCCCTCTGCTCCAGTTCTTTCCCCTCCTCGAGCAGCTCTTCCTCTCTCGCGGAAGGGCCGACGGCAGAAGGCTGGCCCGGCTGGCGATTGATGCCACCGGTTGTGGCGGGAGCCGCACGCCTGCCTGCAGTTCCGCCCGTGCTGCCTTCGGTGCCGGGAGGAGGCGTCGGGCCCCCGGTCGCACCGGTTCGAGCATCATTCGTTTGGTCTTGCGCCGCATCCTGGTTCGTGTTCGAGCTCGGCGTCTGGGCATCCTGCCGTGGAAGCGGAAGAGTCGGCGAATTGGGGACAGTTGTAGGACCGGTTGAGCCGGTTACCCCCATCGATGATGCGGCACCTCCGGAAGAGCCTCCGGTCCCCCCACCACCCGAGCTGGCTCCACTGGAAGATGAGCCCTGGGCCCAGGCGGCACCTGCCATGAGACAGCTGATGATCAGAACGGCTGATAGCTTCTGGCGCATGTGCACCTCCCGCCAAAGGGGTATCGCACGTCAACTCGGCGCCAGCTTGCAGGTTTCCGCTCAGCGGCGCCAAACCATGAGACTGACCGGCCCAGCCGGATCAAGGACCCGCTTGGCGCCAGGCTCGAGGCCTGCCTCGGCAAGGATTGCCTCTGCGCTCTTGCCGGCATCGCATTCGGAGAACACGGGCACTCCATCGGGCACGATCACGCCCTCTGCCCGGGTGAGATGAAAGGCGTCATAGCCGATGGCGAGGAAAAGATCGAAGACCTGCCGCCCACCAGGCACCGCGACCCGGCCACCGTGGGGCAGAACGCTGCGGATGGCTTCTTTCCATGAGAGCTTTTGGGGGTTCCACCACCAGCCATCCGCCCGCCGTTCGATCCCCCGCGATGAGGAGGACAGGATCACGCGCACGCGGCCTCTCGGATTGGGATTGGCCTCATGGCCTAGGCGCCCCAGCACCGTCGCGTCGGACCGGTTCAGTTCGGCCTGAAAGTAGGCCCAATCCGCATCGTTGCGCAGCACATCCGGCGTGCGTCCCGTCGCATCGGCAATGCGGTCATTGTCTGAGACGATGGCATAGCCATGGATTTCAACACGGGACATGAAGCGGCCTTTCATCGGGGGCATGCGCGAGAGCCGTGATCATGAGGATCCACAGAACGAGCGCATTCAGCATATGCCAGAGCGCATGCGTACCGAGTGGTAGCGCAGAGCAGACCGCATCGTCGATGGAGCGGAACGTCAGCGACAGCGCGAAGGCCGACCCGGCCCACAGAAGCGCCCTGCCCGCCTGCCCGGCCTTCGCTCGATGACACGCAATGCCGACTGCGACCATTGCCATCAGAGCGGGCAGATAGCTCACAGAACCATTGAGAGTGACGCCCGGGAAAAGCCCCAGCCACAAACGCCCGAAGCTGATGTTGAAGGCCGCGAAGACGAGAGTGATCGCGATCGCCACTCCGGCCCCGAGGCGCAGATAACGACGCATGGCGAGCAGGAAATAGCTGTAGATGAACACCGCGATCGGCAACACATCTGCGAGCAACGACCAGCGGTTGGCGAAGGTGTGGAACAGGAAGCTCCCGATTCCGACGATGGCCGTAACGGTGATGAGCCAAAGAGAAGGCCAGTCCCGCAGCTGCCGTCCCCGCCAGACCCAAAGCGCGTGTGCTGCGGCAAGCAGGAAGAATCCGTTCGTGACCGCATTGACCGGCTCCGCCCAGAAGCTGGCGTCGATCCGCTCGCAATAGCTGTCGATGGGCTGAAACCAGGATAGGTTCATGGGCTGCAACCGTGGGGATGGTGATGGGTTCCAGCTTGCAAGCTTTCGACGAACATCCGATGAAAGCTAGAGCAACGGACGGGAAAAGTGGACTTGCACTTTTAGGTTCATCCGATGCTCTCTTCCTTGATGAGCGCATCCTTCGAGGCGGAAAAACGGGTCAACTTTTCCGCACGATGCGCTAACAGGCCAACGAGACCGACACCATGCGCATTGCCACCTGGAACGTGAACTCGATCAAGCAGCGATTGGATCACCTCGCCACTTTCGTGAAAAGTGCGGACCCCGACGTGCTTTGCCTGCAGGAGCTGAAATGCATGGACGAGGCGTTTCCGAGGGCCGAGGTCGAAGGGCTGGGCTACAACGTCGCCACCCATGGCCAGAAGGCCTATAACGGCGTTGCCATCCTTTCCAAGACGCCATTGGAGGATATCCGGCGCGGGCTGCCGGGCGACGATGGCGACGAGCAGGCGCGTTATCTTGAAGGCGTCATATCGACGTCGGCAGGCGTCGTGCGGGTCGCCTCCATCTACCTGCCCAACGGCAATCCGATCCACACCCCTAAATTCGACTACAAGCTCGCCTGGATGGATCGGCTCATCGCGCATGCGCGTCGTTTGCAGGGGCTAGAAGAGCCGATGGTGCTCTGCGGCGACTACAACGTCATTCCTGAGCCCAAGGATGCAGCCAATCCCGAGGCTTGGGCCAACGATGCGCTTTTCCAGCCGGAAAGCCGCGCAAAATTCCGGGAACTCGAGAATCTCGGCTTCAGCGATGCCGTGCGTGCCTGCAGCGACCAGCCCGGGCTCTATTCGTTCTGGGATTATCAGGCAGGAGCTTTCCAGCGGAACAACGGCATCCGCATCGACCACCTGCTGCTGTCGTCCCAGGCGCAAGACAAGCTGAAAACCGCGTCGATCCGCAAAGAAGTGCGCGGATGGGACAAGCCCTCCGATCACGTGCCGGTCATGGTGGATCTTGATATCGACTAAACGGGGTCAGCGACGGGACTGGATGTATTGCTCGAGCAGGGCAAGCGCCAGCTTGCGGTCGCTCTCGTCCGCGGCTGCGAAGGCTTCCGCATAGAGGCTCTCGATCCACTGATCCTTGCCGTTCTCGGCCGCAGCCTCGCGCGCCAGCGTCAGCCACATGAGGCCCTTGGCACGCTGGCGCGGCACGCCCTGCCCATTGATCAGCATGTGGCCGAGGAGCGCCTGTGAGGGGTGATGCCCCTTCTCGGCAGCCAGGTTGAACCAGCGCGCGGCCTGACGCGCATCCCGCGCGACACCCGTTCCCTCCATGTAGAGGCGAGCCAGATTGTACTGCGCATTGGAATCGCTGAAATAGGACGCCGCGTAGCTGAACATCTCCACGGCACGGACCGGATTGGCGTTCACGTAGCTGCCCTTGATGCCGTCCAGGAAATAAGTGCCGAGCGCCACGAAAGCGCTGGAGACGACCATCGCATTGGGAGAATCCGGGCTCTCGTCCGCATGCTGGTCCGCAAGCCTTGAGAAATACTCGAATGCTTTCAGATCATCGTGCTCGACGCCATCGCCGTCGGCATACATGCGCCCAAGCTTCCAGAGCGCCAGCGTATGCCCCTGCCCCGCCGCGTACTCGAGTGCAGCAGCGGCTCCGAGTTTGTCGCCGGCATTGTAGTCCCGCATGCCGGTGCGCAAAGCTTCGCGAACCGAGCCGTACTTGGCAGCAGGTGCAAGGACGGGGGACAACGCCGGCGTCAAAGGCTGGGGACGCGGCGCCGCATCGAGAGCAAAGGCGGAGGAAGAGCCGAGCAGAACGAGCGCGCAGGAAGCCGCCGTCATCAGACGGTTCGTCAACTTCAGCTTGTTGATCAGGCGCGCGTGCATGGACTTTGACTCTTTTCCATCCGGATCTCACGAGAGGCCCCACCGGAATGGAACTTTCGTGATCTGCCATGTGCTGCGCCACCTATGCAATGATCCTCGCGACAGGAAGTCCGATAGTGTTAATCGGCTGCACCCCTGAAGCGCTTCTTCATAAAGCGTTGGTTTAGAAGCACTTTAGCTGGCTTTTACAGGTGCTCGCGCTTTATGGCGGGATCGCGGCGGCGCTTGGGCCAAGAGCGGCAGGATGAGGAAGGTTTCTGGGTGTTGCTGGCAAGCAACAACTTTGAACCTCATTTTGCCACTTTGTAACAGTCCCTCTGGTCCTCTTCTCTTTTTCGCTTGGGAAACCACACTAGACCAAAATTCCACACCGGTACGTGTGGGAACGCACAGAGCCCGCACTCTTAACCTTCGATCGCCTGCGACGAGAACCAGACCTGTTCGTAGACAGCCACCGCATTCGCGTCAGGAGAGCGGTCGCTCGTGAGCCAGAGCGACCGCACGGAGGAGAGATCGGTTTCGATGAGTCGCTGCTTTGGGGCAGCCTTCTCCTTGGTGCCACTGCAGGAGATGAACCCGACAGTCATGAGCGGCGCAGCGCTGAAGCCGTGTGGCAGGCGCTTCACCAAAACGGTCGGCCCCCAGCCTTTTTCCGGCTGCCATGGAAAGATCAGACGTCCGCCGTCTTTGAGCGCCTTCAACCACTCGACGTCAGGGGCAACCACGCCTGCATTCACGTAGATCACGTCAGCCGGCGGAAGCGATTGACCGAAGGCGGAGCCCGCATGTACCGTCAGGTTGGAATAGCCGCTCAGGTTCTGCTCGGCCTTTGCGGCGAGATCCGCTTCGTATTCATAGGCCTCCACCCGACCACCCGGCTCCACGAGATGCGCGAGAATCGCCGTGTAGTAACCGGTGCCTGCGCCGACATGGATGACGGTTTCACCCGGCTGCGGGCTCACCGCATCGAGCCAGTCCGCATGGAGCGCAGGCTCGCCATTGTTGATGCCGCGCTTCCGATCGATGGCGATCAGGACATTGTCATAGATATCGGCGAGACTGCTCGTCTGTGTCGCAATGCCCGAACTGATCGTGGTCCAGGGTGGCGCGGGGAGAAAGTTCTCGCGGGGGACTGCGGCAAAGGCCAGTTCGATACGCCTGTCACGAAGATCGGTCAGGCGCGCGATCTGCTCGGCATAGTCGGAGCGATATGTCTCAAGCAAGCTCTTGGACATAACTTGAAAGTAGCACTGGCGCCGCCCGGTTCCAGGCTTCCTCCGAATCCGCCCGCTTACATCCTGAACACGCCGAACTTCGTTTCAGGAATCGGCGCGTTCAGCGCAGCGGAGAAGGCCAGCGCCAGGACCCGGCGGGTTTCGGAAGGCAGGATGATGCCATCGTCCCACAGGCGCGCGGTCGCATGATACGGAGAGCCCTCCTCCTCGTACTTGCTGCGGATGGGGGCCTTGAAGGTCTCCTCCTCTTCCGCGCTCCAGGATTTGCCCTCGGCCTCGATATTGTCGCGCCGCACGGTAGCGAGAACGCTTGCCGCCTGCTCGCCGCCCATCACCGAGATGCGGGAGTTCGGCCAAGTGAACAGGAAGCGTGGAGAATAGGCGCGACCGCACATGCCGTAATTGCCCGCACCGAACGAGCCGCCGACGAGCAGCGTGATCTTCGGCACCTGAGCGCAGGCCACGGCTGTGACGAGCTTCGCGCCATCCTTGGCGATACCGCCCGCTTCGTACTGGCGGCCGACCATGAAGCCGGAGATGTTCTGCAGGAAGAGCAGCGGAATGCGGCGCTGGCAGCACAGTTCGATGAAATGCGCGCCCTTGAGCGCACTCTCGGAGAACAGGATGCCGTTGTTCGCGATGATGCCGACCGGCATGCCCCAGATCCGGGCGAAGCCCGTCACAAGCGTGGTGCCGTAAAGCCGCTTGAACTCGTCGAACTCGGAGCCGTCGACCAGACGCGCGATGACTTCCCGGATGTCGTACTGCTTCTTGAGATCCGTCGGCACGATCGCGTCGAGATCCTGAATCGCGTATTTCGGTTCCACCGGCTCGGCAAGGTCGATGTCGATCATCTTACGCGTGTTGAGCGTGCCGACGATGCGGCGCACGATGGCAAGCGCATGCACATCGTCAGTCGCGTAGTGGTCCGCCACGCCCGAGAGGCGCGCATGCACATCCGCGCCGCCGAGATCTTCCGCCGACACCACCTCGCCGGTCGCCGCTTTCACCAGGGGCGGCCCGCCGAGGAAGATGGTGCCCTGGCGGCGCACGATGATGGTCTCGTCCGACATGGCAGGCACATAGGCGCCACCCGCCGTGCACGAGCCCATGACGCAGGCGATCTGCGGAATGCCCATCGAGGACAGGGTCGCCTGGTTGTAGAAGATGCGGCCGAAATGGTCGCGGTCCGGGAACACCTCCGTCTGGTGCGGCAGGTTCGCGCCGCCGGAATCGACCAGATAGATGCAGGGCAGACGGTTCTCGCGTGCGATCTCCTGCGCGCGCAGATGCTTCTTCACCGTCATCGGATAATAGGTGCCGCCTTTGATCGTCGAGTCGTTGCAGACGATCATGACCTCGCGGCCTTCGACCCGGCCGATGCCGGTGATAATTCCGGCGCCGTGGATCGCATCCCCGTACATGCCGTAGGCCGCAAGAGAACCGAGTTCCAGGAAAGGCGCGCCGGGATCGAGCAGCCGCATCACACGTTCGCGCGGCAGAAGCTTGCCGCGGGCGAGATGGCGCTCACGCGCCTTTGCGGGCCCGCCCTCGGCGGCTGCCTGCCGCTTGGCCTGAAGGTCGCGGGTGAGATCCGCCCAGGCGGCGCGGTTCGCCCGCGCGGTGTCCGACGAGAGATCGGCAGAGGTGGCGATGACGGGCACGGCGTTTGGCTCCCTGATTTTTCTTGACGCGCTCCTTCACGGCTGAACCGCGGGGCCCTCCGTCAGTAGCTGGGACCAGGGAGCCTACGCAACTCCGCGCGTGAGGCTAGCGTGTTAGCCTTTCGCCCGAATGACGGTTTCCCGCTGGACGACCCCGGGGCCGCAGCGATAGGCGATGCCGCGCACGAGCGACCAATCTTCGGAGTTCTTCTGGAGGTAAAGATGTGTCCCGCCCAAGGCGACCACTGCCTCCTTCATGCTGTCCGTTGCGGAGCCGAATCCCGGGGTGGTCGACACGACGGGGCTTACCTCTCCGAGCCGCTGGCAGACGCGTATGTCGGCAGGCGAATCGACGACATGGATCAGTTCCACCGGATCAGGACGATAGGCACAGGCCGAAACGCCTACGAGAAGAAGAGAGGCAAAGAGAATGCGCTGCATGAAAGATCCGCCAATGGTCAGCCGTTTACTCTAGCTTAGAGCACGAAGCGGCCTTGAGGAGAAGCCTGACCATAGCAGGTGTGAAAAACTGCCCTTTCAGTGGCCGGAGAGCAACGGCGCCTCCACCCTCTCGGTGAGGCCGAAGATATCCTCGAAAGCCTTCCGCATCGCCGCATCGACCTCGGGCATAGTCACGGGAATTCCTAAGTCCACCAAGCTGGTGACCCCGTGCTGTGTGACGCCGCAGGGGACGATGCCGGTAAAATGGGTAAGATCCGGCTCCACGTTCAGGCTGATTCCGTGATAGGTCGCCCAGCGCCGGACACGAATGCCGATGGCGGCGATCTTGTCCTCGGCGGTCTCGCCCTTGTCCGGCCGGCGCACCCACACGCCGACGCGATCCTCCCGCCGCTCGCCCCGGATGTTGAAGGCCGCAAGGGTCTGGATCAGCCACGATTCGAGGGCTGCCACATAACGGCGCAGGTCGGGCGTACGACGCTTCAGGTCGAGCATCACATAAGCCACCCGCTGGCCGGGACCGTGATAGGTATATTGTCCTCCACGCCCCGTCTGATGAACCGGGAAACGATCCGGGTCGACGAGATCGGAAGCCTGAGCCGAGGTGCCGGCGGTATAAAGCGGGGGATGCTCCACGAGCCAGACGAGCTCACGCGCTTGGTCCTCGGCGATCGCCTGGGCCCGTGCTTCCATGAAGGCGACCGCCTGCTCATAAGGCGTCAGCCCCTCGGCGATGGCCCATTCCACGAAATCGCCGCTCTCGCTCAAAAAAAGATCGGCCAAGCTGTCACGCAGGTTCGACACCATGTCACCTTCTGCTTGATGAAGGAGGATGTTCTGATCCTTAAAAACGGCGAGGGTCAACACTCGCTCCTTCGGACTTGGCCTTCATATAGGAACTGCTGGCCGCGTCATGCACGTCCTCCCCGTCGAAATGTCGAGTTTCGGGATAGAGTGCAAAGATGGGCTTGCGGCGCCCGGATCGATCTGTTAGAGCCACCACCACTTCGGGAGGAACACTCCTGAAAACGAGTTCCGCGGCCATGGCGGAATTGGTAGACGCGCTAGCTTGAGGTGCTAGTGGGGAGACCCGTGGAGGTTCGAGTCCTCTTGGCCGCACCAACTCATCACATGCCGCAGGCATGACAAAGAGGCCCCTTCCACGGGGCCTTTTTTGTTGCTCATATTGAGTAACGCTCCAGGTTCTTGAATCACTTTCTTGGGAACCTGAATCAATCCTGCAGAACCGGCGACTAGACGATTCCCTGAATGAGGCTTTTCAGGCGCATTGCACTGACTTGCGCACGCTCCTAAAAGGCCCCGACAACCTTCTTAAGGACAGGCTCATGATGGAAGTCGAAAACAACACGACGCTTCCACCGCCCGAAGGGCCGGTCCCTCAGCACCTGGCCTTCAGGGATGAGGAAGGTGAGCTCAATCCGGAATTCCTCGCCGCCGCTGCCGATGCCATCGAAGCATCGGATACCGACCGGCTGCGGGAGCTGGTGGAAGACTTCCATGAATCCGAGGTCGGCGACCTGCTCGAGGCGCTCGAGCCCGAGCACCGCCCTCGCCTCATCGAGCTCTTGGGATCGGCCTTCGACTTCACCGCGCTGACCGAGGTGGACGAGGCCGTCCGCGAGGAGATCCTCGAAGAACTCGAAACCGCGACCGTGGCCGAGGGCGTTCGCGACCTTGATTCCGACGACGCGGTCACAATTCTGGAAAGCCTTCCCGAGGAGGAGAAGGCCGAGGTTCTCGATCAGCTCCCAGCCATGGAGCGTGTCGCGCTCCAGCGCTCCCTCGAATACCCCGAGGACAGCGCCGGCCGGCGCATGCAGACCGAGTTCATCGCCGTACCGCCTTTCTGGACGGTGGGGCAGACCATCGACTTCATGCGTGAGACGCCGGATCTGCCGGAGACCTTCTACGAGATCTTCGTCATCGATCCGGCAGGCCACCTTCTGGGCGCCGTCGCCCTCGACAGGCTCCTGCGTTCGAAGCGTCCCATCACGATCCAGGAGATCATGGACGACGAGCCGGACCGGGTGGAGGCCACCGAGCCCCAGGAGGAGGTGGCGCGCCTTTTCGAGCGCTTCAATCTCGTCTCTGCTGCCGTCGTCGACGAGGCGAACCGCCTCGTGGGCGTGATCCTGGTCGACGACATCGTCGACGTTCTCGAAGAGGAAGCGGACGCCGACATCAAGCAGCTCGGCGGCGTGAAGCCGGATGAAGAACTCTCGGATACGGTCTTCTATATCCAGCGCAGCCGTTTCCCCTGGCTCTTCGCCAATATGTGCACCGCCTTCCTGGCGGCGGGCGTCATCCGCCTCTTCGAGAGCTCGCTCCAGCACATGGTGGCCCTGGCCATCCTCATGCCCATCGTCGCCTCCATGGGGGGCAATGCAGGCACGCAGACCATGACCGTGGCCGTGCGCGCGCTCGCCACCCGCGAGCTCGGCCGCTCGAATGCCTGGCGCATCATCGTCCGCGAGGCCGCTGTCGGCCTGCTCAACGGCATCGTCTTCGCGGTCATCATGGGGGGATTGGCGGCCCTCTGGTTCCAATCTCCCGAAATCGGGCTGGTGATCGGCCTTGCGCTCATCACCGTCCTGATCTTCGCAGCCCTTGGCGGCATCTTTGTGCCTCTCGGCCTGAACCGCCTCGGCGTGGATCCCGCCGTCTCCTCGGGCCCGTTCGTAACCACGATCACCGATATCGTGGGCTTCTTCTCCTTCTTGGGTATAGCCACGCTTTGGTTTAAACTGTAATGTGATTGCAAGATCAGGATCGTAAGGGGCTTGTTAACCCAGTTCGGGCATCCCTGATGCGATCAAGTTCTGCGTTCATTACAGTCAAGCCCGATGAAGACACGCCGCCGTTCCCCCAGCCGCTCCAAAAGCTCCGGCCTGACGACGTTCCTTCGGGTTGCCCGATTTGGCGCCCTGGCCGCCGTCGCCCTGACGCTCGCCTCCTGCGCCATAGCCCCGGGCTCATCGAGCCGCTACCCGATGAAGAGCGATGCCCGTCCGCACCAGGGCGTGGCCAAGGCTCATCGCCTGCCGATCCACGGCGTCGACATCTCCAAGTGGCAGGGCCAGGTGGACTGGGCCTCGCTGCGCAAGGCGGGTACGCAATTCGCCTTCATCAAGGCCACCGAAGGCGGCGACCACGTGGACAGCCGCTTCATGGAAAACTGGGTGGCCGCGAAGCGTGCCGGCGTTCCGCGTGGCGCCTACCATTTCGTGTTCTGGTGCCGCCCGGCCCATGAGCAGGCCGCCTGGTTCAAGAAGAACGTCCCCTATGATCCGGAGGCCCTCCCCCCGGTCCTCGACGTCGAATGGAACGGCCAGTCTGTGAACTGCCCGAAGAAGGTTCCGCGCGAGCAGGCGCTCGCCATGATCGACGTGATGCTGCGTGAGATGGAAGCTCACACCGGCAAGCGCCCGATCATCTACACCGACATCACCTTCCATAAGGAAATCCTGGAAGGCGAGTTCACCGATTATCCCTTCTGGATCCGCAGCACCGCGGCGGAGCCCCAGGAGCGCTACGCCGACCGCCGCTGGACCTTCTGGCAGTTCACTACGACCGGCCGCGTGCCGGGCATCGATGGGGATGTGGACCGCAACACCTTCTACGGCACCGAGAACCAGTGGCGCATGTTCGTCCAGAGCGCCTGTGACCCCCGCGATTACCGCCGGCTTGCCCCCGCTGGAAAGTGCCAGGGCCTGGACTCGATCCAGACCGCCAGCATCGACGAGTAAGGCGTAAGATCCCAGCACGTTGTCAGGCTCCTCTGCCGCGAGGCAGAGGAGCTTTTCATTTGGGCCTTTCATTCAACCAATTTTCCCCGCCTTCCTGCTTGAAAAGGTCAGCACTGCTGTCCAAGATGTCAGCGGAACGACAAGCGATCCACGGCACAGGTGATGCGTGGACAGGTGGAGGAAACAGGAATGCTGCCGAACGCCACGAAAGCCTTCAATTTCGACCTCGGCGAAACCGCCGATGCGATCCGCGAGACCGTGCGAGACTTTGCCCAGGAGAAGATCGCGCCGCGTGCCGAGGAGATCGACCGCACCAACCAGTTTCCGCGCGATCTCTGGCCTCAGATGGGCGAGCTCGGCTTGCACGGCATCACGGTGGAAGAGGAATATGGCGGTACGGGCCTCGGCTATCTCGAGCACGTGATCGCCATGGAGGAAATCTCCCGCGCCTCCGCTTCGGTCGGCCTGTCCTATGGCGCGCACTCGAATCTGTGCGTCAACCAGATCCGCCGCAACGGCAGTGAGGAGCAGAAGCGCCGCTACCTGCCCAAGCTGATTTCCGGCGAGCATGTGGGCGCGCTGGCGATGTCCGAGCCCGGGTCCGGCTCAGACGTGGTCTCCATGCGCACCCGCGCCGAAAAGCGCGGCGACCGCTATGTGCTCAACGGCAACAAGATGTGGATCACCAACGGTCCCATAGCCGAGACGCTCGTGGTCTACGCGAAGACCGATCCGGAAGCCGGTCCGCGCGGCATCACCGCCTTCCTTATCGAGAAAGGCTTCAAGGGCTTCTCCACGCACCAGAAGCTCGACAAACTCGGCATGCGCGGGTCCGACACCTGCGAGCTGGTGTTCGAGGATTGCGAAGTGCCGGAGGAGAACGTGCTGGGCCAGGTCGGCAAAGGCGTGAACGTGCTCATGTCCGGCCTCGACTACGAGCGCGCGGTGCTGGCAGCGGGCTCCACGGGCATCATGCAGGCCTGCATGGACGTAGTGTTGCCTTACATCCATGAGCGCAAGCAGTTCGGACAGCCGATCGGCGAGTTCCAGCTCGTGCAGGGCAAGATCGCCGACATGTATGTGACGATGAATGCTGCCAAGGCCTATGTCTATGCCGTGGCCAAGGCTTGCGACCGAGGCGAAACCACGCGCGAGGACGCGGCCGGCGCGATCCTCTATGCCGCTGAGAACGCCACCAAGATGGCGCTCGATGCCATTCAGCTTCTGGGCGGAAACGGCTACATCAACGATTACCCGACGGGCCGCCTGCTGCGTGACGCGAAGCTCTACGAGATTGGCGCCGGCACCAGCGAAATCCGCCGCATGCTGATCGGCCGCGAGCTGTTCACGAAGACAGCTTAAGAGGGCTTCTTGACCTTGTAGAGCTGAAACCCGCGCCCGTTGTGCATGATCTGCAGAAGATCGGGCGCGGGGTTGGCCGTCTCATCCGGATCGGTGCCGAGCACGATCAGGTAATCGTAGAAACGTGGCCACTTGTCCCAATAATGAGGGCCATCGGCCGAGGACCCTTCTTCATCCGCATCCACGATGATGCGACTGATGGTCGGTGTATCACCATCTTCCGTATCCACATGCCCGCCATAATCGGAACGGGCGTGCAGGATCTGCTTTCCGGGCACGACGAAGAGGCGCGAGACCAGAGCAGACCTCTCGATAACGGCAAGGTTGGGGGCATGAGCCAAGGCCGCATCGACAGGCCCGTCGGCAGGATCATCCGCTTGAGCGACCAGCAGCCGTGCTCCCGGCTGCATCATACGCAGCGAGGTTTTGAGCTCCAGCAAAGGCTGCGAGATGGCGACCCAATGCGCGGAGACATCAACAATGCGAAAGGCAATGGCGACAAGGCAAACCGCAAAGAAAGCGTTGTGGTTCTCGAGCTTCTTCAGGTCGACCGAAATAAAGCCCAGGGTCATGAAGAAGATACCGACGACAAGCCTTTGATCCGCCATCCAGGAGCCGAATGCCATGCGCGGCATCGCGAGAAAGGCTGTGGTCAACACGCCAGTCATGATCAGGCCTGCAGGATGGAAACGAACCAATCCACGCCGCACGGCAATGCCGATCGCCACTGCAATGAGCATGAGGAAGGGAATATCGGTGATATCCGAGTAGACGGATAGGAAAAGCGTGATCGCCTCGAGCTTGCCTTGGGTTTCCCAGACGATTTCGTGCGAGAGCCCCCATGTCGGGCTCTTCACGAGAAGATAGAGGAATGGCAGAAACGGGAGACCGAGCGCTAGCGCACTCTTCAGCAGCCGCACAGGACGCCAGGATTTCTGCATCCACAGGCGCCAGAACTCGAAGCTGGCGATGCCAAGGCCATAGAGCCCCAAGGCCGACAGATGGCAGGTATAGAGCACAGCGCAAAACGTCAGGCTGGATAACGCTCTGATGGCAATCGATTTTTCGCTGAGCCTCATCCATACGGCAAGGCCGAACACTGCGACGCCCACGCCGAACAGGTAGTTCATCAAGCCCGTGAAAAGAAAGCCGTTATAAACGAAGAGGCCACCGACGAGAGGCCAAGCGGACCAGCGTCCGATCAGCACGCGCTGAAGCAGCACCGGTCCCAAGAGCATCAAAAGAAGCGTCAGCCCCACAAAAACACGGCCCGCCGTGTAGACGCCGAGAAATGGTGTCAGAGGCGGGACGATCAGATCCATGATGAGGTTGGGGATCGGTGCCCAACTCACCTCATAGAACTGCGAGAGCGCCTCGTTGTGGGGAATGCTCGCGAGTGCATGCATCCGCGCCAGATGGTTCGGATAGTCCTCGAGCGGTGGAACGAGGGCATAGAACAGGGGTAGGAGGATCAGTGCTGCGACAAGCCCCGTTTGCTTGAGAACAATCCATGGACGCTCGGCTCTGGTGTCGACATAAGCGGAAACGGCCATTCCGGTATCCTGCAATTCGGACATATTCTGGCCCTCGCGAACCATTGTTCAAAAGCCGCACGAATCTCGCTCGTGCTGACGGGCATAGAACTCGCGTGCTGTTCCGGTCAACCTCATCGTATGAAGAGGCTCCATGAAAAATGTCAGGAATTTCCGGGGCTGCGACGTTTCGCTCAGACTGTCCAGACATCCCGCGTGACGGCGATCAGGGAAAGCCCCTGCCCGCTCTCACGGAAGATGAGGCGCAGGCTCTTCCACGTCATCGGGGCCTCTGTGCTTTCAGCATGGAGATGCAGTTCCACAACGATGCCATTGGGCGCGAACGCTTGGTTGTTGTTGATCTCGTTCCCGCGCTGGCGCGGCTCGTTGTAAAGCACTTCGTCCGCCTTGCGGTAATCCGCATTCCACACGAACTCGTCGAAATAGCGGCGGCAGGTCGTCTCGACAGGATCCCCGCTGCCGTCCTTGTAGCCCCACAGCCGTATCTGCCGATCAATCGCACAATGCTCGACGTCTGCACGTGACAGCCGCACATCCTTGTCGTCCAGGAACACATAAGGGCTCACTATCAGCCCCTCATTGCCGACGAAGAAAGCGAGCTTCTGGAAATCACGATTGGCCAGCGCCTCCAGCACCTCGGCAACCACAGCTTGGGCAGCCTGTCGAGCGGCTTCGGGATCGAATGGCTCTGCCGCTGCAGGTCGTGCAAAGGGCACGAGGCACAGAAACAAGAAGGCGAGGATGTGTCTCATCAGGTTTTCCAATGGCCGAATTTCCTGATATTACCATCAATCTGACGAAACATTGATGCAGGGGATTCAGCGGCGTTCCGGTGGCAATCCGCGCGCCAGGCCGGTATGAGTAGCTTCTCCCAACGTCAGGAAACTCTCATGACCCTCGACAAAGCCATCGCCGACGCCCTGCGCGCTGCCTCCACTGCCACGATTACCACCGTTCTGCTGAAAAAAGGCATTCGCCGCTGCTGGATGAAGGGGCCGATGCCGGCCTTCAACGCCACGGAAAAAATGGTCGGTCGCGCCTTCACGCTGCGCTTCGTGCCTGCCCGTGAAGACCTGGCGACCCCTGAGTCCTGGGCCTCCCCCATCTCCACCCGTGCGGCCATCGAGGCCATGCCCGAAGGCTGCATCGCGGTCGTCGATTCCATGGGCGTGACCGATGCCGGAATCTTCGGCGACATTCTCACCGCGCGCATGAAGAAGCGCGGCGTCGCGGCGCTCATTACGGATGGCGTGGTGCGTGATGCGGTCGGCGTCGAGGGAACGAACCTGCCGGTCTGGTGCGCAGGCGTTGCCGCTCCTCCGTCGGTCGCTGGCCTCACCTTCGTCGGCTGGCAGGAGCCCATCGGCTGCGGCGGCGTGGCAATTTTCCCGGATGACGTGCTCGTCGCTGACCGTGACGGCGTGGTCGTTATTCCGGCCGCTCTGGTCGATGATGTCGCGAGGGCCGCGGTGGAGCAGGAGCGCTATGAGCTGTGGGTGATGCGCGAGGTGGAGAAGGGCGTGCCCCTCCCCGGCCTTTACCCACCGAATGCCGAGACGAAGGCCCGCTACGAGGCCGAGTCGAAGGCTTAAATCATCCAAAGCAGAAGGATGGCTGGTGTTTTACTACGTCTCGAAAGTCGCCTGGTTCTTCGCCACGCCATCCAACCTGCTTCTGAGCCTCATTCTCTTAGGCTTTGTGCTTACCCTCTTCCGCCGGCTGCGGACATTCGGCATCGGCTTCGCCTTCGCGATGACCGTGGTGACGATCGGATTGGGCCTTCTGCCCATTGCCACCTATCTCATGGTGCCGCTGGAAGAGCGCTTTCCACCGTTCCAAGACGACGGCAAGCCGGTGGACGGGATTGTTCTGCTCGGCGGCTCAGTGGAGGCCTCGGACTCGATTTCGCAGGGCCAACTGATTGTCAATGAATCAGCTGAGCGACTACTCGAGACGATTCAACTGGCGCATCGCTATCCGAAGGCTCGGATTCTGATCTCCGGCGGCGGCGGCACCGTGTTCGGCGATGGGGCGCGAGAGGCTCCGATCATCGCTGATTACTTCAGAAGCATCGGCATAGATCCCGCCCGCATCATCGTGGAAGACCGCTCTCGGACCACATCGGAGAACGCGACTTATTCACGAGACTTGGTGCAGCCGCGCGAGGGCGAACGCTGGCTTCTCGTGACATCGGCCTGGCACATGCCCCGCGCGATCGGCGTCTTCGAGAAGGTGGGCTTTGCCGTCACGGCCTATCCGGTGGATTTCCGCACGGGCGGCGGATCGAACAACTATCACCCCTTTGCCTTCGTCTCCGATGGGCTGCGGCGGCTCGATGTCGGCACGAAGGAATGGGCCGGTCTCATCGGCTATTACCTGACAGGCCGCACGAACGAGCTTTTTCCTTCGCCTCACTCTTCGTCGGCTGCCGTGGGAAGCGCGAGCCGATAGGTGCCACGAAAGTCGTCGGGATCGACCGGCCTGCCCTTCCGCAAAATTGCGATCCGCCCCTCCTTCATCAGGCGAACGGCAACCTTTCGCACCGGCTGCATGAGAGGCCCCCAGCCGTCCGGCTGATTGCCGCCGATGGCCTGAGCCACATCCGCAGGCCCGATGGTCCTGCCAGGGCCGCGCTCGTTGAGCAGCGCGAGCATGACACTTTCAATCTCTTCGGGATTGGCGTTCCTAGGCATCGTCGCGCCCCAGCGCAGCGTCACGCGCATCCGACAGGAATTGCCGGCGCCACATGACGAACAGAATGCCTGCCGTCGCCGCAATGAAGAGATAAGAGCTGATGAACCAGCCGAGATAGGCGAGCGAGAAGAAGAAGGCTCGCTGGCCGCGATTGAAATGCTTGCCAGCCACCACGTTCATCGCGGCAGCTTGGCGGGCGACGACCAACGCTTCCTCGCGACTGCCCTCCTTCAGCACAGGAACGGAGCCGACGATGATCGCCATGTAATTGAAGAGGCGGTACGACCAGGCGAACTTGAAGAAGGCATAGACGAAGATGATCGCAAGACCGATCACCTTCACCTCCCAGGCAAGCCGCGTCGGAGGCAGGCCGAAGGGCAGCTCGGTAAAGATCGGCAGAACCTCTTCCGTCGAGCGCAGAAGGGCCAGCACACCGCCGATGGCGATGAGCGAGGTGGAGGCAAAGAAGGCCGTGCCATTCATCAGGGAAGCCATAATGGTGGTATCCACGATCCGGTTTTCGCGTACCACCAGCTGCTCCATCCAGCGGAAGCGGTACTGGTTCATCACCTTATTGAGGCTTCTCTGCCCCGGAGCGGTGAACTCAAGCGCGGCATGATAGCCGAACCACGCCAGAAGGAAGAAAGCCAGCGCCGCATAATCGAGAAAGGTGAACCCGAGCAACCTTCGCCTCCGTTGACTCTGCCGCTATCATGCCCAGTTTGGAGAAAGCCTCAACGGAGCGACTTAAGCATGCCTCAGACCATCACACGCGGCTACAAGACATTGCTCGATGAGGCCAGCGCAAAGATCCGGACCTTGCCCATACAAGAGGCGATAGCGCTGCACGGACACGAGGATGTGGTGTTCGTGGACCTGCGCGATCCGCGCGAGCTGGAGCGGGAGGGCCGCATCCCTGGTGCCGTGCATTGCCCGCGCGGCATGCTGGAATTCTGGATCGATCCGGAAAGTCCTTATCACAAGCCGGTTTTCGCCCAGGACAAGACCTTCGTGTTCTTCTGCGCCGCCGGCTGGCGGTCGGCCCTCTCGGCCGCGACCGCCCAGGATATGGGGCTGAAGCCCGTCGCCCATGTCGAAGGCGGCTTCACCGCGTGGAGGAAGGCCGGCGGGCCCGTCGAGCAGCTGGAGCCCAAAACCTAAACTGTTCTGCGAACCTCGAATCCACCTGCCTCATTGAGCTCGTGATCCGCCCCCTCCACGGGCTCGACAAGTTGTACCAAGGAGCTCGCAGGCCCCTGATGGCAAGCCTTGAGCATGACCTCGACCATCTCGCCGGGACCTGAGAACACTGCCTCGACACGGCCGTCATACCGGTTCCGCACCCAACCTTTCAGTCCGTGCAGCTCCGCCTGATGGTGGACCCAGGCACGGAAGCCTACGCCCTGGACACGTCCGTGGATCAGCACATGAGCAATTCGGTTCGTGGTCATCGTCCCTCAAGTGTGAGCATGACGGGCGTCCGTGTGGCGTCCCGAATAATCCTCATCGAGAGTCTGGATGATACGCTCCCCATTCTGCGGGTCTACCTTGCGCAGGATCTCGTCGATCTTCGCCTCCATCCGATCATCCCCCTCCTTCGACTGGGGAGAGCCCACATAGAGGAGGATGGCCAGGCCGCCGACCTGCCAGAGAAGCTGCAGGAACTCGGACTGCCAGTTCTCCAGGGTGTCTCGCATCATCACGATGAGATAATCGGACGTCACGACAGGTTGGGCATGAGCCTGCTGCTCGCTGACATAGGCAAACCAGCCGAAGAGCCAGTGGCCAACAATGGAGATCAGGAAGAATCCCAAGGTCACCCAGGCATAGCCGTAAGCCTTCCAGATCGAGTGTGTTTTCGTGTCCATCTTAAACTCCATACGCGCCGTGCGGACTCAACGCGCGCCTATGGCAAAGGTTCTGATGAAAGGGGAAAACGACGCTCGCTCTTACTTGTCGATCCTACTTGCGGATCGTGCTGGAAGGCGCAGCGAAGAGTGGGCGAACCTTGGGCTGCTGCGGAGCCGGGGCCGTGGAACTTTGCGTCTTCGGTAGCCAGACGCCGAGGCTTTGGATGTAATCCTCGGGCAAGCCGGCATGGGCAGCCGCTTCGATGACGCCTTCCATATAGCCGGGCTTTGGCGTGCCGGGCTTCGCGCTGCGTCCGATATAGACGATTGCGCGGCGAGGCCCTTTATCCGTCACGACCGGCTGAACCACCTTGGTATAGAGCCCGGTCGAAAGGCTCTCATAGCGGTCGAGCGCCGGAATGTCTGCAAGGGCCAGTTCCCACACCATGCCCCAGACCACGCGCTGGGGATCGCGCACCACGGACGCATAGCCTCCATCGAAGATGATGAAGCGATGGCGCATGAGCCGCGCGATGCCCATCGGCTTCGAGGCCGGGCAGCGCTGGAGCATGGCGGCTTGGTCCATGTTGGACCCATAGGCGAAATAGAGGGGCATGAGACCTGTTTAAAAGCGGCCGGTCACTTTCAAGCGAACTCGAGAATGATGGCATCGACGGCGAGGCTGTCGCCCTCTTTGGCATGGATTTTGGCGATTGTGCCGTCACGCTCGGCGCGCAGCACGTTTTCCATCTTCATCGCCTCGACGATGCAGAGCGGCTCGCCCGCCTTCACCTCCTGCCCCTGAACCACGCTGATCGCCTTCACCAGCCCCGGCATCGGGCACAGAAGCTGCTTACCCGTATCGGCCTCCAGTCGCTCCGGCATCAGGGCCGCCAGTTCCGCCTCGCGCCTGGTATAGACGCGCACCTCGGCCGCGGCGCCCGCATGCGAGAGAGCGACACCGTTGAGGATAGGCCGCACCTGCACCGCGACGGTCGCGCCACCCACCGAGCCGGTCCAGACCGGCTCGCCCGGCACCCAAGCGGATTCAATCGGCCAGGATTGGCCATCGATCACGACGGCGAAACCGCCCTCAATGTCCTCGACCACCACCTCATGCCGCTCGGAGCCGAGGAGCACCACGCGCTCCCGGTCGAACTTGAAGGCGGAGGCGGCGCGCATCTGGCCCAAGATATGGCGCTTGCGCTCGTTCATCAGGTGGTCGATGGCAGCCCCCACGGCGGCCATGCGCAAAGCCACCTCGCCTTCAGGCGCGGGCGCCTTGAAGCCCTGCGGGAACTCCTCCGCAATAAAGCCCGTGGAGAGCTTGCCGCTCTTCCAGCGCGGATGCTGCATCAGCGCAGAGAGGAACGGGATGTTGTGGCGGATACCGTCGATGGCGAAGGCATCAAGCGCGGTGGCTTGGGCCTCAATCGCCTGCTCGCGGGTCGGCGCATGGGTCACCAGCTTGGCGATCATCGGATCGTAATAGATCGAGATCTCGCCGCCCTCGTAGACGCCCGTATCGTTGCGCACGGTCACGCCAGCCACAGTGCCTTCCTGGGGCGGGCGGTAGGTCACGAGACGGCCCGTGGAGGGCAGGAAGTTGCGCACCGGGTCTTCCGCATAGATGCGGCTTTCCACCGACCAGCCGTTGAGCTTCACATCCGCCTGCTTGAGGCGCAGCTTCTCGCCGGCGGCCACGCGGATCATCTCCTCCACCAAATCGATGCCGGTGATCATCTCGGTCACCGGGTGCTCGACCTGCAGGCGGGTGTTCATTTCGAGGAAGTAGAACGACTTGTCCTGGCCCGCCACGAACTCCACGGTGCCGGCGGAATCGTAGCCGACCGCCTTGGCCAGCGCCACCGCCTGCTCACCCATGAGCCGGCGCGTCTCCTCGTCGAGCAGCGGCGACGGGGCCTCCTCAATGACCTTCTGGTTGCGGCGCTGGATCGAGCATTCGCGCTCGCCGAGATAGATCACGTTGCCGTGCTTGTCGCCGAGCACCTGGATCTCGATGTGGCGCGGATCGGTGATGAACTTCTCGATGAAGACGCGGTCATCGCCGAATGACGAGGCCGCTTCCGACCTGGCGCGGGCGAAGCCCTCGGCCACCTCGTCGGCGGAGGAGGCGATGCGCATGCCCTTGCCGCCGCCGCCGGCGGAGGCCTTGATCATCACCGGATAGCCGATCTCGTCGGCGATCTGCACCGCCTGTTCCGGCCCCTCGATGACGCCGAGATAGCCCGGCACCGTAGAGACTTTCGCCGCAGCGGCCGCCTTCTTCGACTCGATCTTGTCGCCCATGGCGGCAATGGCGCCGGGATTGGGGCCGATGAAGACGATGCCCGCCTCGGCCAGCGCCTTGGGGAATGCCTCGCGCTCGGAGAGGAAGCCGTAACCGGGATGGACCGCCTGAGCACCGGTCTGTTTGCAGGCTTCGACGATCTTCTCGATCACCAGATAGGATTGGGCGGCGGCCGCGGGACCGATGTGGACAGCCTCATCGGCCATGTCCACGTGGAGCGCATCCTTGTCGGCATCGGAATAGACCGCGACCGTCTTGATGCCCATGCGCCGGGCGGTCTTGATTACACGGCACGCAATCTCGCCGCGGTTCGCAATCAGGATCTTGTCGAACATGAGCCTCGGATGCTCCACCCTCAAAGAACTTAGCCCCACCTCCGTTACTGCACATCGGTGCATTCGGGAAGCAGGGCCAGCATAGCATTTAGATTAGGTGGCAGCGCTGCCTTAGGCCGCTATAAGGCTCAAGCGCGCCTGCTGGCGTCCGCGCATGATGAAGTCGAGAAGCGCCACATCCACATAGCCCGCCTCGTCCAGGATGGCATAGGCAATGTTCATGCCGTTGCGGCTCGGACCGCTGACCTCGAGCACGGTCGCCAGCCAAAGAGCATCGTCATTGCTCACCACCCCATGCGGCGCCCGCTTCCAGACCACGAAATCGACGACGAGCTTGGTCAGCGCCATGCCCCAGCTCTCCTCGGCCTCGATCATTCGGTCGAGCGCCAGGAGTGACTCCACCTCCGGTCGAGTGGTGATGCCCTCTCCCAGAATCTCACCCGTGAGCTTCTTCACGTCATCGGCAGAAATGAAGTTACGCTCGACTGCGCCATCGATGAAATCGCGAAGACTATCCTTTAACATCCCTGTGACTCCCCCCGGCTTTTACTTGCACCAGCCGGTTGATCTCTTGTGTGGGGATGACTGTCACACAGGGGCAGGCGTCAAACCGTTAACGCGTAATTCTGAATCGTTGTTGAGGTTAAGCCTTATTGAGACTTCTTGGTTGCCGGATTCTTTCTGCAGCGAATTCCCCAGCAATGCCGTGGCTTTCGCTGCGAGCGTCCTCCAGCATTGCAATCCCGCAAGGTTGCTCTTTCCGCCCTTCTTCTCACAGCGGTGATACCTATGTCGCAGGCATACGGCGCGATTGTCGCGCCCTCCGTTAAGGAACATAGCCATGCGGCACCACGGCATCCATCACGTCACCGCCATTGCGGGTCCGGCCCGTCGCAACCTCGATTTCTACACCCGGGTCCTTGGGCTTCGCCTCGTCAAGAAGACGGTGAACTTCGACGACCCGGGCACCTACCATTTCTATTTCGGCGACAGCCACGGCAGCCCGGGCTCGATCCTCACCTTCTTCCCCTGGGAGCATGTGGCGCCGGGGCGCACGGGCGTGGGCTCGACCTCCGAGACGGCCTTCCGCGTACCGGAGAGCGCCCTCGGCTATTGGACTCATCGCTTCATCGAACAGGGCGTCGAGCATGGCGCGCTGGAGAAGCGCTTCGGCCAGAGCGTTCTGACCTTCAAGGACCCGCATGGCACGAGCCTGTCTCTTGTGGGCATTGCCGATGCCGACAAAGAGGACGCCTGGACAGCAGGAGAGATCCCGACCGAGCATGCGATCCGTGGCCTGGAAGGCGTCACGCTGCTCGTCGAGAACGGCGAGCCGACGGGCGCGATCCTCACCGACGTCTTCGGCTTCAGCGAAGTGGCCCGTGACGGCTCTCTCGTGCGCTACAGGAGCGATGCCACCATCGGCAGCACGGTCGATATCCGCAGCGTCGGTGGTTTCCTGCCGGGACGCATGGGCGGCGGCTCGGTCCATCACATTGCCTTCCGCGCGGCTGACGATGCGGAGCAGGAAGAGATGGTGAAGAAGCTTGCGGAAAAGCACGGCCTCCACACCACGGAGCAGAAGGATCGCAACTACTTCCGCTCGGCCTATTTCCGCGAGCCGAACGGCATTCTCTTCGAGATCGCCACGGACGGCCCCGGCTTTGCGGCCGACGAAGCCGAGGATCGGTTGGGCAGCGAGCTGAAGCTCCCCGCCTTCCTCGAGCCGCGCCGCCCGAGCATCGAAGCCCATCTGCCTGAACTGGCCTAAAATCCTCAAGCCCTCTCCCGACTGTGGTCGGGAGAGGGAGAAAGCACGCTGATGACAGAATTCTCCTTCATCCATCGCTATGAGCCCGCGACCGATCAAGGCCGCCCGCCCCTGCTGCTGCTTCACGGTACCGGTGGCGACGAAAACGATTTGATCAACTTGGGCCGCATGGTCTCTCCCGGATCCGCCCTGCTCTCCCCGCGCGGCAAGATCCTGGAGAACGGCATGCCGCGCTTCTTCCGCCGATTGGCGGAAGGCGTGTTCGACGAAGAAGATGTGCGCTTTCGCGCCAACGAATTGGCGGATTTCGTCGCCGAGGCTCGGGACGCGTACGGCCTTGGGGCTCCGATTGCGCTGGGCTTCTCCAACGGCGCGAATATTGCAGCCGCCATGCTGATGCTGCGTCCTGAAGCCCTGGCCGGAGCAGCACTGCTGCGCGCCATGATCCCGCTCAGCGATGCTCCGAAGGTGGACCTCACCGGCAAGCGCGTGCTCATGGTGTCGGGCCAGATGGATCCGATCATTCCGACGGAGAATTCAGCGCGTCTTGCAACATCGCTCGCCGCGTCGGGCGCCGATGTTCAGCACGAAACGCTGCCGACCGGACACGGCCTGTCGCAGACGGACCTTCAGTTGCTCGTGAAGTGGTTTGCGGAAAGCCGCAAATAAGAGGCTTCCCGAGCACGAACTTCATCCCGAGGAGGGTTGCGTGAGCAATCCATCTCAAAGGAGTGTCCAGCACGCATTGGATCCTCCTTCGGGACGCAGACTTCGTCTGTTCCTCAGGATGAGGGGCTGAGAGCGTTATTGGCTGGGTTGAAGCACGCCCGTCTCGAAGAAGCGATCGATCGCTTCTTCCGCAGGCTTGATGTCGATGCCGCGCTCTTTCAGCCAGTCATCGTTGAAATGCGTGCTGCGATAGCGCTCCCCTGAATCGCACAGAAGCGTCACGACGGAGCCCTTCTCGCCGCGCTGCACCATCTCGCCGATGAGCTGCGCCACGGCCCAGAGATTGGTGCCCGTCGAGCCGCCGCAGGAACGGCCGATGCGACGCGAGAGAACGCGGGCCGCCGCGATGCTCGCCGCATCCGGCACGGCGTAAGCGCGGTCGATGAGTTCCGGGACGAAGGACGGCTCGCAGCGCGGACGACCGATGCCTTCGATCACGGAGGGCGGTTCGCAGATACTGCACAGGCTGCGGTCGGCGAGATGCCGGTGAAACACGGACGCTTCCGGATCGGCAAGACACAGCTTCGTCGGCAGGCGGCGATAGCGAATGTAGCGCCCGAGCGTCGCCGAGGTGCCGCCGGTGCCTGCCCCGACCACGATCCAGCTCGGCACCGGATATTCCTCCTGCGCCATCTGGCTGAAGATGGATTCCGCGATATTGTTGTTGCCGCGCCAATCCGTCGCCCGCTCGGCATAGGTGAACTGGTCCATGTAATGGCCGCCGAGTTCGGCTGCTAGCCGCGCGCTCTCCTCGTACATCGCAGCAGGGCTATCCACGAAATGGCTCTCGCCGCCATAGAAGGCGATCTGCGCGATCTTCTCGGCCGAGGTGGAACGCGGCATCACCGCGATGAAGCGAAGCCCCAGCATCCGCGCGAAATAGGCTTCCGACACGGCAGTCGATCCGCTCGATGCCTCGACGATCGTCGTGTTCGGCCCGATCCAGCCGTTGCACAGCCCATACAGAAACAGCGAGCGCGCCAGCCGGTGCTTGAGGCTTCCTGACGGATGGGTCGATTCATCCTTCAGATAAAGCGACACGCCCGGCACCGCCGGCAGCGGCACGCGCAAGAGATGCGTATCCGACGAGCGGTTGAAATCCGCCTCGATGATCTTGATGGCATTGGAGACCCAGGAGCGGTCGCACGAAAAGATTAAGGTCATGTCTTGATCCCGCCTCAGCAATAGTGCCCGGATCGGCTGTCCAGGCCTGGGAGATTGGAGATACGCCTTATCGAGGTCGGCGGAGCAAAGCAATGACACCAGCCGCCTGCTCTGGCTGTTCATAAAATTGCTTGATTTAACGACGAGCGGCGGCCGTGACAGCCAAATTTGGGGTGGTGTCGGTCAATGCCATCATAGAATGGAAGCCATTGGCAAGGAGGTGTGCCAAGCAGTCGTAGCCGCGATCACCCATGTGGAACCTGTCGCTCGACAGCATGGAACCCAGGATATTGCCCGAGTGCTCACTCCATTCCTTCATGAGCCTATAGCGCGAGAACACCGGCACCTGCTCGGCGGCGGCGGTCGAGCCAACGAGGTTCACGAAACGCTCATACCGCGCGGGATCCTTGATCGCTGGGTAATATTGCTGATCGACGAGAAGCACCTCGACGTCATATCCTTGTGCGGCATCGATCCCCTGCCTCAGGTAGATCGGGAACCCTGCCTCATCTGCTCCCTTGACGGCATCGTTCGTGCCGACTTGCCAGATGACCAGGTCCGGCTTGCCCGCCTTGAGGGCAGCCTCGAGGCGCCTAACCGTTTCAGGAATCGTCTCCCCGCCCCTTCCGGCATTCTCGACGGTGACCGTGCTTTTCCACATCCGAGCAAGATCAGTCTGGAGTTGAGCCGGATAAGAGAATACCGGCGAGGAAGCCCCAACACCTTGCGTTGACGAGGATCCGATGGCCAGGATCCGCACGGGTTCATGCCGCCGGAGCCTCGACGTGATCCTCTCCAGCTTCAGTGGGGCCGAAAAGATCGGTTGGGACGCACGACATGCGCCGTCATCCGCGAGCGCAGTGCTACTCGCGCCGACCAGGATGATTGTCCCTAGTGCGGAAGCTGTCCGGACGATACCGAGACGAGGCCAGATTTTCCGACCCGCTCTTGCCTGGGAGCGGTCGAGCCCTTCTTTGTCCATTCGAGGTATCGCGCCAGTAGGAGAAGACCAAGGATTCCTAAAAAGGTGAATACCATACCGACGATGTGCGGACTAGCGGACGACTTCACGGCCGCCAGTGTCATGATGACCTCTCCGAGGGCGCTCAGGATCGATCCGATCGCGAAGACCGGCAAGGAGTAGCGCCCGAGCCGCATCATCTCCGCTCCGAAGGCAGTTCCTTGCAGAGCCTGTCCCAATCGAAGCTGCGTCACCACATAGGCTAGCGCCAGGAAGTGAAGCAGGCGGCCGAGACCGAGATCGCTCTTGATGATGTCGAAATTGACGAAGGCACTCCAGAGCAGGTTCGGCGCAAGGCCGAACGCATTCGTCATGATGACCAGCGAGGCCGCGAGGAACACAACGGCTCCCAGGAACGCAGGACGCCAATAAGGCGTCCCCTTCTGAGAGAGGGATGCCCCTGTAAAAAGTCCAATCGTGAACAGAAGCTGCCACGCGAATGGATTAAAGAACCACCTTCCGGGCTCGGGCCAGCTCGGCAGAGCGAGCACGTCCACGCGAGCCAGCACGTAAATACCGATCGACACCGCGGCGGCCAGTGCCACATGGATCCTCAGGAGGATCATGGCCACCGGAGCCCAGAGCATGAGGGCGATATAGAGGGGAAGTATATTGAAGTAGCCGAGCTGATGGCCGAGCAGGAGAACACCCGTGATGCCACGTGCCGTATCCTCGAACACGGCACTTCTGCCATGAGCCTCGATCATGCCGATATCATCGCTGATCACGTAACCCACGGAGAACAACGCCATTGCGGCACCGGTCAGGATCAAGTGCATGCGATAGAGCTCGAACGAGCGACGCAGGCAGCGTCGCGCGACTCTGAGAATCCCGGTCTGCGGCAGCCGGGGATAATAGACGAGGGCAACCGACAGGCCGGAAATGAAAACAAAGGCTTCGGCCGCATCCGAGAAGCCGTAATTGCGTGGTGTCAGGTGCTCGAGAATATTGCCGGGAACGTGATTGACGAAGATGATGACGAGGACGAGCCCACGCCAGAAATCGATCACGGTGTTGCGGCCTCCCAAGGCGTGCATTCCCTGTCCTCTTTGATTTTTTGGTAACGACAAAACGCCAGAAACAGCAGCGGGATCCGGCAATCGTCATCAACTCTTCGAGACGGACACGGATCGTCAGTCGGTATTCCAGATTCACCCGGGACGAGGCAAGCGTGACAGAGAACCGCGCGCGACCAAACGGCCATGCGCGGCTCTCTTTCAGATTTCGAGAATTTTTCAGGTTCCGTCTAAGAAGAGCGCGGATTTCTTCGCTGTTACAGCGGAATGTTGTCGTGCTTCTTCCAGGGCCGCTCGGTTTCCTTGTGCCGCAGCATCGCCAGCGCCCGCGCGATCCGCCGCCTTGTCGAGTGCGGCATGATCACCTCGTCGATGTAGCCGCGCTCGGCGGCGACGAACGGCGACATGAAGCGGTCCTCGTATTCCCTGGTGCGGGCGGCGATCTTCTCCTGGTCGCCAAGGTCCTGGCGGAAGATGATTTCCACCGCGCCCTTGGCGCCCATCACGGCGATCTGCGCGGTCGGCCAGGCGTAATTGACATCGCCGCCGATATGCTTCGAGGCCATCACGTCATAGGCGCCGCCGAAGGCCTTGCGCGTGATCACCGTCACCAGCGGCACGGTCGCTTCGGAATAGGCAAACAGCAGCTTCGCGCCGTGCTTGATCAGGCCGCCATATTCCTGCGCCGTGCCCGGCAGGAAGCCCGGCACGTCCTCGAAGGTGACGATCGGGATGTTGAAGGCATCGCAGAAGCGCACGAAGCGCGCCGCCTTGCGGGAGGCATCCGCGTCGAGCACGCCCGCCAGCACCATCGGCTGGTTGGCGACAAAGCCCACCGTGCGGCCCTCGATGCGCGCAAAGCCGGTGATGATGTTCTTGGCGTAGGATTCCTGAATCTCGAAGAAGTCGCCCTCGTCCACGACCTTCAGGATCAGTTCCTTCATGTCGTAGGGCTTGTTCGGGTTATCCGGGATCAGGGTGTCGAGGCTGTCGTCCGTGCGGTTCGGATCGTCGAAGCTCGGGATCTCTGGCACGCCGTCCATGTTGTTGGCGGGCAGGAAGTCGATGAGGCGGCGCACCTGGAGGAGCGCCTCCACGTCGTTGTCGTAAGCGCCGTCCGCCACCGAGGACTTGGTGGTGTGCACCTTGGCGCCGCCGAGCTCCTCCGCGGTCACGGTCTCGTTGGTGACGGTCTTCACCACGTCCGGGCCGGTGACGAACATGTAGGAGCGGTCGCGCACCATGAAGATGAAGTCGGTCATGGCGGGCGAATAGACGTCGCCGCCGGCGCAGGGGCCCATGATCACCGAGATCTGCGGAATGACCCCTGAGGCGATCACGTTGCGCTTGAACACCTCGCCGTAGCCGCCGAGCGCCGCCACGCCCTCCTGGATGCGCGCGCCGCCGGCATCGAACAGGCCGACGATGGGGGCGCGAACTTTAAGCGCCATGTCCTGGATCTTGGTGATCTTCTGGGCGTGCGCCTCGGAGAGCGACCCGCCGAAGACGGTAAAATCCTTGGCGAAGACGAAGACCGTGCGGCCGTTCACCGTACCCCAGCCGGTGACGACGCCGTCGCCGGGGATCTTCACCTTTTCCATGCCGAAATCGGTGGAGCGGTGCTCGACGAACATGTCGAACTCCTCGAACGACCCCTTGTCCAGCAGGAGCTCGATGCGCTCACGCGCCGTGAGCTTGCCTCGGGCATGCTGCGCCTCGATGCGCTTTTCGCCGCCGCCGAGGCGGGCCTGAGCCCGCCGCTCTTCAAGCCGTTCGAGAATGTCTTTCATGGTGGTCCCTGGTGCCGGGAGGAATGGTTACGTCCCGCTTAGCACAGCCGTACGGGTCTCAAAATGCCACTAACGGAGTGTGCTCCGCAGCACCTTTCATTTTCCCTCTAGCGCCCCATTTCACGAAACAAAGTAACAATTTCATTGGAGATAACCCATGAAAACCATCTACAAGGCCGCAGTGATTGCTGCGGCCCTCTCCATCTCAGCTGCAGTCTACGCAGTCTTCTTCGCGGGCAGCGACAATGCCAAGGCCGCTGAACTGGCCAATCTGAAGGGGGAGATGCTGGCCATCGAGCAGGCCTTCATCCAGAAAAAGGGCGGCATCAGCTTCCATTGCGCTTGAAAGCCTCCAGATGCAACAAAGCCGCTGGAGCCAGGAGCGCAGCGACTTTTTCCTTAAAGGCTGACGAGACGAAAGACTTCTGAGGCAGCCCTGAAATCGGCCTCGCGTCTGCGACGGCGCTCCATGGCCTCGTAATCCTCGCCCCAGACGCTTTCCTGATAAAGCTCGTCCACATGGGCGGCCATCCAGGCCTGATCTGCATCGAGCAGCCCCGCGGCATGAGCAAGCGCGATCAGCACGGAACCGGAGAGCGTGGTCATCACGTGGAGAGCGGCGAGCGCGAAGGGAGAATCGATCCGCTCGATCACGGCGCGCACAGCGACAATCGCCTCCTCGGGCTGCGTCACATGCATGACGCCTTCGGCCAGAGTAAAGCGCGCACCGTGGCTCTCCTTGACCCAGTCGAGAATGGGATTCCAAGCCTCATCCTGCGACTGGACGAGCCGTGCCGGTTCGCTGACGCGATAGTAGATCAGATCAGACCCCGCATAGCGGACGAGATCGTCCACCACCTCAATCTTGCGAGGCGTGACGCCGTCGATAGCGGAGTTGACGATGCGGGTGATCGGCATGGTGGACGGATCGATTTCCGTCCCCTGCTCCGCCCATTCTTGGGCCATCGCCTCGGCAAGTGCGCGTGAAGGCACGGCCAGCGCATGTTTGCTTGGCGTTTTGGCGCTACGTCCGTCGAGGGTGAGATGGAACAGGCCGTCCCTCTCCTCGACGCTAGCCTCCTTGTAAAAGCGCTTAGGCAGCGTGGGCTTCATGCCGGCCTGAGCCGCCCGCATCGGGTTCGGCTCGTCCTGTGATGGGAACCAGTCGCGTGAATCTGTCATGGGAGAGGAGATAGGCGTTCAGGCCGGAAGAAGCGAGGGCTCGGACAAGAAAGCCTGTAGGACCGGCGCAAGCTCCGCATAAGAATCGACGATGTGGCGAGCCCCCGTTTCCAAAAGCAGGTCCACGGGCTGGAACCCCCAGGAGACACCGATGGGCAGAACCCCGGCAGATCGCGCCATAGCCATATCGTAGCTGGAATCACCGATCATCACCGTCTCTTCCTGCGCCACGCCAAGCTCCTCCATGGCCTGGAGGATCATGGCCGGATGAGGCTTCGAAGGCGCGTCGTCCGCCGTCTGGATGGTGGAGAATACGCCCTCCCAGCCTTGCTGCTCGATGAGACGCGCCACGCCCCTGCGGGACTTACCGGTCGCAAGGCCGAGCAGAACATCGTCACGGCTTTTCAGCCGCGCGATGCACTCGCCCGCCCCCGGAAAGAGCGGCGCATCGTTGGCCGGATCGAGGCGCAGGACGTTGAAGGCATCCTTGTAGGCCTGAGCCATGCCTTCAACCGGCGCATCTGGGCCGGCCAGAACCTTGAAAGCCTCGACGAGGGACAGGCCAACGATGGAGAGCGATTTCTCCCGACCCGGCGGCTCCATGCCATAGGCGAGATATGCCCCGCGAACGGAGGCCGCAATGATGTTCTGGCTGTCGACCAGCGTGCCATCGACATCGAAAAGGACGAGCTTCAAGGAATACTCCCGTGCGTCTTTAACCCTGCGGCCCGGAGCCGTGGCAGATCTTGGGAGTGTTGATGTTCCAGTTGCCGCACTTGTCGCAGGCCGTGGCCAGCAGCCCGACGCCGATCACGAAAGCGGCCTGAAGGATAAGCTTCATAACCCGATGCCCCTGTTTTGAGCCGGTACCTTATTCAATAAATCCGGCTCCGACCAGAAGGCCGAGCCTTCTTCGACTCGAATTTGCCACAGAGGTTCCCGCGAACCGCGCTCGGAAATGATCCTGCATTGATCTTTCCGGCCTCGTCGCTCGTTGACTGGGCTCTATCTCCTACGTCCCCAGCCAAGCTCCCAGGCATAACGACACAATGGATACGCCTGAAATCCTGAACACGGATGCTCTTCTGCAGCGGATCGAAGAACTGGAGCGGGACAACCGCGAACTCCGCGCCAAGCTGCGTGACCAGAGCGTGCAGTCCCATACGGCTACGCTCCGACACGAAGCGCAAGGCCGCGAGCATGAGCTGGAGATGTCCTCTGCCACATCCCGCATCGAGAGGCTGAAGGACTCACGCGCCTCGCTCCAGGCGAGCGAGAAGCAGTTACGAGAGAGCGAAACCAGAGCGCGTACCAGCGAGAAGAAACTTCGTCAGATCGCCGACAACCTGCCCGCCCTGATCGCCTATGTGGATGCGGATCAGCGCTATCGCTTCAATAACAGAGCCTACGAGACCTGGTTTTGCCGACCAGTAAAAGACCTGTTCGGGGTTCATCTGCAGGATGCGATTGGCGAACAGACATATAGCCGCGTGAAACCGTTCATCGAGACCGTTCTCGCCGGCAAGCGGACCGGGCACGAATGGTGGGCGCACTTTCCCAGCGGCCTTCGCTTCGTAAAATCGGAATACATTCCTGATCAACGAGAGGACGGCAGCGTCGCGGGCTTTTATGTGCTCGCCTCGGACCTCACGGACATCAAGGAATCGCAAGCCGCTCTTGCGGAAAGCGAAGCTCGGCTGCGCCTGGCCATCGATGCAGGACGCATGGCGATCTGGGAGACGGATGCAGCAACGAATACGATCACAACCTCACCGGAATTGAACCGGCTTTTCGGTTTTCCGCCCGACGTCTTTCCCTCTTCGGAGGAAATCAGGAACCGATGCGCTCCCGGCGAGCAGGAAAACCTGCAACGTGCAGCTCGGGAAGCTCTGGCCCGGGGAGATCGCTATGCGGAAACGGAGTTGAGGATCATCTTGCCCGATGGCTCACAACGCTGGCTTCTGCTGCGAGCGGAGCTGCTGGACATCGAGAACGGCGTGCCGGGCCGCGCGGTCGGAGTGGCGCTCGATATTACAGATCGCAAGAGGGCCGAGGGACATCAACAGCTGTTGATCAACGAACTCAATCATCGGGTGAAGAACACGCTCACCACCGTACAATCCATCGTCACTCAAAGTCTCCGCAACGCGCGCACGGCCATGGAAGCCCGGGACGCAGTCGAAGGGCGCCTCTTCGCCCTCTCCCGCGCTCACGACATTCTCACCCGCGAGAACTGGGACGGGGCCTCCTTACATGAAGTAGTCGCGCATGCCATCGAGCCGTTCCAGGCAAGTGGAGGCGACCGCTTCCAGGTTTCAGGTGACGACGTTCGCCTGCCGCCCCGCATCGCGCTCGCTATCGCTATGGCGTTTCAGGAGCTCGGCACGAACGCTGCCAAGTATGGCGCTCTGTCGAACGAGACCGGACGCATCGCGATTGAGTGGACCATCGAGGACACCGAGGGCGCACCGCACCTCAGGATGGTCTGGCAGGAGATGAATGGCCCATCCGTGGTCAAGCCGCAGCGCCGGGGCTTCGGAACCCGGCTTATCGAGCGCAGCCTGGCTCAGGAACTGAACGGCTCGGTGAAGATCACCTTTGCACCGTCAGGGGTTGTCTGCACGATCGACGCTCCCCTGACGGATCACTGAAAGCCCGATCAGGCGGCGGCGAGCCGCCTTTCGCTCAAGGAGATGATCCGGCGGACTTCGTCGCCCTCGATGGTCTCATGCTCCAGGAGCGCATCGACCAGGGCGTCCAGCGCCTCGCGGTTGTCCTCGATGCAGGCTTTGGCAGCCGCATACATCTCCTCGATGATGCGGCGGATTTCCTGCTCGACCTCGCGCGGGAAGCTCTCGCCCGAGCGCCCCACCTTCACCATGCCGATGGTGGGGCTCATGCCCCATTCGGTGACCATGCGGGTTGCGATGTTGGTGGCATGCGCGATGTCGCTCGCCGCACCGGTTGTAACCTTGCGGGGGCCGAAGACAACTTCTTCAGCCGCGCGTCCGCCCATGGCGACGATCAGATCGGCCTCGAGCTTCTCCACGGGGATGCAGTAGCGGTCGTTTTCCGGCAGGCGCATGACGAGGCCGAGGGCCTGGCCGTGCGGGATGATGGTGGCGCTGTGCACCTTGTCCGAACCCGGCGTCAGGCAGGCGCAGATGGCGTGCCCTGCCTCGTGAACGGCGACGAGCCTGCGTTCCTCGCTGGTGATCACGAGCGAGCGGCGCTCAAGGCCCATGATGATCTTGTTGCGTGCTGCCTCCAGGTGATCGCGGCTGATCTCAGCCACGCCATCGCGCGCGGCGAAGATCGCCGCCTCGTTCAGAAGGTTGCCCAGATCGGCGCCGGAAAAGCCCGGAGTGCCCCGAGCAATGGCAGCGAGATTGACCCCAGCCGCCAGCTTCACGTTACGGGCATGCACGGCCAGGATCGCCTCGCGGCCAGTGATGTCGGGAAGTCCGATATGCACCTGCCGGTCGAAGCGGCCGGGGCGCAGCAGCGCAGGATCGAGCACATCGACCCGGTTCGTGGCGCCGATCACGATCACACCTGAAGTGGTGTTGAACCCGTCCATCTCGACGAGGAGCTGGTTGAGCGTCGACTCGAACTCACGATCTGCCGCCGAGCCGCCGCCGCCGCGCTTGCGGCCGATGGCATCAATCTCGTCGATGAAGACCAAGCACGGCGCACGCCGACGGGCCTGCTCGAACAGCTTGGACACGCGGCTCTTGGCGATGCCGATCAGAGGAGCAGAGAAGTCGCTGCCCGACACGGCGATGAAGGACACGCCGGCTTCGCCTGCCAGCGCCTTGGCGATGAGCGTCTTGCCCGTTCCGGGCGGGCCGACCATCAGCACGCCGCGAGGGATGCGCGCGCCCACATTCTCGAAGGCCT
The DNA here is from genome assembly GCF_052658925.1 of Microvirga medicaginis. Taxonomy (NCBI): domain Bacteria; kingdom Pseudomonadati; phylum Pseudomonadota; class Alphaproteobacteria; order Hyphomicrobiales; family Methylobacteriaceae; genus Microvirga; species Microvirga medicaginis. The sequence goes on along the minus strand of NZ_JBQWEL010000011.1, from coordinate 89,858 downwards.
GGGAGTTGCGCAGGAAGGCGATGACCTCCTGCAGCTCGGCCTTCGCCTCCTCCTGGCCTGCCACGTCATCGAAGCGGTCCGGAATGTTCCTGGCCGCGCGCGGCCAGCGATTGGTCGGCTTGAAATCGACCTGAACGGCCACGAGCGCCAGCACTGCGGCAACCATGATCAGCGAAATCACGAAGCTCGCCGCATGCGATGCATCGATGCCGGACGGCTTGAAATCCACCTGGGCGCCAAGGGCGGTCGCCCGGTCAATGGTCTGGGCGCTCAGCAACGAACTCGGCAGCCGCACGAAGGCTTCCTCGTTCGCGATCCAAACAGAGAGGCCTCCGTCGTGCACTTGAACCTTGCGAACTTTTCCGGCTTCCAGTTCGCGAGAGAACTCGGAATAGGCGATCTCGTGGACCTTCTCGGAGAGGACAAAAGGCGCGGATACGGCAGCAGCGACCACTGCCAGCGCCAGAACGGCAGCGGTGATGGCCACGCTTTTCCTGCGCAAGAGCTGTCTTGCTTTCTCGATCACATTGGTCACGGACGCCCCCTTGGCGAACTTCGTTTCTTATCAGCGAAGTTCGACCTCTAGTCTTTTTTGACGCAGTCCGCAGTACGGCGAAAAGGCACACCCTTGATGAAGGGGGCCGGGGATCAGTTCAGAAGATCCCGATATTCCTTGTGCCGGCGCAGCCACGCGTAAGCGTAGCCGCAGAGAGGCGTGATTTTTCTTCCCTCGGTGCGAGCAATCTCGGCAATACCGCGCATCAGCTCGTCTGCAGCCCCGGTGCCGCGCAGAGGAACAGCAGCCTCGACATATCTGATCACGAGGGACGAGTCTCGACGTTCGTAATTCGCGAAAGCGAAATGACCGTTGCGCTCAAGCTCGAAACGGTGACCGGCTGCGTTGTCGCGAATAGCGCTGCCCATCTTCAACTCCCTCAATCGACGTCACGGGGACAACGTTACGCCGCAATGCGCGTTCCGAAAACAGCCACGCTTGAGGAACAACCGAAGGCTCCTCCTGTTTCGATGAGCAGGAGGTTGTCATCCATGCCTACCGTCTTTCTCGATTGCGACGGCGTTCTCGCGGATTTCGACAAAGGAGCGACGCAAGTTTTCGGGATGCCTCCCGGCGAGTACGAGCGCCGGTTCGGCCTCAAACGGTTCTGGGCGGAGCTCGCCGTGACGGAGGGTTTCTTCAACACGCTCGATCTGCTCCCCGATGCCATGGAACTGTTCGAAGCGGTCCGCCATCTCGACCCGGTGATCCTCACCGGTCTGCCCCGGGGCAACTGGGCCGAGCCGCAGAAACTCCGCTGGGCCGAGCGGCACTTTCCGGGCGTGGAAGTCATCACCACCACGGCAGCGCTGAAGCGCGAATATTGCCAGCATGGCGATGCTCTCGTCGACGACAGGGACAAATACCGCCATCTTTGGGAAGGCGTCGGCGGCATTTTCATCCATCACAAGAACGCCGCCAGCTCAATCCGTCAGCTGCGCGAGCATGGCTTCCTGCCGAAGGCTTAGAGCATCGGACCCAAAAGTGGACCTGCACTTTTGGGTCCGATGCTCCCCTCTTTGATGAGCGCATCGTTCGGGGCGGAAAACCGGGGCCACTTTTCCGCACGATGCGCTAGAGTATCTATCCCCTCATCCTGAGAAGCCGAGAAGCGGCGTCTCGAAGGATGATCCAGTGCCCTTTGGAGACGCCTCGTCCTTCGAGACGGACCTGACGGTCCTCCTCAGGATGAGGCTTTGGACAGTTTTATAGATCTTCTTAGTCGGCCAGCTTCTGCTCCAGGCGAGCCTTCACTTGGGGCCATTCCTCCCGGAGGATGCTGTAGACGACGGTGTCGCGAATATGCCCGTCGGGCATGATCATGTGACGCCGCAGGATGCCGTCAAGCTTGGCTCCGAGGCGCTCGATGGCGGCACGCGACTGATCGTTCTGCGAGTGAGTGCGGATCTCCACCGCGATACAGCCCAGGACCTCAAAGGCATGATGGAGCATGAGATACTTCGCATGCGTGTTCACGAAGGTCCGCTGCCAGGATTTCGCGATCCAGGTCGTGCCGATCTCGACCCGGTGATTGGCGGCATCGATGTTCATGAAACGGGTCGAACCCACGACCCGATCGCCGTCCTTCACCATTGTCGCGAAAGGCAGCGCGAGGCCCGCAACCTGCAAATCCAGCGCCTTGCGCACATACTCCTCGAAGCCTTCCGGCCTCGGCACCGTGGTCGTCCTCTTCTCCCACAAGGCGCCATCGCTGGCCGCTTGGCCGAGCGCGGGAATGTCGTGGAGGCTCAAGGGACGAAGAAAAACCCGGTCGGTCGAGAGGGTCACAGGCTCGATGTGCAGCATGGTCGAAGGGCCTTTGCGCTCTTAGTGCTGAAGCTTCGCCATTCATCGTCGAGCATGCGGCCACAGTCAAACATCACCGACCGGGGAAAGTACGCCGTCCCCGGTCGTGGGAGCAAATCGGTCTTATTCGCTTTAGCTCAGCAGATAAACGATGGCCGGCAAGCCCACCGCCAAACCGGCCAGAGCCCAGGCTCCGATAGCCTGTTGCCAAGCCACGTCGCCTGTCACGTTGCGCAAGCGTCGCGCGAAGGTCCCGGATTCCGCCACCTGTCCGCTCAGGCATGAGCACAAAGCGTAATGCGCCTGCCCGTCCGAGAGCCCGAAATACCGCATGGCATCACCGAGCTTGTCGCTTGCAAGCCCATCCGTCCGCAGGATCGGATCCTCATAGGCCACTGTCAGGGGAGAGTTATCCTCCCGAACCAGAGCCCGTTCTGCCGGGGGCTTGTATTCGATTTCGCCAAGGGAGTTCAGACGCCGAGTCGGATCACGCTCGAGAAGGTTGATCCAGCGATCCAGCCGTTCCTGCCGGGTCAATGGCTTCGGCTGAACGTCGGCAACGCTACGGAGATAGTCGAGATCTTTGTGTTCCATCGATCCCCTCCTTGCCAATGTCCCGGTCATCCAGTGGGGTGACCGAGGCAAGAAATGGTGCACCTCGCCCACGGCAAAAGTGCGACAAGAAGGGCATCGAAAGAAGAAAGGCCGGATTACTCCTCAGGAGCCTCGACGATGGGGTCGTACTGACTCGTATCGAAGCCGAGAAGGTTGAAGCTCTGCTGCATGTGAGGCGGCAACGGAGCCGTCACATCGATCGGCTTTCCGGTTCGCGGGTGCGCGATCACGATGCGCCGTGCAAGCAGATGCAGCTTGTTCTGGATGCCGCCCGGAAGCTCCCAGTTCTCGATATCGAAATACTTCGGATCGCCGACGATGGGATGGCCGATATGGGCCGTGTGCGCACGCAGCTGGTGCGTGCGTCCGGTGACCGGCTTCAGCGACAGCCAGGAGAGCTTCTGCGCCGCCGTATCGATCACGGCGTAATAGGTGAGCGCATGGCTCGCCCCCTCATCGCCGTGACGCGCGACCTTCATGCGCGCATCGCCCTCCTCGCCCTCCTTGGCGAGATACGTGGAGACGCGGCCCTGGCGGACGCGCGGCACGCCGGCGACCAGTGCCCAATAGATCTTGCGCGTGGTGCGCGAGCGGAAGGACTTCGCCATCGTGGACGCGGCAAAGCGCGTCTTGGCGATGACAAGACAGCCTGCCGTATCCTTGTCGAGACGGTGCACGAGGCGCGGCTTCTGCCCTTCCTCGTCGCGCATGCATTCGAGCAGGCCATCCACGTGACGCGTCGTGCCGGAGCCGCCCTGCACGGCCAAGCCCATCGGCTTGTTGATGATGAGAACATCTTTGTCCTCATAGAGCGTGATGGACTGCAGGAACTCTAGATCACTCTGCTCCTTCGCCGCATTGCGCGAGACCGGGCGCGGCTGGTCGAGCTTCAGTGGCGGAATGCGGACCTTCTGGCCGGCGGCGAGCCGGTCGTTGGGCTGCGCGCGCTTGCCGTCGACGCGCAGCTCGCCCTTGCGGACGATGCGCTGGATATGGGTGAAGGCGAGCTGCGGGAAGCGGGCGACCAGGAAGCGGTCGACACGCATGTCCGCCTCGTCGGGCTCGACGACAAGCGTCTGCACGCCCGTCGCCAGCACTTCCTGGGCGGCGGCCTTGGCCTGAGCCCGAGTGGGCTTGTGCGGAGCCTCGGCCGCGGGCCGCGCGGCAGCCTTGGCCGATGGCGTCTTGGTCGCCGGTCTCTCGCGGTAAGGCGCCTCGGAACGGCTCGTCGCCGCAGGCTTTGCGCTACGCGGCTTGGTAGAGGCGCCCTTGGGAGGCCCTTTGCGCGCGGGCTTGTCCTCGCGGGAGCGGAAGCTCTGCCGCGCCCCGGACCGCCCGCGACGGGCCCCATTCTGTCCTGAACTGCTTTTCTTCATGAGGTTGTGGGTATCAGAGCGCCGCCTTTGCGGCAATCGAGGTTGAGCCTGCGGAGGGATTTAAACCCCAATACCGCAAGGGCGCAGAAAGTTCAGCACCGCCTCGTGGCATGTCAGCCAGTTCGCACCCTTCTCCGCATAGAAGGAATGACCTGCTCCTGGGAGAAGAAGCTTCTCCAAACGGCTCCCCTCACTCCAACAGGTCGTCGGCCGGGAGTGATCCTGATCCCCGAAGACCGTAAGGGCCGGGATCGGCATCGCATGCGGATCCTCATCCTTCAGCCGCGTGGAGGAGATGCAGACGAGCCGGTTCAGGCGAAGGCCACGCAGAACGCTTTTCCAGAGCACCGCTCCTCCGGAGCTGTAGCCCAATCCGACTTCCGCATCTCCGAAACACTCAAGCACCCTGGCCGCGGCCGCATCGAAGCCGCCTAGGACCAGAGCGCGGTAGAGTTCCTCACCGTGATGCGGAACACCAAGAAGCTCCCCTAATCCCACCCTCTTGACGGAAATCGAACCCCTCAGACCGGACAGAAAACACGTTTCCTGTGACGGCAGATCGTTGATATCGGTGAGGACGATGCACTTCATGAGGAGGCCTTAAGCCACCATAGTCCTTATGAGCGCCAGCCCAGTCGCAAGGCCTGCGATGGACAGGACGACGGATGCCGCCACATAGCCGAGCGCAAGCCCCATCTGGCCCCGTTCCCAGATCAGCATCGCATCAAGGGAGAAGGCTGAGAAGGTGGTGAAGCCGCCGAGGATTCCGGTGGTGAGGAAGAGGCGCATATGCTGGCTCCATCCCGTGCCTGCCTTGAAGGCGAGCCATCCGGCGATGGCGCCCATGAGAAATGATCCCACCACGTTCACCGTTAGCGTGCCATAGGGAAAGGCGGTCCCACAATATCGCGCGCAACCGAGATTGACCCCGTGACGGAGCGCGCCGCCGATACCGGCACCGAGGAAGACGAGAAGATAGGCTTGCATGATTTAGTCCTGGTCGTCTTCGCCGCGACGCTCACGACGAAGTTTCTCCCACCAATCGAGGCGCTTCTTCACCTCGCGCTCGAAGCCGCGATCGACGGGCTCGTAGAAATGCTGACGTCCGAGTTTCTCGGGCCAGTAATCCTGACCCGAGAAGGCATCAGGCTCGTCATGGTCATAGCGATAGGTTGCGCCATAGCCGATCTTCTTCATGAGCTTGGTCGGCGCATTGAGGATCGTCTTCGGCGGCATGAGGGAACCGTGCTCCTTCGCCACCGCCGTCGCCGCCTTGTAGGCCGTGTAAAGCGCGTTAGATTTCGGCGCCGTGGCAAGATAGACGGTGGCCTGCGCAAGCGCGAGTTCGCCCTCGGGCGAGCCGAGAAAATCGAAGGCATCCTTTGCGGCGTTCGCAATCACAAGTGCCTGCGGATCGGCAAGACCGATATCCTCCACCGCCGCCCGAACGAGGCGGCGCGCGATGAAAAGCCGATCCTCACCGGCATCGAGCATGCGCGCGAGGTAATAGAGCGCCGCATCCGGGTCAGAGCCGCGAATGGTCTTGTGGAGCGCGGAGATAAGATTGTAGTGCCCCTCCTGCCCCTTGTCGTAGATCGGCGCGCGACGCTGGATGATCTCCTGCAGCTGCTCGGCATCGAAGGTCTCGTCAGGCTTGGCCGAACGCCAGACCTCTTCGGCCAGCGTCAGAGCGGCACGGCCGTCGCCGTCGGACATACGCACGAGCGAGGCGCGGGCCTCCCCATCGAGCGGCAGCTTCTTGCCGGTGATCTCTTCGGCTCTCGAGAGGATCTTTTCAATCGCCTCTTCATCGAGCGACTTGAAGAGAAGCACGCGTGCACGAGAGAGAAGCGCCGCATTCAGCTCAAAAGATGGGTTCTCGGTCGTTGCGCCCACCAGCGTGATCGTGCCGTCTTCCATCACGGGCAGGAAGGCATCGAGCTGGGCGCGGTTGAAGCGATGGATCTCGTCGACGAAGAGCAGCGTGCCCGTGCCGAGCAGGCGGCGCTGCCGTGCAGCCTCGAACACCTTCTTCAGGTCGGCAACGCCCGAAAAGATCGCCGAGATCTGGTCGAAGTGCAGATCGGTCTCATGGGCCAAGAGCCGCGCGACCGTGGTCTTGCCGGTGCCGGGCGGCCCCCAGAAGATCAGGGAGCCGAGAGATTTCGAGGCGATGAGCCGGGTCAGGATGCCGTCCGGTCCGACCAAGTGATCCTGACCGACGACCTCGGACAGCTTCTGAGGCCGCATTCGATCCGCCAGAGGCCGAGGGGCGCTCTGATCGAGACCGGCGGATGAAAACAGGTCGCTCATGGCTCTTGCGAGCTTAGGCGCGCATAGACGTCCTGGTCCAGTCGCTGCATGAGCCTTTCAGGGTTTTCCAAGGCCGAAAAACCGTATTGGGCATACAGCCCATGCGCATCCCGCGTCGCCAGCATCCAGCGGCGCAGCTGCTGAAGTTCCGGATGTGCCATGATGGCACTCACCAGCGCCTTCCCTGCCCCCTGCCCGCGTGCGCTGGCGCAGACGAAGACATCGCAGAGATAGGCGAAGGTGGCCTTGTCGGTCACGACACGGGCAAAGCCCCGCAGCTCCCCGGCGGCGTCCCGCAGGGCAAAGCACAGGGAATTCGCCACGGAGCGTTCGAAGAACGTGCGCGGCAGCCCCTTGGCCCAGTAGCTTTCCGCCGCGATCCAGCGATAGGCCGTATCGATCTCATCCCCGGAAAGCGTGTTCGAGACGGACCATCCGCTCATCGGCCGAGGACCGTCGTGAAGACGCGACCGCCCCGATTGACCGTAATCTCCCAATAGCCGCCAGCCCGGCCGATCAGGCGCTCGGCCTCCTTCGTGGAGGGCACCCGTTCGCCATTGATCGCAACGATCAGGTCACCCTTCTCGAAACCGATGCTGCCCGCAACGCTCCGCTCATCGAGATCGGCAATCACGACGCCCTCGTCTGCCACGTCGATTTGCAGCTCGTCAGCCACTGCAGGCGAGATGTTGACGAGTGTCGCGCCCGCGAACGGGGTGCGCGCAGAGCCGCGCAGCGGATCTCGCGGCGGGACTTCCGGCGGAGGCATGAGCCTGACCTGAAGCATGCTTTGCTTGCCGCCGCGAAGAACCGTCAACGGAGCCTGCCCCTGCGTGCCTTTGAGGGTGAAGCGATAGCCAAAGGAATCCGGGTTATCGACCGGCTGACCGTCGACCGCGAGAATGACGTCGCCCCGCTTGAGGCCGGCTTCGGCGGCAGGTCCCTTTTCGTAGACGGAGGTGACGAGGACGCCTGTCGGACGCTCCAGGCCAAGGCCGGTGGCGATATCCCCGTCGACCGGCTGGAGACGCGCGCCGAGCCACGGACGCACCACGTTCTGCGCGCCCCCCTTGGCGGAATTCAGCACCACCCGCACCATGCTGGACGGCACCGCAAAGCCGATGCCGATGCTGCCGCCGGAGCGGGAATAGATGGCCGTGTTGATGCCCACGACGCGTCCATTCATGTCGATGAGGGCACCGCCCGAATTGCCGGGATTGATGGCGGCGTCGGTCTGAATGAAGAACTGATAATCAGAGATGCCGACCTGCGTCCGCGCCAGGGCGGAGACGATGCCCTGGGTCACCGTCTGCCCGACACCGAAGGGGTTGCCGATGGCAAGCACGATATCGCCGACCTGGAGGCTTTCCGAGTCGCCCAGCTCGACCGCTTGGAGATTTGTAGCCCCCTTCAGCCTGAGCACGGCGATGTCCGTGCGCGAGTCGCGCAGAACGATCTCTGCCTCGAACTCGCGCCGGTCGGCGAGCGCCACCTTCACCTCGTTCATGTTCTCGATGACATGGTTATTGGTGATCACGAGGCCTGATGGATCGACGATCACGCCGGAGCCGAGGGACCTCTGAGACCGCCCGCGCGGGACACCCGGCGCATCATCCCCGAAGAAACGGCGGAAATATTCCTCCATCGCCGTACTCTGCCGGCGCTCCGTGCGGCTGGCATAGACATTGACCACTGCACCTGCGGTCTGGCGGACGATGGGAGCGAAAGAGAGCTGCACCTGGGCCTTGCTCTCAGGCACCACCCGCTGCGTCTGCGCCGTGGCGCCCCCTACCCCCAGAGCCAGGACGACAGCGACGATCGACAGACGGAACGGAGAAAAGCGCATGGCGGCGAATCCCTTCAACAACGGCAACAACCGATAGCGCATCGTGCGGAAAAGTGGACCCGGTTTTCGCTGACGCGGACCTCCGGCTCCGCCCCGAACGATGCGCCGGTTAAAATGGGAGCACCGGCTTAACTCCGAAAGTGCAAGTCCACCTTTGGAGCCGATGCTCTGGAACGCGGCACTGAAAACACCACGTTCCAAGGATTGGAGCAGATAGCCCCTCCTACAAGCAAAAAGGGCGGCCCGAAGGACCGCCCTTGATGAAGTCTGACGAGTGCCGAGTGGTTACTCAGCGGCCTCGACGATCTCTTCCTTCTGGGTCGGACCGGAGTCCTGGCCGCGTGCATCGACGTCGCGGTCGACGAACTCGATCACAGCCATCGGGGCGTTGTCGCCGTAGCGGAAGCCGGCCTTGAGAACGCGGGTGTAGCCGCCGTTGCGGTCCTTGTAGCGAGCGCCAAGAACGTCGAACAGCTTCTTGACCATGGCCTCATCGCGCAGCTTGGACATGGCCTGACGGCGGGCGTGCAGGTCACCGCGCTTGCCGAGCGTGATCAGCTTCTCGACGACCGGACGGAGGTCCTTGGCCTTCGGCAGCGTGGTAACGATCTGCTCGTGTTTGATCAGCGCAGCCGCCATGTTGGCGAACATTGCTTTGCGGTGCTCGGTCGTGCGGTTGAAACGACGACCACGGAATCCGTGACGCATTGGCTCTCTCCTAGATCTTGCGGCCGCCGTGCCAAGGTACGGCCGTCTCTCTTATGATCCGCTTTTTCGAGCGGGGCAGGTTTGAAGCCGCCTTCCGTTGGAGAAGGCGGCTTCAGGGAACTTAGTAGTGCTCTTCGAAGCGCTTCGCGAGGTCTTCGATGTTCTCCGGCGGCCAGCCCGGCACGTCCATGCCGAGGTGCAGGCCCATGCCGGCCAGAACTTCCTTGATCTCGTTGAGGGACTTGCGACCGAAGTTCGGAGTGCGGAGCATTTCCGCCTCGGACTTCTGGATGAGGTCACCGATATAGACGATATTGTCGTTCTTCAGGCAGTTGGCCGAACGGACCGACAGCTCGAGCTCGTCGACCTTCTTGAGCAGGGCCGGATTGAACGGCAGCTGCGGGGCAGCGGCAGCCGTCTCTTCCTTGCGCGGCTCTTCGAAGTTGACGAAGACCTGGAGCTGGTCCTGCAGGATGCGGGCGGCATAGGCCACGGCATCCTCAGGCGACACGGCGCCGTTGGTCTCGACTGTCATGATGAGCTTGTCGTAGTCGAGAATCTGGCCCTCGCGGGTGTTCTCGATGCGGTACGACACCTTCTTCACCGGGCTGTAGAGGGAGTCGACCGGGATGAGGCCGATCGGAGCATCCTCGGCGCGGTTGCGCTCGGCCGGGACGTAGCCCTTGCCGGTGTCGACCGTGAACTCCATGCGGATCTCGGCGCCCTCGTCGAGGGTGCAGAGCACGAGCTCAGGATTCAGGATCTGCACGTCGCCAACCGTGTTGATGTCGCCAGCGGTGACGGCACCGGGGCCGGTCTTGCGAAGCGTCAGGCGCTTCGGGCCTTCACCCTGCATCTTGATGGCGATTGCCTTCACGTTGAGGACGATATCCGTCACATCCTCGCGGACGCCCGGGATAGACGAGAACTCATGCAGCACGCCGTCGATATGGATCGACGTCACGGCGGCGCCCTGGAGCGACGACAGGAGAACGCGACGCAGCGAGTTGCCGAGCGTCGTGCCGAAACCACGCTCGAGCGGCTCGGCCACGACCGTCGCAATGCGCTTCGGATCGTCACCGGGGGCGACTTCGAGCTTGTTCGGCTTAATCAGCTCTTGCCAGTTCTTTTGGATCACAACCACACCTCTTGAGGTACCGCTCGAAGGGCGGCTTCAACGCCGGCCCTAAACCGGAATGCGCGCGGGCCGTGGCCCACGCGCCGGATGATCTTGATTAGACGCGGCGACGCTTGCGCGGGCGGCAGCCGTTGTGCGGGATCGGCGTCACATCACGGATCGAAGTGACGGTGAAGCCTGCCGACTGAAGGGCGCGCAGCGCGGACTCACGGCCGGAGCCGGGGCCGGACACCTCGACCTCGAGGGTGCGCATGCCGTGCTCGGAAGCCTTGCGGGCGGCGTCCTCAGCTGCAACCTGCGCAGCGTACGGGGTCGACTTACGCGAGCCCTTGAAGCCCATCGCGCCGGCCGAGGACCACGAGATCGTGTTGCCCTGGGCGTCGGTGATGGTGATCATGGTGTTGTTGAACGAGGCGTTCACATGCGCCACGCCGGAGACGATGTTCTTGCGTTCGCGGCGGCGGACGCGGGTCGCTTCTTTTGCCATTCCAAAGATCCTTCAAACGCGCCCGTGATGCCAGGCGCTCGGGAGAAAAGGCCACCCTGACCGGGCAGCCATGAAAACTTACTTCTTCTTGCCGGCGATCGGCTTCGCCTTGCCCTTACGGGTGCGAGCGTTCGTGTGGGTGCGCTGACCACGAACCGGCAGGCTGCGGCGGTGGCGCAGGCCACGATAAGCACCGAGATCCATCAGGCGCTTGATGTTCATGGACACTTCACGGCGAAGGTCACCCTCAACCATGTAATCACGGTCGATGGTTTCGCGGATGGCCAGAACCTCGGCGTCGGTCAGCTGGTTCACGCGGCGCTCGGCCGGGATGTTGACCTTCTCGATGATCTCCTGAGCCTTCTTGGGCCCAATGCCGTGGATATACTGAAGCGCGATCACAACGCGCTTGGCGGTCGGGATGTTGACGCCTGCAATACGGGCCATCGTCCGTCTCCATATGGTCGAAGCCTGAGCTTCTGTTGATGTTTCGCGCGTCCGGTGGAGGCCGGCCCCTGCGCGGGTTATTTATGCAAAAGAAAACGGCCCGAGCGACCTCTTCCGAAGCCCTCAGAACCGAATAACTTCCGATGCAAGGGTTGGCACATAGCCCCTTTCTGGCGCTACGTCAACTCTTTTTGAGAACCTCAGAGGCTGGATCCCTCCGATTACGAAAGTCCCTGCTTTGAAAGTTGCGTATCAGGGTTGTGTTCTATTTTTGTTCTTGATAATATTCCTGAAACCAGCCAAGCTTAGATGGTTGATTGGGGTCTTTTTGAATGAATCAGCCCCTTCGCTCCAAAAGCAATTTGCTCTCATTGAGATGCCGCCTCGTTGCCCTCCGGCGGCAGGCCTTAGATCTTCGACTGCGGCATTTTCTTGAGCATCGATATGACCCTAACCAGCCTCGTGTCCCAGCTGGATCGTCAGGTGGGGGCGCTGGACGAGCAGTCGCGGCGGTGGCAGCAATGGTGCGTATCGAAATCGAGAGGTCGCGCCTCAAACCGAGCGCCTCAAAGTCGATGATAGAGCTGGCCGGATAACACTGGCTGCGCGACAGAAGATCGACGAGTGTGCGCTGCAGTATGAACGGGACCGCTTCCACTGTCGGCTTGTCGCTATGCGAAGCTGCTACGCTCAGGCCAAGGTCCGCCAAGTGGCGTGTGAGAATGGTTATCCAATTCCACCGCTGAACTATTAGGGATTTCGATGCTTATCTCGACACGAAAGCTTGAGTATGTGACTGAGGACGGAGTTGTCATACCCGTTCCAGTGTCATTGTATGCCCCTGAAGAGAATGAAAAGGACTGGAGCTGTCGGTATACCATAGGCTGGCCAAACGGCATTGAGGCGCGTGCAGCCTATGGAATAGACTCTGTTCAGGCACTGGTCCTGACACTTCAAAGCATCGGAATAAGCCTCTATTTCAGCGACTATCACAAGTCAGGTCGGCTGAGATGGGGCGATCCGAACGATGGGTACGGCTTCCCCGTACCAAAGAACGCACGGGACATGCTTATCGGCTATGATAAAAAGTTCGATGGCTGAATAAGCACTGATTTTATCGGACAAGCCGATCTCATGCAGGATCCGAGGCTTAGTGATTGCAGGGGCCAATTGCCCCTGCCCTCTGCTCTCACCGTCCGAGAATGTCCTTGACCGCTTCGGTCACCTCGTCGATCGGCCTCATGCCGTCGACGGTCTTCAGCATGCCCTTGCCCTGATAATAGGCGGAGAGCGGCGCCGTCTGGGCCCGGTAGGCCTCGAGACGGGTCTTGAAGACTTCCGGATTGTCGTCCTTGCGGACCGGCTCGCCGCGGGCTTCGCATTCCTGAGCACGCTTCACGATGCGGCCCACGAGCTCGTCCTCGTTGACCTTGAACTCGATGACCGCATCGAGCTTAAGGCCCTTCTGGGCCAGCATGGAATCGAACGCCTCGGCCTGCGCGACCGTCCGGGGGAATCCGTCGAGGATGAAGCCTTTCTTGGCGTCGGCTTCCTCGATCCGGTCGGCGATGATTCCCACCACGATATCGTCGGAAACCAGATCGCCCCGATCCATGACGGCCTTGGCCTTGAGACCCACTGGCGTGCCGGCAGCCACCGCTGCGCGGAGCATGTCGCCGGTCGACAGCTGGGGAATCCCCAGGCGCTCGACCAGACGTACAGCCTGGGTCCCTTTACCGGCCCCAGGCGGCCCCAGCAGGATGATCCTCATAGACGTTCCCCTCAATATTTAGGGTTTCCCGCCTTGCCCGGCGAGAAACCCAGTTCTTTACCGCCGCCGTGCGCCCTTGAGCTTCGCCTTCTTGACGAGACCCTCGTACTGGTGAGCCAGAAGGTGGCCGTGCACCTGAGCGACCGTGTCCATGGTAACCGACACGACGATCAGAAGCGAAGTACCGCCAAAGTAGAATGGCAGGGCCGCGTATGAGACCAGAAGCTCTGGAATCAGGCAGATGATGACGAGGTAAGCTGCACCGAGAACGGTGATGCGAGTCAACACCTGATCGATAAAGTCGGCCGTCCGTTCACCAGGACGAATACCCGGGATGAAGCCGCCCTGCTTCTTCAGGTTGTCTGCCGTTTCGGTGGGGTTGAACACGATCGCCGTGTAGAAGAACGCGAAAAAGACGATCAGGGCCGCATAGAGGAACATGTAGGCCGGGCGCCCATGGCCCAGATAAGCCGTCAGCATAGCGACAATGCCTGTGCCGTCAGTACTCTGGAAGCTGGCGATAGTGGCCGGCAGCAGGAGCAGGGAAGAGGCGAAGATCGGCGGAATCACGCCCGACGTGTTCAGCTTGAGCGGCAGGAACGAGGTCTGCCCCTCGTACATGCGGTTGCCGACCTGGCGCTTCGGATAATTGATGAGCAGGCGGCGCTGGGCGCGCTCCATGAACACGACGAAGTAGATGATGGCGACAGCCATCACGATCACGCCGAGGATCAGCCCCGTGGAGATCGCGCCCTGACGGCCGAGCTCGAGGGTTCCGGCGATGGCTCGCGGCAGGTTGGCGACGATGCCTGCGAAGATGATCAGCGAGGTACCGTTGCCGATGCCGCGCGAGGTGATCTGCTCGCCCAGCCACATGAGGAACATGGTGCCGCCGGTGAGCGTGATGACCGTGGAGATCAGGAAGAATGGCCCGGGCGCCAGCACGATGTTGCCGGAGCTCTGCAGACCAACCGCGATGCCCCACGACTGGAAGAGCGCAAGGAACACGGTGAGATAGCGGGTGTACTGGTTCAGGATCTTGCGACCCGCCTCGCCTTCCTTCTTCAGCGCCTCAAGCGAGGGAAGAACAGAGGTGAGGAGCTGAACGATGATCGATGCCGAGATGTAAGGCATGATGTTCAGGGCAAAAATCGCCATGCGCTCGACGGCGCCGCCCGAGAACATGTTGAACAGGCCCAGCACGCCGCCGCTGGCGTTCTGGAAGCTCTGGGCCAGAGCCTCCGGATTGACGCCCGGCAGCGGAATATAGGTGCCGAGGCGATAGATGATGAGCGCACCGAGGGTGAACCAAATGCGCTTCTTCAATTCTTCGGCTTTGGCGATCGAACCGAAATTGATGTTTGCGGCGAGTTGCTCGGCTGCTGAAGCCATTTTTCGTCCCCGAAATACCCAAGCATGATCGACGTTGAAGCGGAGACGTCTCCGCACGGATCATGCAAATCTTAAGGCAGGAGCTTGATCGCGCCTTCATCGGGCGCAGTCAAACTGAAACTTACGTAACTCACATCACACAAACGGCGGCCACGCGATCAGACGCGGGCCGCCGCTTGGATCTTCAGCTAATGTGGGCTCAGGCTCACGCCTGTGCAACGGCGCCCAGGAGGGTCACCGAGCCGCCCGCCTTCTCGATCGCCTCGACGGCCGACTTGGACGCGCCATGGACCTGGAAGGACAGCTTGGCCTTGAGTTCGCCGACGCCGAGGATCTTCACGCCGTCGCGCGGCTTGGAGACCACACCGGCGGCAACCAGCGTCTCGACGGTGACCGGAGCGGCCTGGTCGAGCTTGCCGGCCTCGACCGCTTGCTGAATGCGGCCGACATTGACCTCGTTCAGCTCGATGGCGTTCGGCTTGTTGAAGCCGCGCTTCGGCAGACGACGGTGCAGAGGCATCTGACCGCCTTCGAAGCCCTTGATCGCCACGCCGGTACGGGCCTTCTGACCCTTCACGCCGCGACCACCGGTCTTGCCCTTGCCCGAGCCGATACCACGGCCGACGCGCATGCGGTTCTTGGTGGAACCTTCGTTGTCACGAATTTCGTTAAGTTTCATGACCGCTCTCCTCACTGCCCGTCGACAACGCGCACGAGGTGCTTGACCTTCTCGATCATGCCGCGCACAGCCGGCGTGTCTTCCAAGGTCGAGGTGCGATGAAGCTTGTTGAGCTTGAGGCCGATCAGCGTCTGGCGCTGCTTGGCCTCGCGGCGGATCGGCGAACCGACCTGCTCAACGGTGATGGTTGCTGCTGCAGCAGGCTTCTTTGCCATTGTCGAAGCCTCCCTTACGCTTCAGCGCCAGCATCGGCGCTGGCATCAGCATCGCGACGGCGAGCCTGCAGCGTCGAGACCTTCAGGCCACGGCGAGCAGCCACGGCGCGCGGGCTGTCCTCGTTCTTGAGCGCATCGAAGGTTGCACGAACGAGGTTGTAGGGGTTCGACGAGCCGAGCGACTTCGACACGACGTCCTGCATGCCGACCGCCTCGAAGACAGCGCGCATCGGACCGCCGGCGATGATGCCGGTACCCTGGGGAGCAGCACGCAGCACGACCTTGCCGGCGCCGTGGCGGCCGTTCACGTCGTGGTGCAGGGTGCGGCCCTCGCGGAGGGACACGCGGATCATCGAACGCTTTGCAGCGTCGGTGGCCTTGCGGATCGCTTCCGGAACCTCACGAGCCTTGCCATGGCCGAAGCCGACGCGGCCCTTCTGGTCGCCAACGACGACGAGAGCAGCGAAGCCGAAGCGACGGCCGCCCTTCACGACTTTGGCAACGCGGTTGATGTGGACCAGACGATCCACGAATTCGCTGTCGCGCTCTTCGCGATCAGCACGTTCTCTCGGTTCTCTTGCCATGAGACCTCTCACTTGCGCGGGCGGCGGGCCCGCTCGCTAAGGGTTGTATACGATACCCGCCGTAAAGCACGATCAGGGCGGGAGGTAAACCACTCCCCGCCCCGCTCATGAATTTTCGAAAGAATTAGAAGTCCAGACCGCCTTCACGGGCAGCGTCGGCCAGAGCCTTGACGCGGCCATGATAAAGGTAGCCCGAGCGATCGAAGATCACCTGCGTCACGCCAGCCTTGGCTGCGCGCTCGGCAACGAGCTTGCCCACTTCCTTTGCCGCCTCGACGGTGGCGCCGGTCTTGAGCTTGCCGCGCATGTCCTTCTCAAGGGTCGAAGCCGAAGCGACGGTCACGCCGCGCTCGTCATCGATGACCTGGGCATAGATCTGCTTGGACGAACGGAACACCGACAAACGCGGGCGGCCGTTCGCAGCCTTCTTGATCGCACGGCGTACCCGAGCCTTGCGGCGATCTTCAGCGCCTTTCTTCTCAGCCATGATACGTCGTCCTTACTTCTTCTTGCCTTCCTTGCGGAAGATGAACTCGTCGGAATACTTGACGCCCTTGCCCTTGTAGGGCTCCGGACCGCGATATTCGCGGATCTCGGCGGCAGTCTGGCCGACCTTCTGCTTGTCGATGCCGGCGACGACGACTTCAGTCGGCTTAGGCGTCGTGATCGTGATGCCGGCCGGAATTTCGAAGTCGATGTCATGGCTGTAGCCGAGCGACAGCTTCAGCACCTTGCCAGCGACAGCGGCCTTGTAGCCGACGCCGTTGATCTCAAGGCGCTTCTCGAAGCCGTTGGACACGCCCTGCACCAGGTTGGCAACCTGAGCGCGGGAGAGGCCCCACTTGGCGCGAGCATCCTTGGACTGGTCGCGCGGGGTCACCGACACGGCACCATTCTCAAGAGCAACCGACACTTCATCGGGAACAAGGAACGAGAGTTCGCCCTTCGAGCCCTTCATCTTCACCATCTGACCGTCAACGGTCGCCGTCACACCCGACGGAACCGGAACCGGCTTTTTGCCTACTCGTGACATTCTGGAATCTCCGTGGTTCTGTGCTGTTGCTTAGGCCTTAGAAGACCTTGCAGAGCACTTCGCCGCCCACGTTCTTCTCACGGGCCTCATGATCGGCCATCACGCCCTGAGGCGTCGAGAGAATGGTGATGCCGAGGCCGTCAGCCACGCGAGGCATGGTGTCGACGGAAGCATACACGCGGCGGCCCGGCTTGGAGACGCGCTCGATGGAGCGGATCACCGGCTGACCGTCATAGTACTTCAGCTCGATCGAGAACTCGGTACGGCCATTGCCGAACTCGGTCTGCGAGTAGTCGCGAATGTAGCCTTCGTTCTTGAGAACCTCGAGAACACGGGCACGGAGCTTCGAGCCAGGGGTGCTGACAGTGCCGCGACGACGCATCTGCGCGTTGCGGATACGGGTGAGCATATCGCCCAACGGATCGTTGATCATATAACGCCCCCCCTCTTACCAGCTGGACTTCACGAGGCCCGGGATCAGGCCCTTGTTGCCGAGCTCGCGCAGAGCGATGCGCGACATGCCGAGCTTGCGGTAGTAAGCGCGCGGACGGCCCGTGATCTCGCAACGGTTGCGGATCCGGGTCGGGCTCGCATTGCGCGGCAGCTCAGCGAGCTTGAGGCGCGCCTCGAAGCGCTCCTCCATACTCTTCGACTCATCGTTGGCGATCGCCAGCAGGCGCTCGCGACGGCCGGCGAACTTCTTCACCAGCTGACGACGATGCTTGTTCTTCTCAATAGCGCTTTTCTTAGCCATTCTTTTATCTCCAGTGTCCGCGTCTGAGGACAGCTATCCTCACTGCCGGAACGGGAAGTTGAAGTGACGCAGCAGAGCGCGGGCTTCTTCGTCGGTCTTGGCCGTCGTCGTGATGATGACGTCCATACCCCAAACCTGCTCCACCTTGTCGTAATTGATCTCAGGGAACACCAGGTGCTCCTTGATGCCCATCGCGTAGTTGCCGCGACCGTCGAACGACCGGGGGTTCAGACCACGGAAGTCGCGAACGCGGGGAAGCGCGATGGTGACGAGACGATCGAGGAACTCGTACATACGCACCTTGCGGAGCGTAACCTTGGCGCCGATCGGCATGTTCTCGCGGACCTTGAACTGCGAGATAGCCTTGCGGGCTTTCGTGATCACCGGCTTCTGACCGGCGATGAGCGCGAGATCGGCAGCGGCGACCGAAGCCTTCTTGGAATCAGCGGTCGACTCGCCAACGCCCATGTTGAGCACGATCTTGTCGATCTGCGGCACTTCCATGGGGTTCTTGTAGCCGAATTCTTCAATGAGCTTCGGACGCACCACTTCCTCGTAGTGCTTCTTAAGCCGCGGCGTGTAACCGTCCACCTGAGCCTTAGCCATCGATCAGGTCCCCCGAACGCTTGGCGAAGCGGACCTTGCGGCCGTCTTCGAGAACTTTGAAACCAACCCGGGTCGGCTTGCCGTCCTTCGGGTCCGCATAGGCCAGGTTCGACAGATGGATCGGGGCTTCCTTGGTAATGATGCCGCTCTCCTGACTTGCCGTCTGGCGCTGGTGGCGCTTCACCAGGTTCACGCCACGGACGACCGCGCGCTCTTCCTTCGGGAGCACCTGCACGACTTCACCGGTCTTGCCCTTGTCGCGACCGGTCAGGACGACGACCTTGTCGCCCTTCTTGATCTTCGCGGCCATTAGAGCACCTCCGGCGCAAGCGAAATGATCTTCATGTGGTTCTTGGCACGCAGTTCACGCGGAACGGGGCCGAAGATACGAGTGCCGACCGGCTCTTTCTGATTGTTGATCAGAACGGCGGCATTGCGGTCAAAACGGATGACCGAGCCGTCAGCGCGACGGATGTCCTTGGCGGTGCGCACGACGACCGCCTTCATGACGTCGCCCTTCTTCACGCGGCCGCGCGGAATAGCCTCTTTCACGGATACGACGATGATATCGCCCACGGAAGCGTACTTACGCTTCGAACCGCCGAGAACCTTGATGCACATCACGCGACGGGCGCCGGAGTTATCGGCGACGTCAAGATTCGTCTGCATCTGGATCATGGCTTTGATCCTTTCCTTTGTTTCAGACAGGTTTCCGGGTCAAGGCACGATTGCCCCCCGGACTACGCCTGACGGGGATCTGATGTCCCCTGCCCTTCAAATGTCGAGAGAGGCGGTCGTATACACGAACCGCCCCTGCTAGACAACCCCAAGAAAAAGGCTTTTTAGGCCTTCGCTTGGTCGACGAGCACCCAGGTCTTTAGTTTGGAGAACGGCTTGGTCTCTTCGATGAAGACCGTGTCGCCCACCTTGGCAGTGTTGTTCTCGTCATGAGCGTGGTAGTTCTTCGTCTTACGCACGGTCTTCTTCAGAACCGGGTGCGTGAAACGACGCTCCACCTTCACAACGACCGTCTTGTCCTGCTTATCGCTGACAACGACGCCCTGCAAAACGCGCTTCGGCATCTTGATTTCCTCTTAAGCCTTAGCCGCAACGGCCTTCTGGCGCTGCAGCGTCTTGACGCGGGCGATGTCCCGACGGACTTCACGGACGCGTCCGGTGTTCTCGAGCTGGCCCGTGGCGCGCTGGAAGCGGAGGTTGAACTGCTCTTTCTTCAGGTTGAGCAGCTCGTCCGACAGCTGGTCAGCGGACATGGCCTTGAGGTTAGAGAATCGCTCTTTGGACTTCATGATTCCCTCTCCTTACTCGGCAATGCGCTGGATGAAGCGCGTCTTGATCGGGAGCTTGGCAGCGCCGAGACGGAGCGCCTCGCGGGCGATATCCTCCGGCACGCCGTCGATCTCGAACATGATACGGCCGGGCTTTACCTTGGCCGCCCAGTATTCGGGAGCGCCCTTGCCCTTACCCATACGCACTTCGGTCGGCTTCGTCGAAACCGGCACGTCCGGGAAGATCCGGATCCACACACGGCCCGCGCGTTTCATGGCGCGGGTGATGGCGCGGCGTGCCGCCTCGATCTGACGAGCGTTGATACGCTCGGGTTCCATCGCCTTCAGGCCGAACTGGCCGAAGTTGAGGTCCGTACCGCCCTTCGCAGTGCCGGAAATGCGGCCCTTGAACTGCTTACGGAACTTCGTTTTCTTCGGTTGCAACATGGCAAACCTCTCCTGACCTCTCCGTTACGCCGCCTGCTCGCGGCGGCCACCAGAGCGGCCTCCTTCGTCACTCATCCGCTTGTCCTGGGCCATCGGATCGTGCTCAAGGATTTCGCCCTTGAAGATCCAGACCTTGATGCCGCAGGTGCCATAGGTGGTGTACGCGGTGGACACGCCGTAATCGACATCCGCACGCAGCGTATGCAGCGGAACGCGGCCCTCGCGGTACCATTCCAGGCGGGCGATTTCAGCGCCACCCAGACGGCCCGAGCAGTTGATACGGATGCCTTCGGCGCCCAGACGCATCGCCGACTGAACGGCGCGCTTCATGGCGCGGCGGAACGCGACGCGACGCTCGAGCTGCTGAGCGATCGAATCGGCCACCAGGGTGGCATCGACTTCCGGCTTGCGGACTTCGACGATGTTGATCGACACATCCGCGTCCGTCATCTTGGCGACGGTCTTGCGGAGCTTCTCGATGTCGGCACCTTTTTTGCCGATCACCACGCCCGGACGACCGGAGTGAATGGTGACGCGGCACTTCTTGTGCGGACGCTCGATGACGATCTTCGAGACGGCGGCCTGCTTCAGCTGCTTCATGAGAGCTTCGCGGATCGCCATGTCCTCGTGCATCAGCTTGGCGTACTCGCCCTTGCCGGCGAACCAGCGCGAGTCCCAGGTCCGGTTGATGCCGAGCCGAAGACCGATCGGGTTAACTTTCTGACCCATCTGGTTCTCCTTTATGCCTGTTCGGCAACTTCCCGAACCACGATCGTGAGGTTCGAGAACGGCTTTTCGATACGAGCACCCCGGCCACGGGCCCGGGCGTGGAAGCGCTTCATGACGAGCGCCTTGCCGACGTATGCTTGGCTGACGACGAGATCGTCCACATCAAGGTTGTGGTTGTTCTCGGCGTTAGCAATGGCGCTCTCGAGGCACTTCTTCACGTCGCGAGCGATGCGCTTGCGGGAGAACTCGAGATCGGCGAGAGCCGCAGAAACCTTCTTGCCGCGGATAAGGGCCGCAACAAGATTGAGCTTCTGGGGGCTGACGCGCAGCATGCGAGCGACGGCTTGAGCCTCGTTGTCGCTCAATGCGCGAGGAGTCGCGGCCTTACCCATCTTACTTCCTCTTCGCCTTCTTGTCCGCCGCGTGGCCGTGGAAAGTGCGGGTCGGCGAGAACTCGCCGAACTTGTGACCCACCATTTCCTCGCTCACGAGAACGGGAATGTGCTTCTGACCATTGTAGACCCCGAACGTGAGGCCCACGAATTGCGGGAGGATCGTGGAGCGGCGGCTCCAGATCTTGATGACCTCGTTGCGGCCCGAAGAACGGGCAGCCTCGGCCTTCTTGAGGAGGTAGCCGTCGACGAACGGACCCTTCCAAAGCGAACGTGCCATGACGTGCCTCTATCCTTACTTCTTCCGAGCGTGGCGGCTCGACACAATGAACTTGTCGGTCCGCTTGTTCGAACGGGTTTTCTTGCCCTTGGTGGGAACGCCCCACGGGGACACCGGATGGCGGCCACCGGAGGTACGACCTTCACCACCACCGTGCGGGTGGTCGATCGGGTTCATGGCGACGCCGCGGTTGTGCGGACGCTTGCCCAGCCAGCGGTTACGGCCGGCCTTACCGATCGAGGTGTTCATGTGGTCCGGGTTCGACACCGCGCCGACGCTGGCGAAGCACTGGCCATGGACCATGCGCTGCTCGCCGGAGTTCAGGCGGACCGTCACGTAGCCCTGGTCACGACCCACGATCTGAGCATAGGTACCGGCAGAGCGGGCCAGAGCGCCGCCACGGCCGATCTTCAGCTCGACGTTGTGGATAATCGTTCCCACCGGCATGTTGCCGATCGGCATCGCGTTGCCCGGCTTAATGTCGACCTGCTCGCCAGCCGCTACCTGATCGCCGACAGCCAGACGCTGCGGGGCCAGGATGTAGGAGAGCTCGCCGTCGGCGTAACGGATGAGTGCGATGAAGGCGGTGCGGTTCGGATCGTACTCGATCCGCTCCACGCTCGCCACATCGCCCATACGGCCGCGACGCTTGAAGTCGACAAGGCGCAGGGTACGCTTATGACCACCGCCACGGAAGCGGACGGTCACACGACCCAGATTGTTACGGCCGCCGGAGGAGCTCTTGCCCTCCGTCAGCTTCTTGACCGGCTTGCCCTTATAGAGCTCGCTGCGGTCGACGATCACCAGCTGGCGCAGGCCGGGGGTGATTGGTTTGAACGTTTTCAAAGCCATCGGATCACTCTCTCAACCGATCAGAGGCCCGTCGTGACGTCGATGGTCTGGCCCTCTTCGAGGGTCACAACCGCCTTCTTCACGTCCGACCGCTGGCCGCGGGTGCCGCGGAACAACTTCACTTTGCCCTTGGTGACGAGCGTGTTGACGCTCTTCACCTTGACATCGAACAGCTTCTCAACCGCTTCCTTGATCTGCGGCTTCGTCGCATCCGGGCGCACCTTGAACACGACCTTGTTCTGCTCGGAAAGAGCGGTCGCCTTCTCGGTGATGACCGGGCTTACGATCACATCGTAATGGCGCGGGTCCAGGCTCATTTGAAGCGCGCCTCCAGCGCATCGACAGCTGCCTTCGTGAGAACGAGCTTCTCGCGACGCAGGATGTCATAGACGTTGATGCCCTGCACCGGCAGGACGTCGATGTTCGGGATGTTGCGAGCAGCCCGCTGGAAGTTCGTCTCGATCTCAGCGCCGCCGATGATCAGGGCATTGCCGAGGCCGAGCTTGCCGAAGCGCTCGACGAGAGCCTTCGTCTTGGGCTCGGAGAGCGTCACATCGTCGAGAACGACGAGCGAAGCGTCCTTGGCCTTGGACGAGAGCGCATGCTTCAGAGCAAGAGCGCGGACCTTCTTCGGCAGGTCGTGAGCATGGCTACGAACCTGCGGGCCGAAGGCACGACCGCCGCCCCGGAACTGGGGAGCGCTCGCAGCACCATGACGGGCGCTGCCGGTGCCCTTCTGCTTGTAGACCTTCTTCGTCGTCCGGTCGATGTCCGAACGATTCTTGACGGCGTGCGTGCCGGCCTGGCGCTTCGCGAGCTGCCAGCGGACGCAACGGGCCAGCAGATCGGCGCGCGGCTCGAGACCGAAGATGGCCTCGTTCAGCTCGACGGAGCCGGACTTGTTGCCCTCAAGCGTGGTGACATCAAGCTTCATCACGCATTCTCCTCTTGGGCCAGCTCAGCCTGGGGGGCCGGTGCAGCATCGTTGGCCGAGCGGAACGCGCCGGGCATCGGCACTTCCTTCGGCAGCTTCCGCTTCACCGCATCGCGGACGAAGATCCAGCCGCCGGCGACGCCAGGAACGGCGCCTTCGACGAGGATCAGACCGCGCTCGACGTCGGTCGACACGACACGCAGGTTCTGCGTGGTGACGCGCTCGACACCCAGGTGACCCGGCATCTTCTTGTTCTTGAACGTCTTGCCCGGATCCTGGCGGCCACCGGTCGAACCGATCGAGCGGTGGGAGACCGACACGCCGTGAGTGGCGCGCAGACCGCCGAAGTTCCAGCGCTTCATACCGCCCGCGAAGCCCTTACCGGTGGTGATGCCCGTGACGTCCACGAACTGACCGGCAATGAAGTGATCAGCGGTGATTTCGGCGCCGACCGGGATGATGGCATCCTCGGAGACGCGGAATTCCGCGAGCTTGCGCTTCGGCTCGACCTGAGCGACGGCGAAACGTCCGCGCTCGGCCTTCGAAACGTTCTTTACCTTGGCCTTGCCGACGCCGACCTGCAGCGCGGTGTAGCCGTTCTTTTCCTTGGTCCGGTGGGCGACGACCTGGCAGTTGTCGACCTTCAGAACCGTGACCGGGACATGCTCACCGGCATCCGTGAAGATGCGGGTCATCCCGACTTTCTGTGCAATGACGCCTGAGCGCATGTGCGTATCCTCTCGGCGTGTCTACCGAAAGCTCCAAGCCCAACGGCTTAGAGCTTGATTTCCACGTCCACACCAGCAGCGAGATCGAGCTTCATCAGAGCATCAACCGTCTGCGGGGTGGGGTCCACGATATCGAGAACACGCTTATGAGTGCGCATCTCGAACTGCTCGCGCGACTTCTTGTCGATGTGCGGCGAGCGAAGAACCGTAAAGCGCTCGATGCGCGTCGGCAGCGGGATGGGCCCGCGAACCTGGGCGCCGGTCCGCTTCGCAGTCGACACGATTTCCCGTGTCGAAGCGTCGAGGATCCGGTGGTCGAACGCCTTAAGGCGAATACGAATGTTTTGACCGTTCATGGCTTATCCATTCAACAAGGGAAGCGGCCGAGCCGGAGCCGGCCGCTGTCCTTTGATCCTCTCTTGTTAATCCATCACGGCGGCGACGACGCCGGCGCCGACGGTGCGGCCGCCCTCACGGATGGCGAAGCGCAGCTTCTCCTCCATGGCGATCGGCGCAATCAGCTCGACTTCCATCGTGATGTTGTCGCCCGGCATCACCATCTCGGTGCCCTCGGGCAGCTTCACCACGCCGGTCACGTCGGTCGTGCGGAAGTAGAACTGCGGCCGGTAGTTGCCGAAGAACGGCGTATGACGGCCGCCCTCCTCCTTGGTCAGGATGTAGGCCTCGGCCTTGAACTTGGTGTGCGGCTTAATCGAGCCGGGCTTGCACAGCACCTGGCCGCGCTCCACGTCCTCGCGCTTCGTGCCGCGCAACAGCACGCCGACATTGTCGCCGGCCTGGCCCTGGTCGAGCAGCTTGCGGAACATCTCGACGCCGGTCACCGTCGTCTTCTGCGTGTCGCGCAGACCCACGATCTCGACCTCCTCGCCGACCTTGATCACGCCGCGCTCGACGCGCCCCGTCACCACCGTGCCGCGGCCCGAAATCGAGAACACGTCCTCGATCGGCATCAGGAACGGCTGGTCGATCGGACGCTCCGGCTGCGGGATGTAGCGGTCAACCTCGGCCATCAGCTTCAGAACCGCGTCACGGCCGATCTCCGGCTGGCGGTCTTCGAGCGCGCACAGCGCCGAGCCCTTGACGATCGGAATGTCGTCGCCGGGGAAGTCGTACTTCGACAACAGCTCGCGCACCTCGAGCTCGACCAGATCCAGAAGCTCCGGATCGTCGACCATGTCGACCTTGTTCATGAACACCACCAGCGCCGGCACGCCGACCTGACGCGCCAGCAGGATGTGCTCGCGGGTCTGCGGCATCGGGCCGTCCGCCGACGACACCACCAGGATCGCGCCGTCCATCTGCGCCGCGCCGGTGATCATGTTCTTCACGTAGTCGGCGTGGCCGGGGCAGTCGACGTGGGCATAGTGCCGGTTCGTGGTCTCGTACTCCACGTGCGCGGTCGAGATCGTGATGCCGCGCGCCTTCTCCTCCGGCGCCTTGTCGATCTGGTCGTAGGCGGTGAACGTCGCACCGCCCGACTCGGCCAGAACCTTCGTGATCGCCGCCGTCAGAGACGTCTTGCCATGGTCGACGTGACCAATCGTCCCGATGTTGCAGTGCGGCTTCGTCCGCTCAAACTTTTCCTTCGCCATCGTGGCACCCGTTCCTTTGATATTCCAATATTCGCTTTAGTGGGTTCAGGCGTATTTCGCCTGAACCTCGGCAGCCACGTTCGACGGCACCTGTTCGTAGTGGTCGAACTGCATGGTGTAGTTGGCCCGGCCCTGGCTCATCGAGCGCAGGGTGTTCACGTAGCCGAACATGTTGGCGAGCGGGACCATCGCATTGATGACCACGGCATTGCCGCGCATGTCCTGACCCTGGATCTGGCCACGACGGGAGTTCAGGTCACCGATGACCGAACCCGTGTAGTCCTCAGGGGTCACAACCTCGACCTTCATCACCGGCTCGAGCAGAACCGAGGCGCCCTTCTGGAGAGCTTCACGGAGAGCTGCGCGAGAGGCGATTTCGAAGGCCAGGGCCGACGAGTCGACTTCGTGGAAGGCGCCGTCGATGAGCTCGACCTTGAGATCGACCACCGGGAAGCCGGCGATGACACCAGCCCCCACGACCGACTGCAGGCCCTTTTCGACGCCCGGGATGTATTCCTTCGGGACAGCACCGCCGACGATCTTCGACTCGAACGAGAAGCCGGCACCCGGCTCGTTCGGCTGAACGACCAGTTTCACGCGAGCGAACTGACCCGTACCGCCGGTCTGCTTCTTGTGGGTGTAGTCCACTTCGGTCTTCTTCGTGATCGTCTCACGATAAGCCACCTGCGGAGCACCGATGTTCGCATCGACCTTGTAGGTACGACGGAGAATGTCGACCTTAATGTCGAGGTGCAGTTCGCCCATGCCCTTCAGGATCGTCTGGCCCGACTCGGAGTCGGTGGAGACGCGGAAGGACGGGTCCTCAGCGGCGAGCTTGGCGAGAGCCAGACCCAGCTTCTCCTGGTCGGCCTTCGACTTCGGCTCGATGGCGATCTCGATGACGGGCTCAGGGAACTCCATCTTCTCGAGGATCACGGCCTTGATAGGATCGCAGAGCGTGTCACCGGTGCGGACTTCCTTGAGGCCGGCCAGAGCGACGATGTCGCCGGCAAAGGCTTCCTTGATGTCTTCACGGTTGTTCGCATGCATAAGGAGCATGCGGCCGACGCGCTCCTTCTTGTCGCGGGTCGAGTTCAGGATCGAAGCGCCAGCATCGACCTTGCCCGAGTACACGCGGCAGAAGGTGATCGTGCCCACGAAGGGGTCGTCCATGATCTTGAAGGCGAGCATGGAGAACGGCTCTTCGTCGGAAGGCCGACGAACCGTCTCTTCCTCGGTCTTGAAGTCGATGCCCTTGATCTCGCCGCGATCGACGGGAGACGGCAGGAAGTCGACGACGGCGTCGAGGAGCGGCTGAACGCCCTTGTTCTTGAACGCCGAACCGCAGAGAACCGGGTGGAAGGCGCGACGCTGTACGGCGGTGCGAACCAGGCGGCGCAGGGTCGCCTCGTCCGGCTCCTGGCCGTCCAGGTAGGCCATCATGGCCTCGTCGTCCATCTCAACCGCAGCCTCGATGAGCTTGCCGCGATATTCCTGAGCCTGATCGACGAGGTCAGCCGGAATGTCCTGCTCGCTGTAGGCAGCGCCCAGAGCTTCGCCGGACCAGACGATGGCCTTCATCTTGATCAGGTCGATCACGCCCTTGAAGTCGCTTTCAGCGCCGATCGGGAGCTGGAGGCAGACGGGCTTGCCGGCCACGCGGTCGATGATGTCGGCCACGCACTTGAAGAAGTTCGCGCCGGTCTTGTCCATCTTGTTGACGAACACGATACGCGGAACGTCATACTTGTCGGCCTGGCGCCAGACGGTTTCAGTCTGAGGCTCGACGCCCTGGTTGCCGTCGAGCACGCAGACGGCGCCGTCGAGGACGCGCAAGCTGCGCTCCACTTCGATGGTGAAGTCGACGTGGCCGGGAGTGTCGATGATGTTCAGACGCTTGCCGTTCCAGAAGCAGGTGGTCGCAGCGGACGTGATCGTGATGCCACGCTCCTGCTCCTGCTCCATCCAGTCCATGGTAGCGGCACCCTCGTGCACTTCACCGATCTTGTGGGACTTACCGGTGTAGTACAGGATGCGCTCAGTCGTCGTCGTCTTGCCGGCATCGATGTGAGCCATGATGCCGAAGTTACGGTAGTCCTCAATCGCGTGCGTGCGGGGCATCGCTTAAGCTCCTTACCGTTACCAGCGGTAGTGCGAGAACGCACGGTTGGCTTCAGCCATACGGTGGGTATCTTCGCGCTTCTTCACGGCGTTGCCGCGGTTGTTCGAGGCGTCGAGCAGCTCAGCGGAGAGACGCTCGACCATGGTCTTGTCGTTGCGGCCGCGGGCAGCCTGGATGATCCAGCGGATCGCGAGGGCCTGACGGCGCTCGGCGCGGACTTCGACCGGAACCTGGTACGTCGCACCGCCAACGCGGCGGGAACGGACTTCGATCGCCGGAGCGACGTTGTCGAGGGCCTGCTTGAAGACCTCGAGCGGGTTGGCCTTGGCACGGCTTTCGACGACGTCGAGTGCACCGTAAACGATACGCTCGGCGGCGGACTTCTTGCCGTCGTACATGATGGAGTTCATGAACTTCGTGACGACGACATCACCGAACTTCGGATCCGGGATGATCTCACGCTTTTCGGCGCTATGGCGGCGGGACATGAGCGAGCTCCGACCTAATTGATGTTGACGGCTTACTTCGGCCGCTTCGCGCCGTACTTCGAACGACGCTGCTTACGATTCTTCACGCCCTGGGTGTCAAGGACACCGCGGAGAACGTGGTAGCGAACACCCGGAAGGTCCTTCACGCGGCCGCCGCGGATCATGACCACGGAGTGCTCTTGAAGGTTGTGGCCCTCGCCCGGGATGTAACCGATGACTTCGAAGCCATTGGTCAGACGAACCTTTGCGACCTTACGAAGAGCCGAGTTCGGCTTCTTCGGGGTCGTGGTGTAGACGCGCGTGCACACGCCGCGCTTCTGCGGGCAGGCCTCAAGCGCGGGAACCTTATTCCGGCTCTTTTGCGCCGTCCGCGGCTTGCGGATCAGCTGAGAGATCGTTGGCATCCTGTGCCCTCTTTCACCAGCCACCGAAGTGGCCTTTGTGTGTCTCAAACGGTTTAACGCCGCACCAACGTTTCTGCGGACCGATAGGGTTGCACAAAACGAAGCCACGCCATTGGCCCGGAAAGGCCCTTGGCGCGGTGCGATTGCAGAGGACCACGATGATCTGGCATCGCGGTCGTGCCCTAAATCTGACATGTGTCAGTCAAGGTTGAGTTCGGCAGCGTTTAGGTGGCATCGGTCGAAGCTAGGCGCTTCAACTGGCGAAAACCTACGGCCAGCCGGAAAGTCCGGTCTCTCTAGCGCTCGAGTCGGGGAAAGTCAACAGATTTCCGCTAACCAAGCGGAAAGGTTTCGCCACGAACGGTCTCGTGCCCGGGACAGGCCCTTTTTTGGGATTCTTTGTCGTATTCGCAAGACGGCGAAGGTGACTTCCCAGAACCGATGCCCTTGGTCGGCGATCCGATCATACCGCAATGTCAGCCGGCGCCGTCAAGCTTCCCCTGCCCGGCGCCCAGAAACGAAAGGGCCGCCCGGAGGCGGCCCTTCCAATCTCAATGGAGCCTAGCGCTTACTCGGCTGCCGGGGGCAGCTCGCCGACCTGGGCAGCGGACTCCGAGCGCTTCTGCTGAAGGATCAGCTCGTCGCGGTGGGAGGCCACGGCCTTGATCTGGGCCGTCAGAGCACCTGTGCCAGCCGGGATGAGGCTGCCGACGATGACGTTCTCCTTAAGGCCCTCGAGGGTATCGACCTTGCCGTTGACCGCCGCCTCGGTGAGGACGCGAGTGGTCTCCTGGAAGGACGCCGCCGAGATGAAGGAGCGGGTCTGCAGCGAGGCCTTGGTGATACCGAGCAGAACCGGCACGCCTTCGGCTGGCTTCTTCTTCTCGGCCGCGAGACGCTCGTTGGCCTCCTCGAACTCGAGACGGTCCACCTGCTCGCCGGCGAGGAACTCGCTGTCGCCCCCGTCGGTGATCTCAACCTTCTGCAGCATCTGGCGAACGATCACCTCGATGTGCTTGTCGTTGATGAGCACGCCCTGGAGACGATAGACCTCCTGGATCTCGTTCACGAGGTAAGCTGCCAGCTCCTCGACGCCCTTGATCGCAAGGATGTCGTGCGGGGCCGGGTTGCCGTCCACGATGAAGTCGCCGATTTCGACCACGTCGCCGTCCTGCAGGTGGATGTGCTTGCCCTTCGGGATCAAGTACTCCACAGGCTCCGAACCATCGTGCGGGTTCAGCGTCAGGCGACGCTTGCTCTTGTAGTCGCGGCCGAACTGAATCGTACCGGACTTCTCCGCAATGATGGCCGCATCCTTCGGACGACGAGCCTCGAACAGCTCCGCCACGCGCGGCAGACCGCCCGTGATGTCGCGGGTCTTGGCGCTCTCGGTCGAGACACGGGCCAGAACGTCACCGGCCTTCACCTTCGAGCCGGGATCGACCGCGAGGATCGCGTCCACGGGCAGGAGGTAACGGGCGTCACCGCCGCGGGCGAGCTTGGCAACCTTGCCGCCCTTGCCCTCGATGATCACGGCCGGGCGGAGGTCGGCCGTACGGGCCGAACCGCGCCAGTCGATGACCACACGCTTGGCGATGCCGGTGGACTCGTCCATGGACTCGATCATCGACGCGCCGTCCACGAGATCCTCGTAACCCACGGTGCCTTCGACCTCGGTCAGGATCGGACGCGAGTAAGGATCCCACTCCGCGATACGCTGACCGCGCTTGATCGTGTCGCCCTCGTCCACCTTCAGACGCGAACCGTACTGCAGGCGGTGGACCGCACGCTCGGTGCCGTCGGGACCGGTGATCACAACAGCTACGTTGCGGCCCATGACGACGAGATCGCCGTCGGAGTTGCGCGCAATGTTCTTGTTGCGGAAGCCGATCGTGCCCTCGAAGCTCGACTCGATGAAGGACGAGTCGGCGATCTGAGCCGCGCCACCGATGTGGAAGGTCCGCATCGTGAGCTGGGTGCCCGGCTCGCCGATAGACTGAGCGGCGATCACACCGACAGCCTCGCCGTGGTTGACCGGAGTACCGCGAGCCAGGTCGCGACCGTAGCAGGTGGCGCAGACGCCGTTCTTCGACTCGCAGACGAGCACCGAACGGATCTTCACTTCCTGGATGCCGGCAGCGCCGATGGCTTCGAGGTGATGCTCCTCGATCATCGTGCCTTTGGGCACGATCACGGTGCCATCCTGAGCGACCAGATCCTCGGCCGTGGAACGGCCCAGGATGCGGGAGGCCAGCGACGCGACCACCTGGCCGGCGTCGATGATGGCGCGCATCTTGATGCCCTTGTCGGTGCCGCAATCCGGCTCACGAATGACCGCATCCTGCGCAACGTCCACGAGACGGCGGGTCAGATAACCCGAGTTCGCGGTCTTGAGCGCAGTGTCGGCCAAGCCCTTACGGGCGCCGTGGGTCGAGTTGAAGTACTCGAGAACGTCCAGGCCTTCCTTGAAGTTCGAGATGATCGGCGTCTCGATGATCTCACCCGACGGCTTGGCCATGAGGCCGCGCATCGCGGCGAGCTGCTTCATCTGAGCCGGCGAACCACGAGCGCCCGAGTGGGACATCATGTAGATCGAGTTGACCTGCTTGTCGCGGCCCAGTTCGTCCTTCTGGACGGTCGAGATGCGGTTCATCATCTCGGCAGCCAGACGATCCGAGCACTTCGCCCAGGCGTCGACGACCTTGTTGTACTTCTCACCCTGGGTGATGAGGCCGTCCTGGTACTGCTGCTCGTAATCCTTGGCGAGAGCGCGGGTCTCCTCGACGATCTCCCACTTGTTCTCCGGAATCACCATGTCGTCCTTGCCGAACGAGATGCCGGCGCGGAACGCATTGTAGAAGCCGAGGCCCATGATGCGATCGCAGAAGATGACCGATTCCTTCTGACCGCAATGGCGGTAGACGGCATCGATCATGCCCGAGATCTCCTTCTTCGTCATGAGCTTGTTCACGACGTCGAAGGACAGGGCCGGATGCTTCGGCAGGAGGCGCGAGAGCATGACGCGACCAGGGGTCGTGTCGACGATCTTGGTGTAGGGCTTGCCGTCCTCACCCATGCCTTCCCAGCGGTAGCGGATCTTGGTGTGGAGCGTGATGACCTTCTCGTTCAGAGCATGCTCGATCTCCCCCATGTCGGCGAAGGCCTTGCCCTGGCCGGGCTGGCCATCGGAGACAATGGAGAGATAGTAGAGCCCCAGAACGATGTCCTGCGACGGCACGATGATCGGCTGACCGTTGGCCGGGTGCAGGATGTTGTTGGTGGACATCATCAGCACGCGGGCTTCGAGCTGAGCCTCGAGTGAGAGCGGCACGTGGACGGCCATCTGGTCGCCGTCGAAGTCCGCGTTGAACGCGGCGCAGACGAGCGGGTGCAGCTGGATCGCCTTGCCCTCGATGAGGGTGGGCTCGAAGGCCTGGATGCCGAGGCGGTGGAGCGTCGGAGCGCGGTTGAGCAGCACCGGATGCTCGCGGATGACCTCGTCCAGGATATCCCAGACCTCGGGCTTCTCCTTCTCGACGAGCTTCTTCGCCTGCTTGACGGTGGCGGACAGGCCGCGTGCGTCGAGCTTGGCGTAGATGAACGGCTTGAACAGCTCGAGAGCCATCTTCTTCGGCAGGCCGCACTGATGCAGCTTGAGCTCCGGGCCCACCACGATGACCGAGCGGCCCGAGTAGTCGACACGCTTGCCGAGGAGGTTCTGACGGAAGCGACCCTGCTTGCCCTTCAGCATGTCGGCGAGCGACTTCAGCGGACGCTTGTTGGCGCCGGTGATGACGCGGCCGCGGCGGCCGTTGTCGAACAGGGCGTCGACCGCCTCCTGCAGCATGCGCTTCTCGTTGCGGACGATGATGTCCGGAGCGCGCAGCTCCATGAGCCGCTTCAGGCGGTTGTTGCGGTTGATGACGCGGCGGTACAGGTCGTTCAGATCCGAGGTCGCAAAGCGGCCGCCATCGAGCGGCACGAGCGGACGCAGGTCCGGCGGAATCACCGGAACGACGGTCATGATCATCCACTCGGGCTTGTTGCCCGACTGGATGAACGCCTCGATGATCTTGAGGCGCTTCATGAGCTTCTTCGGCTTCAGCTCCGACGTGGTGACCGCGATTTCCTCACGGATGTCCTGGGCGGTCTTCTCGAGGTCGAGTTCCTGCAGGATGCGGCGGATGGCTTCCGCGCCGATCATGGCGGTGAAGCTGTCCTCGCCGTACTCGTCCTGGGCGCGGATATACTCTTCCTCGGTCAGCAGCTGACGGTCCTTCATGGGCGTCAGGCCGGCATCGACGACGATGTAGGATTCGAAATAGAGGATGCGCTCCAGATCCTTCAGGGTCATGTCGAGCAGCAGACCGATGCGGCTCGGCAGGGACTTGAGGAACCAGATATGCGCGACGGGAGCCGCGAGCTCGATATGGCCCATGCGATCGCGACGGACGCGGGCGAGCGTGACTTCCACGCCGCACTTCTCGCAGATCACGCCCTTGTACTTCATGCGCTTGTACTTGCCGCACAGGCACTCGTAATCCTTGATCGGGCCGAAGATGCGCGCGCAGAACAAGCCGTCGCGCTCGGGCTTGAACGTGCGGTAGTTGATGGTCTCGGGCTTTTTGATTTCGCCGTAGGACCAGGACAGAATCTTCTCAGGGCTCGCGATCGAGATCTTGATCTGATCGAAGCTCTGCGGCTGAGCCGTCTGGTTGAAGAGATTCATGACCTCTTGATTCATCGCCGTCTCCTGGGCTGAAGGGCGCTCACATAAGCACCCTCACCGGCAATTGCATGGGGCCGCGGCTCAAATGCCGCGGCCTTAACCTCAAATCGATAAGCGCTTTCGCACCTTACTCGGCGGCCTCGGACGGAGGCAGTTGCTCCGCCTCGTTGGCAGCCTTCTTGGAGTTGGTCAGTTCGACGTTCAGGCCGAGCGAACGCATTTCCTTCACGAGAACGTTGAAGCTCTCCGGAATGCCCGACTCGAAGGTGTCGTCGCCACGAACGATGGCTTCGTAGACCTTGGTACGGCCGGCCACGTCGTCCGACTTGACCGTGAGCATTTCCTGAAGGGTGTAGGCGGCGCCGTAAGCCTCGAGCGCCCAGACCTCCATTTCGCCGAAGCGTTGGCCGCCGAACTGGGCCTTGCCGCCCAGCGGCTGCTGGGTAACGAGGCTGTAGGGGCCGATGGAGCGGGCGTGGATCTTGTCGTCCACGAGGTGATGGAGCTTCAGCATGTAGATGTAGCCCACCGTGACCTTGCGGTCGAAAGGCTCGCCGGTCTTGCCGTCATACAACGTGACCTGACCCGACGGGTCGAGGCCGGCCTTCTGGAGCATGGCTTCGATGTCCGCCTCCTTCGCACCGTCGAAGACGGGGGTGGCGAAGGGAACGCCGCGGCGCAGCTTGTTGCCGAGTTCCACAAGTTCGTCGTCGGACGCCTGCTCGATTTCCGGCAGGTTGCCGTAGATCGAGACCAGCTGATCGCGCAGCCCCTTTGACTGACCGGACTTCATGTAGGCATCGACCGCCTGAGCGACCTGCTTGCCGAGACCGGCAGCAGCCCAGCCGAGGTGCGTCTCGAGGATCTGCCCCACGTTCATGCGGCTCGGCACGCCGAGCGGGTTGAGCACGATATCCGCATGGGTACCGTCCTCGAGGAACGGCATGTCCTCGATCGGAACGATGCGCGACACGACACCCTTGTTGCCGTGACGGCCAGCCATCTTGTCGCCGGGCTGGATCTTGCGCTTCACGGCCACGAAGACCTTGACCATCTTCATGACGCCGGGCGGAAGCTCGTCGCCGCGCTGCAGCTTCTCGACCTTGTCGAGGAAGCGCTGTTCAAGACGCTTCTTCGACTCGTCGTACTGCTTCTGCATGGCCTCGATCTCGGTCATCAGAGCATCGTCCTCGACCGCGAACTGCCACCACTGCGACCGCGGATACTCGTTGAGGAGCTCGCGGTTGATCGGAGTGTCCTTCTTGTAGCCTTTCGGCCCGGCCACGCCCTTCTTGCCGGTCAGGATCTCAGCCAGACGCGCATAGGTATTGCGGTCCAGGATCGCCTGCTCGTCGTCGCGGTCCTTGGCGAGACGCTCGATCTCCTCGCGCTCGATGGCCTGGGCACGCTCGTCCTTGTCGACACCGTGACGGTTGAAGACACGGACTTCGACGATGGTGCCGGTCACGCCCGGAGGCACGCGCAGCGAGGTGTCGCGAACGTCGGAAGCCTTCTCACCGAAGATGGCGCGCAGGAGCTTCTCTTCCGGCGTCATCGGGCTTTCGCCCTTCGGCGTGATCTTGCCGACGAGGATATCGCCCGCATGGACTTCGGCGCCGATATACACGATGCCGGCTTCGTCGAGATTCTTCAGCGCCTCTTCCGATACGTTCGGAATGTCGCGCGTGATTTCCTCAGGACCCAGCTTCGTGTCGCGGGCCATCACCTCGAACTCCTCGATATGGATCGAGGTGAACACGTCTTCCTTCACGATGCGCTCGGAGAGGAGGATCGAGTCTTCGAAGTTGTAGCCGTTCCACGGCATGAACGCGACGAGCACGTTGCGGCCGAGAGCCAGCTCGCCGTACTCCGTCGACGGTCCGTCGGCGATGATGTCGCCCTTGCGGACCATGTCGCCGGCGCGCACCAGCGGCTTCTGCGTGATGCAGGTCGACTGGTTGGAGCGCTGGAACTTCTGCAGGCGGTAGATGTCGACGCCGGGACGGGTCGGATCCGTGTTTTCCGTCGCGCGGATAACGATACGGGTCGCGTCCACCTGGTCGACGATGCCGGTGCGGCGGGCCGCAATCGCAGCGCCGGAGTCACGGGCCACGACCGCTTCCATGCCGGTGCCGACGAACGGAGCGTCCGCCTGAACCAGAGGCACGGCCTGACGCTGCATGTTCGAGCCCATGAGAGCGCGGTTCGCGTCGTCGTTCTCGAGGAACGGAATGAGAGCGGCCGCAACCGACACGAGCTGCTTCGGCGACACCTCCATCAGGTCCACGCGATCGGGCGCGACCACGATGTTTTCACCGGCGCGACGGCAGATCACCAGCTCTTCGGTGAGCGTGCCCTTGGCATCCAGCGGCGAGTTGGCCTGGGCGATGTTGTACTTCGCCTCTTCCATTGCGGAGAGGTACACGACCTCGTCCGTGACGCGGCTGTCGCGCACGCGGCGGAACGGCGTCTCGATGAAGCCGTACTTGTTGACGCGGGCGAAGGTGGCCAGCGAGTTGATCAGACCGATGTTCGGGCCTTCCGGCGTCTCGATCGGGCAGATACGGCCGTAGTGCGTCGGGTGCACATCGCGCACCTCGAAGCCGGCGCGCTCGCGGGTCAGACCGCCCGGGCCAAGCGCCGAGAGACGACGCTTGTGCGTGACCTCGGAGAGCGGGTTGGTCTGGTCCATGAACTGCGAGAGCTGCGAGGAGCCGAAGAATTCGCGCACGGCGGCGGCGGCAGGCTTCGCGTTGATCAGGTCCTGCGGCATGACGGTGTCGATATCGACGGACGACATGCGCTCCTTGATCGCGCGCTCCATGCGCAGCAGGCCGAGGCGGTACTGGTTCTCCATGAGCTCGCCGACCGAACGCACACGGCGGTTGCCGAGGTGGTCGATGTCGTCGATCTCGCCCTTGCCGTCGCGCAGGTCCACGAGCGCCTTCGTCACCGCGAGGATGTCCTCGCGGCGGAGCGTGCGCACGGTGTCCTCGGCATCGAGGTCGAGGCGCATGTTCATCTTCACGCGGCCGACAGCCGAGAGGTCATAGCGCTCGGCGTCGAAGAACAGCGAGTTGAACATGGCTTCCGCCGTCTCGAGGATCGGCGGCTCGCCCGGACGCATGACGCGGTAGATGTCGAACAGAGCGTCCTCGCGGGAGGAAGCCTTGTCCACGGCCAGCGTGTTGCGGATGTAGGGACCGACAGTGACGTGGTCGATGTCGAGAACCGGGATTTCCGTGTAGCCCAGATCGATGAGATCAACCAGGTTGCCCTTGCGGTCGCCAGTCTTGGCGTCCACGGCCATGGTCAGCTCGTCGCCGGCCTCGGCATAGATCTCACCCGTCTGCGGGTTGACGAGATCCTCGGCGATGTACTGGCCGACGAGATCCTCGTCCGTAACGCGCAGGTTCTTGAGGCCCTTCTCGGCGAGCTGGCGGGCGGCACGAGCGGTCAGCTTCTTGCCGGCCTCGAGCACGACCTCGCCGGTCTTCGCGTCGATGAGGTCGACGGAAGCCTTGAAGCCCTTCATGCGCTCCGCATCGTAAGGAATGGTCCAGCCATCCTTCGTCTTGGTGTAGATGATGCGGTTGTAGAAGGTGTTGAGGATTTCCTCGCCGTCGAGGCCCAGGGCGTAGAGCAGCGACGTAACCGGGATCTTACGCTTACGGTCGATGCGGGCGTACACGATGTCCTTGGCGTCGAACTCGATGTCGAGCCAGGAACCGCGATACGGGATGATGCGCGCAGCAAACAGCAGCTTGCCGGAGGAGTGCGTCTTGCCCTTGTCGTGGTCGAAGAACACGCCCGGCGAACGGTGCATCTGCGAGACGATGACGCGCTCGGTGCCGTTGACGATGAAGGTGCCGTTGTCGGTCATGAGCGGCATGTCGCCCATGTAGACGTCCTGCTCCTTGATGTCCTTCACGGAGCGGGCGCCGGTATCCGGGTCCACATCGAACACGATGAGACGCAGCGTCACCTTCAGCGGAGCGGCAAAGGTCATGCCGCGCTGACGGCACTCGTCAACGTCGTATTTCGGGGGCTCGAACGTGTATTTCACGAATTCGAGCAGAGCAGTGTTCGAAAAGTCCGAAATCGGAAAAACCGATTTGAAGACGGCTTGCAAGCCCTCTTCCGGCCGGCCGCCCTTTGGTTCTTCGACCATCAGGAACTGGTCGTAGGATGCCTTCTGAACCTCGATGAGGTTCGGCATCTCCGCCACTTCCTTGATTTTCCCGAAGAACTTGCGAATGCGCTTCCGGCCGATCAGTGTATTGGCCATCTGGACCTCGTTCCTCATACACGCCTAATCGAGAACCCCGGGGATCGGGACCCTGGATTAGCCGCCCGGCGAATAGCACCGGTTTTCCGAACAAACCCGGGCTCATTGCGAGCCCTTCATCATGCCGCCGCAGAAGCCCTGCCTCTTTGACGACACAACGGCCCCAAGCAAAACTGCCTGGGACCGTGTGTTTCTGAGCCCCGATTTCTCGGGGGTAACCCTGCAGCCTTAAGGCCGCAAAATTACTTAAGCTCGACCTTGGCGCCGACCTTCTCGAGGGTCGCCTTGATCTTCTCGGCTTCGTCCTTGGAAGCGCCTTCCTTGACAGGCTTCGGCGCGCCTTCGACGAGGTCCTTAGCTTCCTTGAGGCCGAGGCCCGTGATGCCACGGACTTCCTTGATGACCTCGATCTTCTTGTCGCCGGCCGAAGCGAGAACGACCGTGAACTCGGTCTTCTCTTCAACCGGAGCGGCAGCAGCAGCGCCAGGAGCAGCAGCAACGGCCACAGCAGCGGCAGCGGAAACGCCCCACTTCTCTTCGAGCATCTTCGAGAGCTCAGCGGCCTCGAGAACGGTCAGCGACGACAGATCGTCAACGAGCTTGGCAAGATCAGCCATTTTTGGATCCTTAAGTTCGGTTCGAACGGGTTAGTGATTGAGGGTACGGCCTCACGCCGCTTCGCCTGTCTTGGCATAGGCTCCGAACACACGGGCGAGCTTTGCCGCCGGCGCCGTGCTGAGCTGAGCGATCTTCGTGGCCGGGGCCTGAACGAGGCCGACCAGCTTAGCGCGCAGTTCATCGAGGGACGGCAGAGTGGCAAGCGCCTTCACTCCGTCCACGTTCAGAGCGGTCGTGCCCATCGCGCCACCGAGGATGACGAGCTTGTCGTTACCCTTGGCGAAATCGACAGCGACCTTGGGAGCCGCGACCGGATCGCTCGAGTAAGCGATCAGGGTCGGACCTTTCATAAGGCCCGAGATGGACGCGACGTCCGTGCCTTCGAGAGCGATCTTGGCGAGGCGGTTCTTCGCGACCTTCACGGTGGCGCCGGCCTGCTTCATCTGCGTGCGCAGCTTCTGCATGTCGGCGACCGTCAGGCCAGCATAGTGGGCCACGACGACGACGCTCGTGTTGGAAAACACGTCGCCGAGAGTCGAGACGAGCTCGCTTTTTGCTGCTCTATCCACTGGGCTCTCTCCGGTTGGCGGAATATGTCCGCCGGTTGCACCTGCCGTTCAAGGCCCAGGCTTGCACCTGAGGCACCCGAACGGCGCTCTCGCAAGCCCTGTCCCCCTGTCACGCCTGGCGGCGCAAAGGGTGAGATGGTTCGAACCGATACTCGCTGCCTGCATTGAACAGACATGAAACTCGGCTTCCCCGTCTATGCAGGCCCTCACGAATTAAGCCGGACAAGCCGGCACCTGCAGTCTCGGACAGGACATAGCCGGAACGCGCCAAAGGTTGCCCTTTGACCCGCCGGCTTGTCACCACTCCGTCTCCGGAGTGGATTGGCAGCCAGAAGCACGCGCAAAAGCGCAGCCTCGGCATATGTTGGAAACTCAACGCGTTCTAATAAGCCTTCTCAGGCTGATTGCCAAGAGGCATTAGCGGGCTTTTGATGCTTTATTTACGCAACTTAGTATCACCGCCCTGCCCTTTTCAACCGAAACGGGAGGCTAACGAAAAAGCCCGGCGACAGGCGCCGGGCTTCTCCTGTTCGATTCGAACGGTCGATTAGCCGTTGAGGACCGACGAAGGGTCGACCTTCACGCCCGGGCCCATCGTCGAGGAGACGGCGATGCGCTGGATGTAGGTGCCCTTGGCGCCCGTAGGCTTCGCCTTGGAGACGGCATCGGCGAAAGCCTTGATGTTCTCCACGAGCTTGCCCTCGTCGAAGGAGGCCTTGCCGATACCGGCATGGACGATACCAGCCTTCTCGACGCGGAATTCGACGGCGCCGCCCTTGGCAGCCTCGACGGCACTCTTGACGTCCATGGTGACCGTGCCGACGCGCGGATTCGGCATCAGGCCGCGCGGGCCGAGCACCTTACCGAGGCGGCCGACGAGGCCCATCATGTCCGGGGTGGCAATGCAGCGATCGAAGTCGATCGTGCCGCCGTTGACGGTCTCGAAGAGGTCCTCGGCGCCCACGATGTCGGCACCGGCAGCCTTGGCCTCTTCGGCCTTCGGACCACGGGCAAACACGGCCACGCGCACCGTACGGCCAGAGCCGTTCGGCAGGTTGCAGACGCCACGAACCATCTGGTCGGCGTGACGGGGATCGACGCCCAGGTTCATCGAGATCTCGATGGTCTCGTCGAACTTCGCCTTGGCGCGGTCCTTGATCAGCTTCACTGCATCCTGAAGCGGATACAGCTTGGCGGCATCGATGCCCTCACGGGCTGCGCGGATGCGCTTACCTTCCTTAGCCATCGTGCCCTCCTTACGCCACTTCCATGCCCATCGAGCGCGCGGAGCCCTCGATCATGGCCATGGCGGATTCAACGGTGTCGCAGTTGAGATCGGCCATCTTCTTCTCGGCGATCTCGCGGATCTGGTCGCGGGTGACGCGGCCGACGGTGCCGCCCTTGCCGGGAGTCTGCGACCCCTTGTCGATCTTCGCGGCCTTCTTGAGGAAGTACGAGACCGGGGGCTGCTTCATCTCGAAGGTGAAGGAACGATCCTGATAGGCGGTGATGATCACCGGGATCGGGGTGCCCTTCTCCATCTGCGCGGTCTTCGCGTTGAAGGCCTTGCAGAACTCCATGATGTTCAGACCGCGCTGACCCAGCGCAGGACCGATCGGCGGCGACGGGTTGGCCGCGCCGGCGGGCACTTGCAGCTTAACATAGCCCGAAATTTTCTTTGCCATAGGACTGCTCCCAATGGACCACCCGCCCGGAGCCAACCGAACCAAGTGGTAGTTGCAGATCGCGGTACAGCCTGTTGTCCCCGGCTGGCGACCGGGCAGACCTCCCGCGGATGAAGGCTCTCAAGAGAGCCGAAAGGCGGCACCTTTGGGGCGCCGGCCTTAACCGGATCAGATCTTTTCGACCTGTCCGTATTCGAGTTCGACCGGCGTCGCGCGACCGAAGATGGACACTGCGACCTTGAGGCGGGCGCGGGTATGGTCGACTTCCTCGACGACGCCGTTGAAGGATGCGAACGGGCCGTCGGAGACGCGCACCTGCTCGCCAACCTCGAAGCTGACGGAAGGCTTGGGGTGATCGACACCTTCTGCCACCTGACCCTTGATGCGCTCGGCCTCGCGGTCCGGAATCGGAACCGGCTTGGCCTTGTCGGCGCCCAGGAAGCCCGTCACCTTCGGCGTATTCTTGATGAGGTGGTAGACCTCGTCGGTCAGGTCGCACTTCACCAGGACGTAACCCGGGAAGAACTTGCGCTCGGTATCGACCTTACGGCCGCGGCGCACCTCGACGACCTTCTCGGTCGGCACCATGACCTCGTCGAACTTGTCCTCCAGGCCGCGCTGCGCTGCCTGGTCCTTGATCGACTGAGCCACCTTGTTTTCGAAATTCGAGTAGGCGTGGACGATATACCAACGCTTCGTCATGCCATCCACCCCTTAACCGCCAAGCCCAAGGATCACCGAGCGGACGCCCCAACCGATCGCCTGATCGACGACCAGAAAGAATACGCTCGCCACCACGACCATCACGAACACCATGGCAGTGGTGATCATGGTCTCCTTGCGCGTCGGCCAGGTCACCTTCGCGGCTTCCGAGCGGACCTGCTGTATGAAATCGAACGGGTTCGTCTTCGCCATTTCGCTTGCGTCCACAGGCTTTTGAGAGGCTGCGAACGTCCCTAAGGGCACGCTTGAGCCCAAATTGAAGGGGCGCGAGGCTGTTCTTAGCCTCGCGCCACCTGTTCAAACCATCTTGAGGACGCCTCTTAATCGAAAACGTCCGCTTTGTCGACCCGCTGGCAGGAGTGGAGGGACTCGAACCCCCAACCCCCGGTTTTGGAGACCGGTGCTCTAGCCGATTGAGCTACACTCCTGCG
Source organism: Microvirga medicaginis (assembly GCF_052658925.1). Classification (NCBI taxonomy): domain Bacteria; kingdom Pseudomonadati; phylum Pseudomonadota; class Alphaproteobacteria; order Hyphomicrobiales; family Methylobacteriaceae; genus Microvirga; species Microvirga medicaginis. Next base: position 48,214 of record NZ_JBQWEL010000011.1, on the reverse strand, counting down.
AGCGGGTCGGCGGGTGGCGGCTTATCCGCCACCCGGTTTCGTCTTAATCCATCACGGCGGCGACGACGCCGGCGCCGACGGTGCGGCCGCCCTCACGGATGGCGAAGCGCAGCTTCTCCTCCATGGCGATCGGCGCAATCAGCTCGACTTCCATCGTGATGTTGTCGCCCGGCATCACCATCTCGGTGCCCTCGGGCAGCTTCACCACGCCGGTCACGTCGGTCGTGCGGAAGTAGAACTGCGGCCGGTAGTTGCCGAAGAACGGCGTATGACGGCCGCCCTCCTCCTTGGTCAGGATGTAGGCCTCGGCCTTGAACTTGGTGTGCGGCTTAATCGAGCCGGGCTTGCACAGCACCTGGCCGCGCTCCACGTCCTCGCGCTTCGTGCCGCGCAACAGCACGCCGACATTGTCGCCGGCCTGGCCCTGGTCGAGCAGCTTGCGGAACATCTCGACGCCGGTCACCGTCGTCTTCTGCGTGTCGCGCAGACCCACGATCTCGACCTCCTCGCCGACCTTGATCACGCCGCGCTCGACGCGCCCCGTCACCACCGTGCCGCGGCCCGAAATCGAGAACACGTCCTCGATCGGCATCAGGAACGGCTGGTCGATCGGACGCTCCGGCTGCGGGATGTAGCGGTCAACCTCGGCCATCAGCTTCAGAACCGCGTCACGGCCGATCTCCGGCTGGCGGTCTTCGAGCGCGCACAGCGCCGAGCCCTTGACGATCGGAATGTCGTCGCCGGGGAAGTCGTACTTCGACAACAGCTCGCGCACCTCGAGCTCGACCAGATCCAGAAGCTCCGGATCGTCGACCATGTCGACCTTGTTCATGAACACCACCAGCGCCGGCACGCCGACCTGACGCGCCAGCAGGATGTGCTCGCGGGTCTGCGGCATCGGGCCGTCCGCCGACGACACCACCAGGATCGCGCCGTCCATCTGCGCCGCGCCGGTGATCATGTTCTTCACGTAGTCGGCGTGGCCGGGGCAGTCGACGTGGGCATAGTGCCGGTTCGTGGTCTCGTACTCCACGTGCGCGGTCGAGATCGTGATGCCGCGCGCCTTCTCCTCCGGCGCCTTGTCGATCTGGTCGTAGGCGGTGAACGTCGCACCGCCCGACTCGGCCAGAACCTTCGTGATCGCCGCCGTCAGAGACGTCTTGCCATGGTCGACGTGACCAATCGTCCCGATGTTGCAGTGCGGCTTCGTCCGCTCAAACTTTTCCTTCGCCATTGATTTCTACCTTACATAGGCCAGGAACAAAAAACCCGAGGCGTCCCGATATTGCGGTTACGCCAAATGCGCAAGTGCCAATTTCAATCTTGCAGAAGGTAATTATCGAAGAAGCCGTCCCAAAGCCCCGCTATCGAGGTTTTTTAACGCGTCCATCACCCAGCCAAAGCAAAGCTTAGGCTGAAAAGAGGGCAATCGTACAGGAATGGAATTGAGAGGAAGAGCTGGAGCGGGTGAAGGGAATCGAACCCTCGTATTCAGCTTGGAAGGCTGCTGCTCTACCATTGAGCTACACCCGCTTGCCCTGCTGGTTGGATGGTGGGGGAAGTAGGACTCGAACCTACGAAGGCATAGCCAGCGGATTTACAGTCCGCCCCCTTTGCCGCTCGGGACATTCCCCCTTGCCAACCAAGACGCAGTGCGCCGAGGTCTTCACCCGAAGCGTCCCACCATGGTGCGGCCGCTCGGTGGCGCTCTTATGGTGACCCTCATGCCCGGTGTCAACAGCAAAGCGCAATGTTTCTATGATAGATCGTGAATGCGCGTTCCCTGTGCTATGGGCGTGCCTTCATCACACGAGACCAGAGCATCATGAGCGAGCGCCCCTTCCATCCCCGCAAGCCCCGTTTCCAGCGCCCGCAGGGCAAGAGACAGGGCCGCCGCGATTCCCAGCCCTGGCGCCCGCCGCACGAGATCGACACCACAATTCTCTATGGCTGGCACCCGGTGGTGGAGGCGCTTCGCAATGGGAAGCGGACGATCCGCCGCCTGCTCGCCACCGAGAATTCCCTGCGCCGCCTCCAGGAGGAGAATGTTCCACTCCCCCTGGAGCCCGAGCTGGTGCGACCGGACGATATCAACCGTCTCCTGGAGCCTGACGCTGTCCATCAGGGACTTTACGTTGAAGCCGATCCCCTGCCCTCGCCGTCTGTGGATGCCTTGAGCGGCACGCGCGTGGTTCTGGCCCTCGATCAGATCACGGATCCACACAATGTGGGCGCCATCGTACGCACGGCGGCGGCTTTCGACGTAGAGGCGATCATCACTACCGCCCGCCACAGCCCGGCAGCGACAGGCGTGCTGGCAAAATCCGCCTCGGGAGGCCTGGAGCACGTTCCCTTCATGATCGTGAAGAACCTGGGCGATACCCTCACCGCCCTGGGCGAGCGTGGCTTCCAGCGCATCGGCCTTGATTCGGAAGCCGAGGCGAATATCGATGAACTGCAGCTGAGACTGCCCCTCGTCCTGGTGCTTGGCTCGGAAGGCAAAGGATTGCGGCAGCGGACCCGTGAGTGCTGCGACGTGATCGGCCGTCTCGACATGCCCGGCGAGATCAAGAGCCTCAACGTCTCCAATGCGGCAGCGATCTCGCTTTTTGCTGTGACCAAGGCCGTCGCCAAGCCAGGCGCCTAGCAAAGCCTTTCTGTATAAGCGTTTGGCAGGAAAAACGTTTTTCTTGCCTCAAGCGTCCTTAGACGGAAGTCGCAAATACGAATTGGCAATTGTGGAGAGTACCGGCAGCGTTAGCCTCACCTTCCATGGGATTCTTGGCCACTCCCTGTGGCCACGATGCCTCAGCTCAAGCGAGCGACAGCAAGCTTGGCACTTCAAGACCCGGACCACCGGGCTTACCAATATGGAAGGGAACGCTATGGCAACAGCAGCCACTACAGCGCGTTCGGCCGGCGCAGCACGGCCTATGACGCGCGAGGAGAAGAAGGTCATTCTGGCCTCCTCTCTCGGTACCGTGTTCGAATGGTACGACTTTTATCTGTACGGATCTCTCGCCACGATCATCGGCGCGCAGTTCTTCTCCGCATTCGACGTGACGACCCGCAACGTCTTTGCGCTCCTCGCCTTCGCGGCAGGCTTCCTGGTGCGCCCCTTCGGCGCCCTCGTGTTCGGCCGAATCGGCGACCTCGTCGGCCGCAAGTACACCTTCCTGGTTACCATTCTGATCATGGGCAGCTCGACCTTCCTCGTCGGCCTCCTGCCCAGCTACAACCAGATCGGATGGATTGCCCCTGTGGTCCTGATCGTGTTGCGCATGCTCCAGGGTCTTGCTCTTGGCGGCGAATACGGCGGCGCTGCCGTGTACGTGGCCGAGCACGCCCCCGTCGGGCGCCGCGGCTTCTACACCAGCTTCATCCAGATCACGGCCACCTTCGGCCTGCTCCTGTCCCTCGTCGTCATCCTGCTGCTCCGCACCTGGATGGGCGAGAAGGGCTTCCAGACGGGCGAAGGCTACGCCATCGCCGGCTGGCGCCTTCCGTTCCTTCTCTCCGTAGTGCTTCTCGGCATCTCGGTCTGGATTCGTATGCAGATGCAGGAATCCCCGGCCTTCAAGAAGATGAAGGACGAAGGCACCCAGTCGAAGGCCCCGCTGAAGGAGGCTTTCGGCCAGTGGCGCAACGTGAAGATGGTGCTCATCGCCCTCATCGGTCTCGCCATCGGTCAGGCCGTGGTGTGGTACACGGGCCAGTTCTACGCCCTGTTCTTCATCCAGAGCATCCTCAAGGTCGATCTGCTCACCTCGAACGTGCTCATCGCCTGGTCGCTGATCATCGGCACGGCGGGTTTCGTGATCTTCGGCGCCCTGTCCGACAGGATCGGCCGCAAGCCGGTTATCCTCGGCGGCTGCCTGCTCGCGGCGATCACCTACTTCCCACTCTTCCATGCCCTCACCAACGTCGTCAGCCCGCGCCTGACCCAGGCTCTGGAAACGGCGAAGGTCCAGGTCGTAGCCGATCCCGCCAGCTGCGGCTCGGTGTTCGACCCGGTCGGCATCCGCTCCTTCACCGCTCCGTGCGACGTCGCCCGCGTGGCCCTGGCCCGCGCCGCGATCAAGTACGAACTGGTTCCGGCCGCCGCTGGGACCCCGACGAAGGTGACCTTCAACGGCAAGGACGCCACGTTGGCTCCGGACGTTCCGACCAATATCACGGGCCTCACCAATGCCGCCGTGGAAGCCGGCTATCCGAAGGCTGGCGATCCGAGCATCCTGAAGGTTGACGGCTTCTTCTCCGCTCTCGGCAATGCCCAGGCTCTGAAGGCGATCGCGATCCTCACGCTCTTCGTGATCTACGTCACGATGGTGTACGGCCCGATCGCCGCGGCTCTGGTCGAGTTCTTCCCGACCCGCATCCGCTATACCGCGATGTCGCTGCCCTACCACATCGCCAACGGCTGGTTCGGCGGTCTGCTGCCGCCCACCGCCTTCGCGATGGTGGCGGCCACCGGCGACATCTACTACGGCCTCTGGTATCCGATCGTGATCGCTCTCGTGACCTTCGTGGTCGGCCTCCTCCTGGTGCCGGAGACGAAGGATCGCGATATCATGACCTATGAGGGTGCGCGTTAAGCGCCTTGCATAAGCCGACAACGGAAAGCCCCGCCAATACGGCGGGGCTTTTCATTTCTGCGTCCGGCCGTCAGCCGGTCAGTAGCAGGTCGTGACCTTGCGAACGATCCAGCCCTCGCCCTCGACAAACAGCCGCTTGCGGGACCGATCGCAGGTCGAGGTGTCCGGCGTATCCGTCTGAATGGCGCCCGTTTCCTCCACATCCTTGGCGGCAACTTCCGTCGGGTTCTGCTTCAGTGTCTTTGCAGCAAGACGCTCCAGGGGAGCGGCATGAGCTGCCTCTGTCGGAAGCGGCACGGTGATCAGACCAGCCGCGAATCCGAGGGTCGCGACGAAAATAATCCGGCTCGCAAAGAGCGGATTCAGCTTTCTGCTTGAAGCACTTAAGTCACGCACTGCAGCGTCTCCGTAACCATCGTTTCCCTGACAATCCCACAACGGGAGGATGGTTTCGGTGCGCTGGAGCACTTAATTTTTCTGTTTTAATGGAACTTGCATCCCATGCGGGGTGCTGCTACCTCAGCATCCACGCGAGGGCCGGTGTAGCACAGCGGTAGTGCAGCGGTTTTGTAAACCGAAGGTCGGGAGTTCGATCCTCTCCACCGGCACCATTCCTTCTTCAGCGAACGATCAGACATTCAGCCTGCACAAGGTGGCTGCGCTTGCCATTAGGCCTATGGTCTACTCGCGCCGCAGGACCTTATCCAGCAGCAGATCCGCCAAGGCATAGGGGCGGAAATCGCGCTCCAGCTTTTCCGGCGAATATTTCTGTTCGACCCATTCGAGGAATGGCATGCCGACAGCCTCGCCCTCTTCCTGGTACTGGTCAAAGAAAGCGTCGAGGATGCCGGTCTTGCCAAATCGGATATGCCCATAGCGAAGGGAAAGCTGCTTTCGGGCATCGGCAACGGACGCCCCTTCCTGAAGGATGAGATAGAGGGTTGCCGCAAATCCCGCGCGATCGGCACCTGACTTGCAGTGTATGAGCGCCGGATACTGCAGGCTGTCGAAGAGCTTCTTGGCTTCTCGAATGGTCTCGATCGAAGGCGCGGCTCTCGAGCGGATCGTGAGCTCGACAAGATCCAGGCCATGCCGGTCGCATGCCTCTCTTTGCAGCTGCCAGGAGCCATGCTCGCGCTGACCGCGCAGATTCACGATGGTTCGCACCCCCGCCTTGGCCAATCGAGCAAGTTGATGCGGGGCAGGCTGCGCGGAGCGCCAGACCTTGTCTGAGACAAGATGCCGGTTGGAATTGATAAGCCGAAATACCCCGTGATCGACAAAGAGCATGTTGACCCAAGCAGCGATCCGGTCACGGGTGCCGCTAATGGGACGATCCCAACGCACGACGCGCGCCATACGACGGGCATTGCGCGTTTCGATAGATTGAAAATACTTCAGCAATCCAGTTTTCCGTGTCGTCAGGCAGTGTCAACGACTGCTTTCGCTTTTTTCACCAAATCCAAGGATCAGCAACCGATATGTCCTCAGGTAAGCGATCGTGGAAGCCAAGGCAAAGCCATATATGCCACCGGTGAAGTGACGCCTGATGAAATAATACTTGAACAGCGTCAATATATACTCGAACGGAAGCCTGATGAGCACCAAAGCAGGGTTCTTCGGGATCTCTCTCTTCTGGAGCTTGAAATATCGAAGATTCTTCTCGACGAGATGAGAGATGGACCGGATCGTCTCATGATAGATGGGCTTGCGGACCTGTACCCTGTTGGGCCTCGCAAGCTTGACCTCATCATGAACGAGGCTGTCCGGAAAGCGGCAGGCACGCTTGTCGTAAAGGCGGACATAATTGTGCTCGTCAGCCCAGAGGCGGGGCTTGGCGGCTCCGGGATAGACCGTTTTGATGTGGAAGCGGAAGCCATGCACGTCCGGCGAGATCGGTTGGCTGAGAATCGAAATCAGCTCGGCACGGACTCCATCATTCAGCCATTCATCGGCGTCGAGGTTGAAGATCCAGTCATGAGAGGCGGCATCCTCGGCAAAACGCTTCTGCGGACCATATCCCGGCCACGGATTATGAATGACGCGAGCGCCCAAGGATCGGCAGACTTCCTGTGTTCCGTCCGTGCTGCCCGAGTCAACCACGATGATCTCGCTGACAATGCCGCGAACGGATTCGATGCAGCGCCGGATCCGGTCTGCTTCATTGAAGGTGATGACCGTGCAACTCACATCATGCCGTATGCGAGCATCTCTAAGCTGCCGGATATTGAGAGGCGCAGTCTGATCCATAGGAATATAGGCCGAGAGATGAGGCAAAAACCAAGCGCGGAGACGGCGAAAAGTGGGCCGTCTATGGCATTTTGCGCTTACCAAGGCAATCTCAGCGCCATGACCAGGGACTCTTTGCCACGGCGCTGGCGATAAATCCCCTTAAATTTCAAAGCCTTAGTCCTCAATCATTTCTCGACGCAGCATGTCTGAGATTCAGAGGGTAAGACTGATAAGGCGCATGGGTCTCTCCCATCCGCAGTCCGAGTGGCGAACGGAACGGGTCAAAGTCCGAGCCCCTCTCGCTCAGCATTGCATCATGCCAAAGCCGTCTCGCGCGACGGGCCAAACGAGCCCTAATGAATTCGCTCCTTGCCCCAATTCTCGTGCGCGCCCTTCTCTGAAACCTCCCGCTCGACCCGGTTCAGCCGGTTGCGGCGGCCGCTGAAGACATACATGAAAAGCCCCAGCAGGAGCGGTCCGCCGACGATCACGAGGGCCCACACCCATCCGTCTGCTATATCCCATTCCATCGTCAATCTCCCTGCGGCGGACCATACCGAACGGCCCTGCCAATGCTGGAAGGCTAACCGGGAGCCATAGCCGTTGTTCCCCCGGCTGCAGACGATGCGCATTTGCATAAAGAGAGCATCGGATCGATCCCAAAAGTGGTTTCCACGTTAGGTCCGAAGCCCTAGGAAGAGGTGCACCACGTCGTTTCTGCCAGGGACAAGCACAGCTGATGCCGATTGCCATTACCGAACCTGACGATCCTCGGATCGAGCCCTATCGCGCGGTGCGCGAGCGGGATCTGGTCGGGCGACAGCATCGCTTCATCGCCGAGGGCGAAGTCGTTCTGCGTGTCCTGCTGAAGCAGCCGCGCTTCGCCATCGAGTCCCTGCTGCTGGCCGAGAATCGCGTCGACAGCTTGAGCGATGTCCTCGAGAGCCTGCCGCCGGATGTGCCCGTCTACACGGCCAACCGGCAGGTGATGGACGCCATTGTGGGCTTTCCAATCCATCGCGGCATCCTGGCCGTGGCCCGGCGTGCACCGCAGCCTCCGGTCGAAGACTTTCTGGCAAGTCTTCCGCAAGAGGCGCTGATCGTCGGCCTGGTGGGATTGGCGAACCACGACAATGTCGGGGGCATCTTCCGCAACGCCGCCGCCTTCGGCGTGCAGGGCGTTCTGCTCGATCAGGAAAGCTGCGATCCGCTTTATCGGAAAGCGGTGCGCGTGTCGGTGGGAGGAACCCTCGTCGTGCCCTTCACGCGGATGGCCTCCGCAGACGCAATGGTGAAGGCCTTGCAGGCTGCGTCCTTCGAAATCCTGGCGCTCTCTCCTGCTGGCCAAGAGATCCTTTCACAGGTGAAGCCTGCGCGCCGGACGGCATTGCTGTTGGGAGCGGAAGGACCGGGACTGCCGCCTGAGCTGCTCGCCCGGACCCGCACCGTGTCCATCCCAATGAGCGGCGGGTTCGATTCCCTCAACGTCGCCACCACGAGCGGCATCGCCCTGCACCATCTGACCTCTCGACGCTCCTGAGGAACAGCAGGCTCCTCTCCGAGTTGTGAAGGGCCATTCTCTTGCTTCGAAGCTAGGCCGTTCTAGGCTCCTGCGTCGATGTCGAGAGGAAACAGATGACAATCACACGCCGTACCGTTCTTGCGGGCACCGCTCTTGCCACCGCTCCCATCGGAGGATCCGCCGCCTTGGCCCAGACCAGCCCAGCTACGCCGAGCACCGCCGCTTCTAACTCTCCATCCCAACAGGCTCCCGGCTTCTACCGCTACAAGGTCGGGGAGATCGAAGTGACGGCCATCAATGATGGCTTCGCCCGCCGCCCCGTCGAAGGCTTCATCAAGAACGCAGAGCTTAAAGACGTACAAGCCGCGTTGCAGGAGGCCTTCCTGCCGACGGACGCCTTCCCCATCACCTTCAACACCCTCGTGCTGAATCAGGGCGGCAAGATCACCCTGATCGACACCGGCAACGGCGACATGGGCGCACCGACCTCCGGCCGCTGGATGGCGAATTTCCGCGCCGCCGGCTTCGATCCTGTCCAGGTGAGCACGGTTGTCATCAGCCATTTTCACGGCGACCACATCAATGGCCTTCGCCTGAAGGACGGAACGGCGGTATTCCCGAATGCCGAGGTGATGGTGCCTGCCCCTGAATGGGCGTTCTGGATGGACGATGCCCGCATGAATCAGGCACCCGAGGCCATGAAGGGCGCCTTCCAAGGCGTACTCCGGGTGTTCGGCCCCATCGCTGAAGATGTCAAACGCTACGAAATGGACAAGGAGGTCGTGCCCGGCCTCACGAGCATCGCCGCTCCTGGCCACACGCCCGGCCACACGGCCTACATGCTCTCGTCCGGCTCCGCCAAGCTGATGATCATGTCGGACGTCACGAACCATCCGGCCCTGTTCGTACGCAATCCCGATTGGTCGGCCGTCTTCGACATGGACGCGGAGCAGGCCCGCGCCACCCGCCGTCGCATGCTCGACATGGCGGCCACGGAGCGGGCGCAGGTGGCATTCTATCATGCCCCCTTCCCGGCCACGGGACATATCGCGAAGGAGGGCAATGGCTTCCGGTTCGTGCCGGTGCAGTGGAGCTCCGCAGTTTGAGGATCAACCGCCCGGCGTCTCTCCGATCAGCCAGTCCAGGGTGGCGGCATCCGCTCCCGAGGGCTCGATGAACAGGATGACCGGCGTCTCGTAGGGATGCCGGTCCTTCAAGGCCTGATGGATCTTGTCCTGCAGGCCCCTGCGGGTTTTGAGGATACCGACCGCCTCCTCCCCGCGCTCGACGGCTCCCTTCCAGGCATAGACGGACCGCATCCCCGGCAGCACATTGATGCAGGCGATCAGGCCGTCGCGGACAAGGCTTTCCCCAATCGAAAGGGCGGTATCCACATCGGGAAAGGTCGTATAGACGAGAAGTGGGCGATCCATGCTATGCCTGTGCTTCGTAGCCTCTTTGAGACGCAGCGAGGGTATCTGGGCATGGCCCGTCGTTTCAACAAGATTGCATTGGTGGCCAGTGAAGCGCCTGATGCGCAGAGCGCGCTTCACACCCTGATGAGCCGCTACGAGAATGTCCCTCCGGAGGAGGCGGACGTGATCGTGGCGCTCGGCGGCGACGGCCTGATGCTGCAGACCCTGCATGCCACCATGGGCACGGCAAAGCCGATCTACGGCATGAACAAGGGCACGGTCGGCTTCCTGATGAACGAGTTCCGGGAAGACGAGTTGTTCGAACGCCTGGAGAATGCGGAGCGCAGCGTCGTGCACCCTCTCCTCATGGTGACCTGGGACGTGCACGGCGTGGCGCATACGGCCCGTGCCATCAACGAAGTCTCCATGCTGCGCCAGACCTACCAGGCCGGCAAACTTCGCGTGAGCATCGACAGCAAGGTGCGCATTCCCGAACTCATTGCGGACGGCATTCTCGTCGCCACGCCGGCCGGATCGACGGCTTATAATCTCTCGGTCGGCGGCCCGATCCTGCCGCTGAACTCGCCTCTTCTCGCGCTCACGCCGATCTCCGCCTTTCGCCCGCGCCGCTGGCGCGGTGCGCTGCTGCCGGATTACGCCAGGATCGAGGTCGAGGTGCTCGAAGCGGACAACCGACCGGTGAGCGCGGTGGCGGACCACACGGAGTTCCGCAACGTGTCCCGCGTGCAGGTTTCCATGGACAGAAGCGTCGACCTCGTGATGCTGCACGATCCCGGCCACAGCCTGGACGAGCGGATTCTGCGGGAGCAGTTCGGTTATTGATTTCGAGGAGGCGTGAACAACATGCCCTTTCCGCCACAAGAAGGACTGATGTCATGAACGATGAGAACAGGCACCCGCGCGGCGGCCTCTATTTCGAGGATTTCGTGGTGGGCACCACCATCAGGCACCGCCTGACAAGAACGGTGACGCAGATGGACAACATGCTGTTCTCCAACATGACCCTAAACCCGCAGCCGCTCCATATCGACGCGCATTTCTGCGCGACCGAGACAGAATGGGGCAAGCCGCTCATGAACTCGCTGTTCACGCTGGGCCTCATGATCGGCATCTCCGTCAACGACACGACGGTCGGCACGACCATCGCCAATCTCGGCATGACGGACGTGAAATTTCCTGCTCCCCTCTTCGAGGGCGACACCGTCAACGTGACGACGGAGATCGCCGAAAAGCGTGAATCGAAGTCGCGCCCGAATGCGGGCATCGTCGAGTTCATCCATCGCGCCTACAAGCAGGATGGCACGCTCGTCGCCGAGTGCCGCCGTCAGGCTTTCATGCGCAAGAGGAATGCGTGATGCGCTCTCTGCTATTCGTCCCCGGCGACAGCCAGAAGAAGCTCGAAAAGGCCCTCACCTCAGGAGCCGATGCTCTCCTCATCGACCTGGAAGATTCCGTCGATCTGAACGCCAAGGAGGAAGCGCGGCGCATCACGTCGGAATTCGTCGCCGAGCATCGCTCCAAGTCTGAGCGCCCGCGCCTCTATGTGCGCGTGAACGGCCTCACCACGGGGATGATCGATGCGGATCTCGACGGCATCATGAAAGCCGCGCCGGACGGCATCGTTCTGCCCAAGACCATCGGCGGCGCGGATGTCGCGCATCTCGGCGCGAAGCTCGCCGTGCGCGAAGCGGAATTCGGATTGGAGGATGGCGGAACGCGCATTCTCGCCATCGCGACGGAAAATGCAGCGGGCGTCTTCGCGCTCGGCACCTTCGCGGGTGCGAGCCACCGCCTCATGGGCCTCGCTTGGGGCGGCGAGGATCTATCCGCGGACCTCGGCGCAGAAACCAATCGCGACGAGAACGGTGTCTATACCGATCCGTACCGCCTCGTCCGCTCGCTGACGCTCCTTGGCGCAGCAGCAGCCGGTGTCGACGCCATCGACACCGTGTTCACGAATTTCCGCGACATGGAAGGTCTCGCTGCCGAGTGCCGCGCTGCGCGCCGCGACGGCTTCGTGGCGAAGATGGCGATCCACCCGGCACAAGTCCCTGTGATCAACGAGGCCTTCACACCCTCGGTTGAAGCGATCGAGCGCGCGAGGGCGGTGATCGAAGCCTTCAAGGCCAACCCGGGCGCGGGTGTCGTCGGCGTCGATGGCGAGATGCTCGACCGCCCGCATCTGCTGCGCGCCGAGAGGCTGTTGAAGCGGGCTGGCTGACCTAACCACCCGGCCGCGTAATTGAAAACTTCGTCTCCGGTGTCGCGACGAAATAATCGCGATAGCCTGAGCGCGCGATGGGGCGCATGGCGGCGGTATCCACCAAGCCGTTCACGATGTAGCGGTCGTCGATATGGACGCCGACCACCTGCCCGATCACGAGATGATAGGACGGCTCGCCGCCCTCCAACGGCATGAGCGGGACGGTCTGAAGCCATTTGCATTCGAGAGCAGCGAGAGCATCCGCCACACGCGGCGGCTTCACCAGCCGAGATGGAGCGGCCTTGAGGCCCGCATGCTCCATCTCGTTCATGCCGCGCGGCAGAACGGCGGAGGTGGCGTTCATCTGCTCGCGCAGATCGTAGGTCGCGAGGTTGCAGACGAATTCCTTCGTCTCCTCGATGAAGGTGAGCGCATCCTTCTTGCCTGCCGACGAGAATGCCACCATGGGCGGGCGCTCACCGATCGCGTTGAAGAAGGAATAGGGAGAGAGATTGATTTCTCCCTTCTCGCTCATGGCCGTGATCCAGCCGATGGGACGGGGCGTCACGATGGCCTTGAAGGGATCGTGCGGCAGGCCGTGGGCGTTCGTCGATGTCTCGTAGAACATGGAGTATTTTCCGGCGAAGTGGGCACCGGTTCGCCGCAAGAAAATGCGACGAACAAAATCTTAGAACCGCGTGACGATGTCGGCGAGGTTGGGACGGTCGCGATCGGTGGGCTTTTCCTTCGCCGTGCCGATATGGACATAGCCTGCGATACGCTCGTTCGGGGCGAGACCCAGCGCATCGAGCACCCGGCGGTCGAAGGCTGCCCAGCCCGTGAGCCAGGACGCGCCGTAACCCAGGGCATTGGCCGCATTCAGAAGGTTCATGCAGACGGCACCGGCGGAGAGCATCTGCTCCCATTCCGGGATCTTCACATGCGGCACGACACGGGAGACCACCGCCACCACGAGCGGAGCTTGGGAGAAACGCTCCCGCTCGGCGGCGATCGCCGCAGCATCGGCGCCGGGGTTATCGGCCTGAAAGGCCTTGGCGAGAACCTCTCCCAGCCGCTGCCGGGCTTCGCCTTCGATCAGGATGAAGCGCCAGGGCACCAGCTTGCCATGATCCGGCACCCGGGCCGCGGCGGTGAGCATGGTCTCGATGTCTTGAGCGCTCGGACCCGGCTCTCCCAGCCAGCGCGGCGGCACGGAGCGGCGGCTCAAAAGGCGGGAAAGACTTTCATTCATGGGGTCTTCATCCAACTCGGATAATGTGGAACAATGAACGTGAATACCCGTAAGGGCGCAGGCGGGAGCTCAGGCATTGCCTTGGTCTCGCCGTCTTGCTGCTGTTGAGAAACACGGGCGTTCCAAGACGTCAGGCCGTTGCACAGTCAACAAACGGCAACGGATGTATAGGGGGAGTGCGGTGATCCGCCAAGCAGGTTTCCTGGCCGAGGCGAGCGAGAGGCTGGCTGAGGAAGAGGGGACCGGTTTGCGTAGCGCCGTTTGTTAAACACATGCAGTCATCCTTGCTCGGATCCGACGGTCCCATGCCCAGCCTGGAATGGTCCAGACGCCAGACCTTTCTGGCCCTTGGCCTCATCCTGGCGGCCTGGGCCGCAGCAGCCGCCATCTGGCCCCTGACCGGCTCCGTCGTCCCCTGGGATTCCAAAAATCAGTTCTACCCCACCCTGCGCTATCTCGGCGCGGCCCTCGCCCATGGCGAACTGCCCCTCTGGAACCCCTATCATTTCGGCGGCCACCCCTCCGCCGCCGATCCGCAATCGCTTCTGTTCACGCCCACCATGCTCCTGTTCGGCTGGCTCAAGCCCGATCCCTCCATGGAGCTCTTCGACCTGGTGGTCTTCGCTCATTTCCTGCCGGGCGCCCTGGCTTTCCTGCCGATCTTCCGCCGTCGCGGCTGGCATTGGTCGGGAGCCGTGGTGGCGGCGATCGTGTTCATGCTCGGCGGCTCGGCAACTGCCCGTCTGCAGCACACGGGAATGATCCTCAGCTACGGCTTCTTTCCGCTCGCCTTCTGGCTGCTCGAAGAGGCCCTGGACCGGCGCTCCTATCGCTACGGCGTGCTTTTCGCCGTCAGCGCCGCCCTGATGGTGATCGGGCGCGATCAGGTGGCCTTTCTCTGCGCCCTGACTCTGATCGGCGTCGCCGCGCACCGCATCTGGACCGCCCGGAAGCCGTTCGCCTATCTTCGCTCGCGTCTGGGCCTTCTGGCGACGATGGCCCTGATCGGCGGCGCGCTGCTGGCGGTGCCGGTTATTCTGACCATGCAGTTCCTCGCCACCTCGACCCGCCCCTCCTTCGGGTTCGGCGTGGCGGCCATGGGCTCCCTGCCCCCGGAGAGCCTGGCGACGATCCTCTTCGGCAACATCTTCGGGTCGCTGCGCTGGACCTACGATTATTGGGGACCCGACTGGCACAGCCTGTCCGAAGGTACCTGGACCGACCGGGCCACCAATTACCTCTTCATCGGCACGATCCCGGCCCTCTTCATCCTCTGGCACGGCATCGCGGGCGGGCGGCTCTTCGCGCGCGAATTCCGGTTCTTCCTCGTGGTCGGCCTGCTCGCGATCCTCTATGCGCTCGGGCGCTACACCCCCGGCTTCGAGATCATCTTCGATCATCTGCCGGGCGTGAACCTCTACCGCCGTCCGGCGGACGCCACCTTCCTGATCAACATCGCGCTCGCCTTCTCATCCGGTTACCTCGTCCATCGCTATGCGACAGAAGGGCTGCCGAGCTGGAGCAAGGCGGCCCTCGGCCAGCTCCGCATCGCGCTGCCCGTCCTGGCGGTGGCTCTCGTCGTTGCCGCCCTGGCGAGCGCCCTTGCCTTCGCCGTCAAAGGCGGGCAAGTCCCCTCGACCCTGACCGAGGCTGGCGGCGGCCTCTTGGCAGCCGTTCTCGTCATGGGACTTGTAGCCAAGCTGAGCGGCTCGGCCTACAGGCGCGAGGCCGTTGCGCTCGCACTCGTGGCTCTGACCGGGGCCGAGCTCATCAGCCGCCATGCCGCCTCGGCTCTCAATGCCGAGCCTGCGGGACGCTATACGGTCTTCACCCAATTGCCGCCCGAACAACTGCAGGGCCTGCAGATCCTCAAGCGCGAGCTAGCGGAGCGCCACAAACAGGGCGAATACCCCCGCGTTGAGATCCTAGGCCTGAAAGGCTCGTGGCAGAACGCCTCCATGGTCCTCGAGATCGAGGACATCATCGGCTACAACCCCCTGCGTCTGGCCGATTACGAACGGGCCATCGGCCCTGGCGAGAATGCCGAGGATCCGAACCTGCGCCAGTTCCCGACCTCGTTCCGGGGCTATGAATGCGAGCTCGCGGGCCTGCTCGGCCTCGATTATCTCGTCCTTGACCGACCTGTCCAAAAGCTGCCCCGCCATTTCCCGCGCCTCGCGGATGCGGAGGTCGTCTACGGCACGGGCAAGATGTGGATTTATCGTCTCAACACATCCGGCCGACGTGCCTACATGGCCCATCATGTGCAGGCCGTGGATTCGGAAGCCGTGCTCGGCCAGGACGAGTTGCCTGAATTCAACCGCGAGACGGAAGCGCTGATCGATCAGGCAAGCATGCCTCTGCTCAAGGCTCATTATGCCCCCGTTCGCCCCACCGCCGACAAGGCTGAGAGCACGGTCAAGATCGTCAGCTACAGGCGTAACTCCGTCAGCCTGGAGGTGGAGAGCAGCGAGCACGGTGTGCTCGTGCTGCACGATATCTATTATCCGGGCTGGGAGGCGAGCGTCGACGGTCAGCGCCGCCCGGTGCTGCGCGCCAACCTGCTGTTCCGCGGGGTGGAAGTGCCTGCGGGCAAGCACCGGGTCGAGTTCGAGTTCCGGCCCCTGTCCCTCGAGAATTTGGTTGCGGCGGCTTCCGATCTCGTGGACACGGAGGACAAGCCGATCCAGACCGCCGTCGCCACGCCTGTGCGATAATAGATATTTATCCTCATTTTGATGATGACTTTCCTGACCCTCCGCTTCTCCACATTGAGCCTGCTGCTTTGGCTGACGGCTTCCGCCGCCTCGGCACAGACGCTCACGCAACCGCTCGGAGGAGCTCCCCAGCCCTTCGGCCCACCGCCCCCTCCCGGCGTGCCCTCTCTCTCGCAGAGCCCTCCCCCTCCCGTGGCTCTCAAGCAGGTGGTGGTCAATGCGGGCGCAGTCTTTGCCGAAAGCAACGAGCCGATCCGCTCCGGGCTCGTCTGGCGTGTCTTCGAGGACAAGGGCGACACGTCCCAGCCGAACATCGTCGCCCGCTCCAGCAGCCCGACGCCGAGCTTCACCCTGGCACCGGGCAACTACATCGTGCATGTGGCCTATGGCTTCGCCAGCGCGTCGAAGCGCATCACCGTGCAGACCGGAAACCTCAATGAGCGCCTCGTCGTCAGCGCAGGAGCGCTCAGGCTGAAAGGCGCGGTCGGCGAAAGCCCGATTGCCCAGAACCGTGTGACCTTCTCCGTCTATGTGCCCGAGGCCCAGAACTCGGAAGGACGGCTCGTCATTTCCAATGCCAAGCCGAATGAGGTGATCCGCCTCCCCGAGGGTACCTATCACGTGGTCTCCACCTACGGAGATGCCAACGCCATCATGCGCAGCGACCTCAAGGTGGAATCCGGCAAGGTCACGGAAGCGACCCTGAACCACCGCGCGGCGACCGTCACTCTCAAGCTCGTGGCTTCCGAGGGCGGCGAGGCTTTCGCAGGCACGGCCTTCAGCGTGCTGACCCCCGGCGGCGACGTGATCCGCGAAGCCATCGGCGCCTTCCCGTCCGTGACTCTGGCGGAAGGCGAATATGTTCTGATAGCCCGTCACGAGGGCAAGGTCTACACGAAGGAATTCAAGGTCGAGAGCGGCCTCGATCGCGATATCGAAGTGCTCGCCAAGGCCGCTCCCTGAACCTTTTCCGCCCCCGCCGCATTGACCGAAGGCAAAGCATTTTCAGGAAAAGCGGGAACCGGTTTTCCGCCCGAAAATGCGTCACTTGCATAAGTCATCGGTCGCGCCGGGCACATGCGCTCAAACCTTCGAGGCGTGACCTTGAGAGGGATGAAGCTCATGAGAATTTCGGACATCATGACCCGCAACGTGCGCGTGGTCTCGCCTGACAGAACCGTCCAGGAAGCCGCGCGGCTGATGGACGAAATGAATGTCGGCGTGCTGCCGGTCTGTGACGGACGACGCCTGCGCGGCATGATCACGGACAGGGACATCACCGTTCGCGCCACGGCCGCAGGCCTTCCGCCCGACACCACCCGCGTGCGCGATGTCATGTCCGAGGAGGTCTGGTGGTGCTTCGACGACGACGATGTGGGCCACATCGTGCAGCTGATGAGCGATCACCAGATCCGCCGCCTGCCCGTCGTCGATCACGACAAGCACCTCGTCGGCATTGTCGCGCTCGGAGATCTCGCGACCGACGACGAGCAGGATGCCTCCCGCGCCCTGCGCCGCATCTCCACACCCTCCGAACCCGATCGCACCGGAACGCCGAGCGAGGCGCGTGCGGATCAAACGCGCCGCGGTGGACAGGCGCGGCTGACCGGCGACGAGCGGCGGGATCTGGATCGCCGTCTGGGCCAGGAGGATGACGATTGGCGCCATCGTCCGCACGATTATCGTGAACGCGGCCGCAGATACGTAGCGCGCGACGAAAGGCGTGGCGGCGTCGAGTTCCGCTTCCGCGACGAGGACGATGTGCGCGCGGCCTTCGGCAGCTTCGGCTATCCCGGAGAGGAAAGAGCACGCAATGCCCCCATGCGCGGCGGCTTCGGCGGCGAGGGCTATCAGAGCTACGGCGATCCCTACGCCGAGCGGGATTCCTCCGGGCGCGGCTATCGGCCGAGGCATTACGGCGTCTCGACCGTCACCGGCGAGTCTGCACGTCCCGGCGACGACAGCAGCGAGGGTGATCGCCTCATGCAGGATCGCGAGCGCACCTGGTCTTTGGTGAACGAGCGGCGCGATCACAGCAATTACGGCATGGGTCCCGGCAACACGCGCTTCGGCAACGATGCCACGGCCAGCCGTGGCGAGGTGCGTCGAGAGGATCATCGCGGACGTGGCCCGCGCAACTATCAGCGCTCCGACGATCGCATTCGTGAGGATGTGAGCGAACGGCTCAGCGACGATGCGCGCGTCGACGCCTCGGAGATCGAGGTCACGGTGCAGAACCGCGAGGTGACGCTCACCGGCACGGTGCGCGACCGAAACGAGAAGCGCTGGGCCGAGGACATCGCGGAGTCCGTTTCGGGCGTTTCTCATGTGCAGAACAATCTGCGCGTCGGCCAGCGGCAGGGTCATCACCACACCGGCACCGAGGCCGGCGATGCAGTCGCCGCAAGTGGCAATCCGGGCAGCGGCCCGGCGGGAACGACGGCCGGCACGGCTCCTGGCGGGCGCACGAGCGGACGGCAGAGGCAGACGACCTGACGATAAGAAAGAGGCGGCGCCTCCTTCTCGGAAGCGCCGCCGCCTTCTTTTGTGCGATGAGTTCTTACGCGACCGTGCGCTCAATCACGTGATGGCCGTCGAGCGTGGCATGCGCCTCGGGCTCCGCCACGGCCTTCGCGGCGCGCCGGCGATCCGGCGTGATCGCCTCGGCGGCGAGAGCCCTCAGAGCCTCGTCGAGCGACATGGTCTTCTGGTCGGGGCTGCCGAGACGGCGGATCGACACCGTACGCTCGGCGGCCTCTTTCTTGCCCACCACGAGCAGCACCGGCACCTTCACCAGCGAATGCTCGCGGACCTTGTAGTTGATCTTCTCGTTGCGAAGATCGGCCTCGACGCGCAGGCCCATCGCTTCAGCCGCTTTCACGACTTCCATGGCGTATTCGTCACCCTCCGAGGTGATGGTGGCGACAACCGCCTGCACCGGCGCGAGCCAGAGCGGGAAGTGACCCGCGAAGTGCTCGATCAGGATGCCGGTGAAGCGCTCCATGGAGCCGCAGATCGCGCGGTGCACCATGACGGGCGTCTTCTTCTGGCCATCATGGTCGACATAGAACGCGCCGAAACGCTCCGGCAGGTTGAAGTCCACCTGCGTGGTGCCGCACTGCCAGTCGCGGCCGATGGCATCGCGCAGCACGTATTCGAACTTGGGCCCGTAGAACGCGCCCTCGCCCGGGTTGATCGCGGTCTTGATGCGTCCGCCGGACTGGTCCTCGATCTGCTTGAGCACGCGGGTCATCACCTCCTCGGCGTGATCCCACATCTCGTCGGTGCCGACGCGCTTCTCAGGGCGTGTCGAGAGCTTCACGACGATCTCGTCGAATCCGAAATCGGCGTAAGTGGAGAGGATCAGGTCGTTGATCTTCAGGCACTCGGCGGCCAGTTGCTCTTCCGTGCAGAAGATATGCGCGTCGTCCTGCGTGAAGCCGCGCACGCGCATGAGGCCGTGCAGTGCGCCCGACGGCTCGTAGCGATGCACGTTGCCGAACTCGGCGAGGCGCAGCGGCAGGTCGCGGTAGGACTTCAGGCCATGCTTGAAGATCTGCACGTGGCCCGGGCAGTTCATCGGCTTGATCGCGAAGATGCGGTCGTCCTCGGTCTGGGTCGCGAACATGTTCTCGCGGTACCAGCCCCAGTGACCGGAGGTCTCCCACAGGGCCTTGTCGAGGATCTGCGGCGCGTTGACCTCCTTGTAGTCGCCCTTCAGGCGGCGACGCATATAGGAAATCAGCTCCTGGAACACCGTCCAGCCCTTCGGGTGCCAGAAGACGACGCCCGGCCCTTCCTCCTGGAAGTGGAACAGGTCCATCTCGCGGCCCAGGCGGCGGTGATCGCGCTTCTCGGCTTCCTCGAGCTGCCTGATGTAGTTGTCGAGGTCTTCCTGAGAGGTCCAGGCGGTCGCGTAGATGCGGGTGAGCATCGCGTTGTTCGAGTCGCCGCGCCAATAGGCGCCCGCCACCTTCATGAGCTTGAAGGCGTCGCCGATCTTGCCCGTGGAAGTCATGTGCGGACCGCGGCAGAGATCGAACCAGTCGCCCTGGAAGTAGATCTTGAGATCCTGGCCTTCCGGGATCGCGTCGACGAGCTCGACCTTGTAGGTTTCGCCCTTCTCGGCGAACACCTTCTTGGCCTTGTCGCGGCTCCAGACTTCCTTCGTGAAAGGCTTATCGCGGGCGATGATCTCGCGCATCTTCGCCTCGATGGCCGGGAAGTCCTCCGGGGTGAAGGGCTCGTTGCGGGCGAAGTCGTAGTAGAAGCCGTTCTCGATCACGGGACCGATGGTCACCTGCGTTCCCGGGAAAAGCTCCTGCACCGCTTCCGCGAGCACGTGCGCGCAATCGTGCCGGATCAGCTCCAGCGCGCGCGGATCCTCGCGGTTGAGAAACTCGATCTTGGCGTCCTTCGTGATCGGATCGGCGAGATCGGTGACCGTGCCGTCGAGAGCCATGGCGACGGTGCGCTTGGCGAGCGACTTGGCAATGCCCTCCACGATCTCGCGGCCGGTGGTGCCGGGGGCATATTGGCGCTGGGCGCCATCGGGGAATGTCAGGGTAATCATCAAAATGTCTCCTGGCTCACTCCTGCCAACGGAGCAGGTAAGCGGGGGCCGACGGTTTTTAGGACAAGGCGAACTCAGCCGCCGTCAGGTTCGACTGAATCGCAGGTGATCGCAGAGGCGTTTTCTGGCGCGTTCACGCCCCGCCAGCGACCATAGGTCCACGGCTTATACCAGCCTGAGCCTTCGGGCAATGTTTCAGGAACGAGGTCGATGCCGTGGGTGCCGAAGGGCCCGCAGCGGCAGATGCGGGCAAAGCCCATCCAGCCCCCCGCCCAGAAGCCGTGCCGCTGGATTGCCTCGTCCGTGTATTCGGAACAGGACGGCAGATGCCGACACTGGCGGCCGACCAGACCCGAAAGCGTGAGCTGGTAAGAGCGGATCGCCATGTGAGCGACCCAGCGGGGGAGATGCCTCAATGTCATCGCCTGTGGTCCTTTTCTCACGTTAAATCCTCGGTCTGGCAGAGACTGCAACTTTACTGCTCAATTCGTCAGCACTTTCAACCAGTGCTTCGTGGCATGCCCCAACATTAGCTGAGATACGTTATTTCATTTAAAGTTCATCAGTTAGAGCAGGAATGATGGCCGTCAAAATTGGAAAATTCATTTGGGATATTACTTATGCCTGCCCACTGAGATGCATTCATTGCTATACGGAATCGGGGCGGCGGCCCGCTCGCACGCTGAATCGGGACGCGGCCATGCGCGTCATCGACGTAATCATTGCGGCGCAGGCGCAAAAGGTGTCGATCAGCGGCGGCGAGCCCTTGTCGGTCCGCTGGGCTCCCGAGGCGATGAAGCGCCTGCATGACGCAGGCATTGCCGTCACGGTGTTCACGAGCGGTTGGTCGATGCCGGAGAAGACTGCCACTGCGCTCGCGGACACGGTCTCGAGCGTGGCGGTGAGCATCGACGGCGCCGACGCCTCCATCCATGACGCCATCCGCGCGCGCGCCGGCGCGTTCGAGCGCGGGATGAAGGCACTGGATGTCCTGCATCGGGTGAAAGTGGACCGTCAGGCAGCGGGACAGAACTGCTTTACTCTCGGGATCGACTACACCCTGACCCGCTCGGGCGCGAATGAAGCGGACCTGGAGCGGTTTGTGGAGGCCGCCATCAAACGGTTCCCAAAACTCGATTACATTCGCTTCGGGGCGGTCATTCCATCCGGCTTGGCTGCGGAGCCGCAATTCGAGGCAAGCGAGCTTCTATCCATTCAGGAACTGGTTGATCTGATCGAGATCGGTCGGCACCTGGCCGCCCGTGAAGGTAACGTCATCGACATTTCCGTGACCGACGTGAGATATTTCCTGCCTCAGCCTGGAGCGAGCGCAGTCGATCTGGACATCCTCCACATCGAGCCCGATGGAGCGCTCCGCGCCTATCCGATCTACGAAGCAAAGGTCGGAAACGTTCTCGATGAGTCCCTCGACGTTCTGTGGCCGAAGGTACGGGCATGGCGCTCCGACCCATTCGTGGCCAAGCGGATGGAAACGATTCAGACCATGGCCGACTGGGCAAACACGACCCGGACCCTGGACAGGCGCTACGGTTCCCCTGACGACCAGGAGCGGATTGGTCGGCGCGGACTGCCTCTTCAGATTCCTGCCTAGAGCATTTTTCGGTGAAGTGGATCCGGTTTACCGTCAAGAAATGCGGCTGAGCCAAGGATGATAGCTGTTCCCATGCCCATGGAAACAGCCCTAGAGGCCGCTCAGGAAGCGCCGATGGAAGGGGTCCGTGTTATGAACCTCCCCTCGCCCGCCGCGCCTCGATCTGGTCGAGGGCATCCACCACCGCATCGAAGGTGAGAAGGATCGACGCATGGCGGGCCTTGTAGTCCCGCAGCGGCTCCAGGACCTTCAGGTCCTCCCACTTCCCTTCGGGCGCCTCGGCATTGGCCTTGAGCACGCGGGCTGCCGTCTCCCTCACCTCACGAAGCTCCTCGGCCGTCGAGCCGATCACATGCAGCCCCATGATGGCGGAGGAGGCCTGGCCAAGGGCACAGGCCTTCACGTCATGGGCGAAAGCCGTCACGACATTGCCATCAAGTTTTATATCAACCGTCACCGTAGAGCCGCAAAGCTTCGAATGAGCCGTCGCCGACGCATCCGGCTCGGGCAGCCGCCCGAGATGGGGGATATTGGCCGCAAGCTCGAGGATGCGGCGGCTATAGATATCGTTCAGCATTCAGGTCTAGACATCACGAATGGGAATGTGCTCCACATCTCTTATATAGACATCATGACCGAACTCCGCGACAGGGCTGCGTGTTGGCTTAACGGAAGACGGGAGTGGAAACGCCGGAAGTATCCCCGCTTCCGCACAGTGTTAGTTCAAGAAAGAGGCTCCACATGAACGATGTGGTTAAGTCCTTGTCCCCGCGTCTGATTCCAGCCGCCGACAAGCCTACCGACTGCCCGACCCGGGAGGAAGCCGAAGCGGCTGTTCGTACCCTGATCCGTTGGGCGGGCGACAATCCGCAGCGCGAAGGCCTGCAGGATACCCCGAAGCGCGTTGCGAAGGCGTTCAAGGAATTCTATTCGGGCTATCAGGACGATCCGAAAGATGTCCTGAATAAAATCTTCGCCGAGGTGGAGGGCTACGACGATATCGTGCTCGTGCGCGATATCCCCTTCTACTCCCATTGCGAGCACCACATGGTGCCCTTCTACGGCATGGCGCATATCGCCTATTACCCGACGAAGGGCGTCGTGGGGCTGTCCAAGCTCGCCCGCCTCGTGGAGGTCTATGCCCGCCGTCTCCAGACCCAGGAGACCATGACGGCGCAGATCGCTTCAGCCATCGAGCAGTATCTTGAGCCCCGGGGCGTGGCGGTAATGATCGAGGCCGAGCACATGTGCATGTCCATGCGCGGCGTGCAGAAGGCAGGCGCGATGACCCTCACGACGCAGTTCACGGGTGCCTTCAACGATGCGGCCGAGCAGGTGCGCTTCCTCACGCTCGTGAGACACAGTAAGGCTTAAGGCAGGCCTTAGATTCTTTGAAGCACTTGACTTACTTCCGGCCCTCATCCTGAGGAGGATTGCGTAGCAATCCGTCTCGAAGGAGGATCCAGTGCTCTCTGGATCCTCCTTCTAGACGCAGCCTCACGGCTGCTCCTCAGGATGAGGTTTTTGTAAACTAACGGCTTTCACGCCCACCGTTTCGAGGCAACTCATGTGCGCGTCCTGCTCCAGCTCCTTTCCCGCACCCGGCTCGAAGACCGATCTTGAGGAAGGAACGGCTCTCACGCCGCGCTTCAACGCGGATGGGCTCGTCACCTGCGTCACGACGGATGCGACGACCGGCGAGCTGTTGATGGTCGCGCACATGAATGCCGAAGCTCTCGCCAAGACCCTTGAGACCGGCGAGGCCTGGTACTGGTCCCGCTCGCGCGGCGAGCTCTGGCACAAAGGCGCGACCAGCGGCCAGATCCAGACCATCGTCGAGATGCGGATCGATTGCGACCAGGACGCCCTGTGGCTCAAGGTGAATGTCGCTGGTGACGGCGGCTGCTGCCACACGGGCCGCCGCTCCTGCTTCTACCGAAAGATCGAAACCGCAGACGCAACGCCGAGTCTCGTCAAGGCCTGAAGGCTAGCCTCTCACGCATGAGGGGCTCCCTCCCATCCTCAGTGGGTTTCAAATCAGGCACGGCCCGCTAAAAGCCTTTGCATGACACGACGCGATCTTCTCCCGGCCCGCGCGGCCGTCAGCGCCACCTTCTTCGGCAACGGCTTCGGCATCGGCGTCTGGGCGGCGCAATTGCCCCGCTTCAAGGCCGAGCTAGGCCTGTCTGACGGACAGCTCAGCCTCGGCCTTCTGGCCTTCTCGATTGGGGCAGTGTTGCTCATGCCAATCATCGGCTGGGTGATCACGATCAGCGGCAGCAGGCTCGCGACCCTCGCGGCGGCTCTTGCCTTCACAATCGGCCTCTTGCTGATCGGACTTGCGCCTTCTTTGAGCTTCTTCGCCGCCACGTCCTTCCTGGCGGGGGCATTCAACGGCTCCCTCGACATCTCCATGAACACCAACGCCACGGTTGTGGAGAAAGCCTGGGGCAAGGCGATCATGTCGTCATTCCACGCCTTTTTCAGCCTCGGCGGCTTGGCAGGCGCAGCCTTGTCAGGCGTGCTGATTGCCCTCGAACTCTCGATCTTCTCGACCCTGCTCGTCGCCTGTCTCGGCATGGGCGCCCTCTTCCTCGCCGCAGCCTTCGGCATGATAGCCGAGAGCGAACCGGCGGGAGACAACGAGGGCCATGGCTTTGCCTGGCCTCGTGGGTCCGTCGTGATTGTTGCCGTGCTCGCCATGTTCTGCTTCGTCGTGGAAGGTGCCATGGTCGATTGGACGGCGATTTACCTGCAGACCGTCGCGGGCGCGGACCTGCAGGCTGCGGTGAGCGGCTTCGCCGCCTTCTCGCTCGCCATGACCATCTGCCGTTTCCTGGGCGATTCCGTCGTGCGCAGACTGGGCCGCACCCGCACGGTGCAGCTTGGCGGTTTGCTGGCAGCGTCCGGCCTGCTCCTGGCCATTCTCCTGCCGCAGCCGATCCCCGCCACTCTCGGTTTCGCACTGGTCGGGTTCGGGCTCGCCAATCTGGTGCCAGTCCTCTTCAGCACGGCAGGACAGATGCCGGGCATCGCCCCAAGCGTGGGCGTCGCGATGGTGGCAACGCTGGGTTATGGCGGATACCTCATGGGGCCGCCGCTCATCGGCTTCGGCGGCGACATCTTCGGCCTGCGTGCCATGCTGGTCGTGCTGATCCTCTTCTCCCTCACCATCAGCATTTTGTCGCAACGGGCCCTGCGCGCCTCCACTGTTCAGTTTTCCGAAACGCGACCTAAGTGAAGTTTAAGGGCACCATTCATACGGTCTTCACCTGCTGGGCGCATGAATGAGACGAACGGCCTTGGAGTGAGCGATGTTGTGGGACGGGATTGCCCGGCGCAGCGCCGGGTCAGGAGGCGGCGGCGGGAGCATTGAAGAGATCAAGCAACCCGTCGAACATAGCCCGCGCGCAAAGGTGAGGATCGGCTTGGCCCTTGGCGGCGGCGCAGCGAGGGGCTGGTCCCATATCGGCGTGCTGCGCGTTCTCGAGGAGGCAGGCATCGTTCCGGATGTGATCGCGGGCTGCTCCATCGGCGCGGTGGTGGGCGGCTGCTATGCGGCCGGCAAACTCGATGAACTTGAAGCCTTCGCCCTGTCCCTCACGAAACGGCGGGTCATGGGCCTGCTCGACTTCCATTTCAGCGGCGCGGGTCTCATCGCCGGCGGACGCCTGCAGCGCCTCCTCGACCAGGATCTCACGGACCGTCGTGTCGAGACGCTGCCCATCAAGTTCTGCACCATCGCCACCGAACTCACGAGCGGTCACGAGATCTGGCTGACCCGTGGCCCGCTCGTGCAGGCAATGCGGGCTTCCTATGCCCTGCCCGGTGTATTCGATCCCGTTCTGATCAAGGGGCGGTGGCTTATGGACGGCGCGCTCGTGAATCCGATCCCGATCACCGCTGCCCGCGCTCTCGGCGCAGATCTCGTGATCTGTGTGAACCTCAACGGTGAAGTGCGCGTGCGGGGGACGGTGATTCAGTCCTACGACGCGGAGCCGACCACCGACGAGCAGGAGATCGAGGAGGTCATCGAGGACGCGCCGCGCAAATGGAGCCTCTTCTCGGCTTCGCGTGCCGAAAAGCAGCGCAAGCCCCCCAATGCGCCGGGCATGGCGACCGTGATGGTCGATGCCTTCAACATCACGCAGGACCGCATCGCCCGCTCACGATTGGCCGGCGACCCGCCGGACATCATGGTTGCACCCAAGCTCGCGAAGATGGGGCTGTTCGAGTTCCATCGCGCGCAGGAATGCATCGCGCTGGGGCGGCAGGCCACGGAACGCGCCCTGCCGGATATTCGGGAGCTGATTCAGGAATCGCAGGAAACGTGATCAGGCAGTCGCAATGTATTCCTTGATCGCCTGACTTTCGGCCTCGATCTCCTCGACGCGCTGCTTCACTACGTCGCCGATGGAGATGATGCCGACAAGCTGTCCTCCCTCGACAACGGGCACGTGCCGGAACTTTTGCTGCGTCATCAGCTCCATCAGATCGTTGACGGAACTCCGGCTCGTGCAGGTGACGACCTGTCCCGTCATGAAGCGGGAGACGGGCTCGTCGAGGGCCCGAGCCCCGTGAGCGGCAACAGCTTTGACGATATCGCGCTCGGAGAGAATGCCGGACACGGGCTGCTTACCATCCACCACGACAACGGCACCGATCCTGCGCTCCGACAAAAGCCGCACTGCTTCGCTCAGAGAGCGGTCGGCCTCGATAGAGACGACATTGCGTCCTTTCACCGAAAGGATTCGATCGACGTTCATGCTTTTCCTCCCGTTGTGCGGGGCGAAGAACCGTCAGCCTTCGCAACCGCTCGGCTTTCAGAGGGGCTCTCCCATGAACGAGGGATAACCCTGCGTCAGTCATAGGATGATTGAGCGAAACCCGAGCACTTTCAAGCCGAGATACGCCTCCCACGTGCAGGGATGGGGTCGAGCCAAGGGAAAATGAGAAGCCCCACCAGGAAGCCGCCCACATGCGCCTCCCAGGCAACGCTTCCTTCGGCGAGGCCGATCGGCTGAACGAAAGCAAAAAGATAATTGGTGCCGAACCAGACGGCGAGGAAGATCAGGAACGGCCTGGTGCGGATCAGGTCGACCAAGGCTTGGCGCGGCCGCTCATGCGGTTCGGCGAGCCGTCCCTCCCAATGCCAGCTCGCGGGCGCGAAGATGAACCAGGAGGCGGCAGCCATCAGGCCGGAGACAGCCCCCGAGGCCCCGATCATCGGGATGACCTGCACCGGGTTCATCACGGCGTAAAGCACCGCACCGCCGATCGCGGAGAGCGCCGAGAGAAGAAGGAACCGCCCTGTCCCGCAGCGCCGTGCGATAGGCGTGCCGAAGGCCGCAAGCCAGATGCTGTTGAGGAGCACATGCGCCCAGGAGCCGTGCAGGAATGCATAGGTCAGCGCCGTCCAGGGGCGTCCCTCGCCATCGCCCAGGATGTACTGGGCAAGACCGGCCAGCGGCTCCAGAGCGTCTTCTGATGCTCCCTCCTGCATCAGCCGCACGATCTCCTGGCTCTCCACGCCTCCATAGGCGACTGCCCAGCGGGCGGGGATCACGGACCAGTCGATGACCGTCTGGAAATCGGTTTCCTCGGAAAAGAAGAACATGCGTACGGCATGAATTGCCACCAGAGCGAGGATACTGAAGGTCACGACCGACGGCAGATTGAAGATCGGCTCGCGGGTACGGAACTGACGCATGGGCATGGACAACTTTTTCATGGGCTGTCAGCATAAGGGAATCGGGACTGACAGCGGGCGGCGATCTTTCTACCTTAAGCCTTCTATGTGGTCCGCGGTGCAAGCAAAACCATATGCTTAGCAGCATCCTCCGATAACCTAGAGGAATGCTTTCCTTATCTTGGCTGGCGGTTCGACTTTTTGTTAACCATAAAGGAACCGTTTCTGAGCGCGACGCGTTAACTCACCTTTTACTTTCTGCTTGAGCCTGAAATGCAACCATGTCAGTTTGGTTAAAAGAACATTAACCGGCTGGTGGGGCATGCGGCAGGATTCTTTCAAAAACGGCTTTTTCAGCGGCCTGACTGAGAAGTTTTCCTTCTCGACCAATTTCATCAAAGCAGCATTCGTTTCGGCTTTCGTTGTTTTCGCAGGTGGCGCAGCCCAGGCTCAGACCCTCGCCTCCCTGCCCGCTTCCAGCAATTCGATCGCAAGCATGGGTGCGGCCAAGCCTCTCGTGGCGTGGTTGAAGTTCTGCGACAGCAATCCCGAGGAATGTGCCGTCGATGTGACGGAGCCGGAAGTTATCGAGCTCACTCCGCAGGTCTGGAAGACCATCGTGTCCGTGAACCAGCGCGTGAACTCCAGCATCAAGGCCGTGACTGATGCGGACCACTGGGGCACCGTCGATATCTGGGGCTTCCCGGATGACGGCCGTGGCGACTGCGAGGACTTTCAGCTCCTGAAGCGCAAGATCCTCGCCGATAACGGCCTTCCCCGCCGAGCCATGCGCATGACCGTCGTGATCGACGAACTCGGCGAAGGCCATGCGGTGCTGGTGATTCGCACCAATCGCGGCGATTACGTGCTCGACAACAAGACCTCTTCGGTCCTTCCCTGGAGCCGCACGGGCTACGTCTACATCAAGCGCGAGAGCCAGGACACGGTTGGCTGGGTTTCGCTGGGCGGCATCGCCACCTCGCCGACCACCACCGCGAACCGCTAAAACAAAACCGGCGCCTGAGCGCCGGTTGCCATTTTCCGAATTCTCCGAGTTCAAAGCATGAGGCGGGTCAGTCGATCCGCCTCATTCCTTTTGCGAAGCGCTTCCAGTTCGAGACATAGTTCTGCGCCGACCAGCGCAGCTTCTCGATCGCGGCCTCGTCCAGCACACGGACCGCCTTGGCCGGTGCGCCGACAATCAGGGAATTGTCGGGGAACTCTTTGCCCTCGGTGACGAGCGCATTGGCGCCCACGAGGCAGTTCGCGCCGATCCGCGCATAGTTGAGCACGGTCGCTCCCATGCCGACCAGGGAATTCTCGCCAATGGTGCAGCCGTGGAGGATCGCCTTGTGCCCGATGGTGCAACCGGCACCGACGCTGAGCGGCGCGCCCATATCCGTGTGCAGCAAGGCCCCTTCCTGGATGTTGGTGCCCTCGCCGATATCGATGAGCTCGTTGTCTCCGCGCAGCACGGCTCCGAACCAGATGCCCACGTCCAGCCCAAGCTGCACCTTGCCGATCACATGGGCATCGGGAGCGATCCAGAAGCGGTCCGCTTCGGGCAGGATCGGAGAAACATCGTCGAGGCTGTAGACCGGCATGGCTCACCTTAAAAATGAAAACGGCAGAACCCGGGGAGGCTCTGCCGTGAATGGTGCCGCTTAGTCCTCGAGATCCGTATCGAGGATCGCCATGGTGAAGTTGTAGGAGCGGTCCCCGTCCTCGTCATCAACGAAGAGCACGCCGACGAATTCCTCACCGATATAAACTTCCGCCGAGTCGGTCTTCTTGGGGCGACCGACAACTCGGATCGAGTGGTTCGCAAAGGTCTGGCGCAGGTAGCGCTCGACTTTCGCCATCTCCGTTTTATCCACTACAGGTCCTTTCTCATCAATTCCGGCCTCAGCCATTGCCATGCCGGGCCAACGCGGGCAAGCGGGGTTGGGTCCTTCTCCCCGTCAGATGCCGTCCGCCTCCGAGAGAAGGTGGTTCATGGCGCGGGCGGGCTCGTCGCATCCGGCCGTGCCGACGACCTTGGCCGGCACGCCCGCCACCGTCGCATTATGGGGCACGGGCTTCAGAACCACGGAGCCGGCGGCGATTCTCGCGCAGTGGCCGACTTCGATATTGCCGAGGATCTTGGCCCCGGCCCCGATCAGCACGCCGTGCCGGATCTTGGGATGGCGGTCGCCCCGCTCCTTGCCGGTGCCGCCGAGTGTTACGTTCTGGAGCATGGAGACGTTGTCCTCGATGACGGCGGTGGCGCCGACCACGAGGCCGGTGGCGTGGTCGAGGAAGATGCCATGCCCGATCCGGGCCGCCGGATGGATATCGGTCTGAAAGGTGTCAGACGAGCGGCTTTGGAGATAGAGCGCGAAATCCTCCCGCCCTCTGGTCCAGAGCCAATGGGCCAGACGGTACGTCTGAATGGCGTGAAAGCCCTTGAAATAGAGCACGGGCTCGATGGCCCGGGTGACGACCGGGTCGCGGTCGAGCACGGCGCTGATATCCGCGCGGAAGGCCTGGCCGATGCTCCGGTCCTGCTCTACGGCCTCCAGGAAGACCTGCTCGATGATGTCCGAAGGCAAGGCCGCATGCCCCAAGCGCGATGCGACGCGGTGGATCACCGCCGCCTCAAGGCTCGGCTGATGAAGAATGGCGCTCAGGACGAAACCAGCCAAAGCGGGCTCGCTCTGAACGACGGCATCGGCCTCGGTGCGGAGACGATTCCAGATCGGATCGACTTTGCCGGCGAGAAAATCCGGGTTTCCGGACTTCAAGCGGGTCTGCGTCATGATAATCTCCCTGCCGGCTTTGGCGCATCGTGCGGAAAGGTGGTCCGCTCCAAACGATGCGCTTCTCTCAAGAAGGAACATCGGATCCCAAAGCTGCATGCCCACTTTGGGATCCGATGCTCTAGCATTCAAACCGCATACATAAGAAGCCCCTGCCCCTTACCATAGATCCCCTTACATCATGAACGCCTCTTTTTCGCCTGCCGTACCTAAGCTCGCCACCTCCATCGAGGGGCCCGTCGCGACGCTCGCCATCAACAATCCGACCAAGCACAATGCCGTCGACCTCGGCATGTGGCAGGCCCTCCCGGGAATCATCGCGCGTCTGGACGAAGATGAGCGTGTGCGGGTGATCATCCTGCGCGGAGCAGGAATGGAGTCCTTTGCCTCGGGGGCCGATATCGCGGAGTTCGAGACCGTGCGGGCCGATGTCGAGGGAGGACGGGCTTATGAGGCCATCAACGAGGCGGCCTTCTGGGCCGTTGCCCATTGCTCGAAGCCGGTGCTTGCCATGATCCGCGGCTTCTGCCTCGGCGGCGGCTTCGGACTCGCGCTCTCCTGCGATCTTCGCATCGCTTCCGAGAATGCGGCCTTCGGCATTCCCGCCGCGCGCCTCGGTGTCGGCTATCCGCCAGGGGCGATGAAGCTGATCACGGCCACGGTCGGCGCGGCGGCGGCCAAGGACCTGTTCTACACGGCCCGCCGCATCGGCGCGGACGAGGCACAGCGCCTTGGTGCCATCCAGCGCGTGGTGCCCGACGACAGCCTGGAGGATGCCGTTCTCGCTCTTGCGCATGACATTGCGAAGAACGCACCGCTCACGATCCGCGCCGCGAAAGCCGCCATCGACGCCTCCATGGGAATCGGGCATCCGAACACTGATCCCGTCGCCTTGGCCGATCAATGCTTCGACAGTGCCGATGCCGTCGAGGGACGCACGGCGTTTCTCGACAAGCGCGAGCCCGTTTTCAACGGGCGCTAAAACATCGGATATGAGAAGTGGATTTGCACTTTTGAGATCTCATCGCTCCCCGTCATGGCCGGACTTGATCCGGCCATCCACGTCTTAAAGTATCGGACGTGAAATCGTCCCCACATCCGATGCTTTAAGTTTCTGGTTTTGAGCATCTTTTCGCGCAAAACCGGTGCCCACTTTTGCGCTCAATGCTCTAGGAACCGCCGCGGCAGAAGACGTGGATCCCCGGCACGAGGCCGGGGATGACGAAGAAGGTCCGCACGGTGCGTCGATCTTCAGCGCTGATAGACGAAATAGCGGCCCTCGGCGACGCCTGTCTCAGATGAGATGTCCTTGCAGCAGGCGAGGTCGAAGGCACGGTCGGCGAGAAGAAGACCGCCCGGCTGCAGCAGGTTTTCGAACAATGGCGAGAGTCGCTGAGCAAGTTGGCGATTGGCCTCCTCATCACCTGTACCGATATCAACGTGAACGAGCGCAGCGGAGCCTGGGCCGAAGCGCTCGATGAAGCGCGGCAGGGTCTCGAACACGTCGCCGACGAGCAGATAGGGATCGGGCGGAATGCAGTCGGGATGAGCCGCGGGCGAACGCTCGAACACATAAATCTCGCGCCCCGGCAGACGATTGCGCAGGTGATCGTAGGTGCGCCCGTTGCCAAGGCCGAGTTCGAGCACGAGTCCCTGAGGGCCGATCTTGCTCGTTGCCCAATCCAAAAGATCGCGCTGAGCCGTCAGTCGCCGGATGGCGCTATCGAGTCTGGTCATCCACCTCTCCTTCGTGAGAAGGTGGGAGAACGAGACCTCAAATCAACGGCTCACCCTCAGGGGCGCTTGGCTAAGAACTCCAGCACGCCCTGCTTGTGCACCTTGTCGCCGACGGCGAGGTTGTGATCGCGGCCCGGGATGTCGAGCGCGGTTGCATTCGGCAGGAGCGCCACGAGTTCGGGCCCGGAGCCCGCTACGTCATCGTTGGTGCCGACAGCCACCAGCGTCGGAAGCGTGATGGAGGCCACTTCCTCCTTGGTCAGCGCCTGGCGCGAGCCGCGAATGCAGGCCGCGAGCGCCTTCAGGTCGCTGCCGGTCTGCTCCGCGAAGGCGCGGAACATGCGCTGCATGGGGTCGGTCAGATCATCGAGCGAGCGTACCTCCATGGCATCGGCGATGCCGAGCGGCAGGCCAACGCCGTCGATCAAGTGAATACCGAGACCGCCGAGAAGGGCGGAGCGCATCCGCTCGGGCGATGCCAGCGCCATATGCGCCGTGATGCGCGCTCCCATGGAATAGCCCATCACATCCGCGCGCTCGATCTGGAGATGATCGAGCAGGCGACGTGCATCCTCCGCCATGCGGTAGGAATGGTAGGCGTCTGGATCGTAGAGCTTCTCGCTCTGGCCGTGCCCGCGATTGTCGAGGGCGATCACGCGATAGCCCTCGCGCGTCAAGGTCTTCACCCACAGCGTGTTGACCCAGTTCACCACATGGTTCGATGCGAAGCCGTGAATGAGCAGGATCGGATCGCCCTGCCCCTCATGGGGAGGAACGTCGATATAGGCAATGCTGACGCCGTCGGAATTGAAATAGCGCATGGGACGAAAAGAAGAGCTGGTGTCGGTTGCGGCGCAACCTAAGCGCATGCTCCCGCAAAGACAATCGTTTTGCCGATCATGAGCCCAACTCACCGTCATCCCCGCGCAGGCGGGGATCCAGAACCACAACGGTGGAGGGAATACGCATTGGCCAGACTTCGCTTCATTCTAAAACGTCGGCGGTTATGGATTCCGGGCTCTGCTACGCAGCCCCGGAATGACGGCACTCTACGGGTTGAGCACCAGGGACAAATCCTCCCATTCGGGATTCATCTCCTCGATCAGCCGGATCTTCCAATCCCGCCGCCACTTCTTGAGCGCCTTCTCACGCGCAATTGCCTCATCGATGCGCTCATAGCTCTCGTACCAGACGAGGCGCGTCACATCGTATTGCGCCGTGAAGCCGGAGATGGCTTTGGACTGATGCTGCCCCACGCGACGCGCCAGATCATTCGTGACGCCGATGTACAGCGTGCCGTGACGGCGGCTGGCAAGCATGTAGACGAAATAGGTCATGCGCATGCGCTTATCGCGAGAGAAGAGATGACGGCACAGCCTCCCCTGTACCTGCCCGGACGATACCAAGAACCGTCATCCCCGCGAAAGCGGGGATCCATACCCGCGACGCTCGGAAGAAAAGCACACCGACGTCCGCACGTTTCATTCTGCACCGTCAGCGTTTTTGGATTTCCACGCCTCACTCCTCCGGCTGCCTGAACCCGGCTTGCATCACGCGCCCTCGCCCGATCAGCTCCGGCGGCGGGTTGGTCCGGTCGATCGCCTCGGGCTTGCGGTCTTGCCGGTCAATCATCCAGCGGCCCTGGTCGTCCTGGTAGACGCCATAGATCAGCTGGCCGCGCCAGTGGCGGCATGAGGTGATCGAAAGGATCTGGGTCAGGCCGCGCATCACGATCCAGGTGACGCCGAGTGCGGTCGCGGACAGGGCCATCAGCCAGAGGGCCTGGATGAGTTCCGGTGCGGTATGGAATTTATTGAGCAGATCGGCCCAGAAGGAATACGGCTGGTCCATCGCTTTCAACTCCCTTGCGTGAAGCGACCACCAGCACCGCTGGTGGTCGGGGAGTTGAGAAGCCGCACAAGGACGACCGCGATGACCTTTAGGCTTTCGCCCTGGACATGCGCCATCGCCTCCCCGACCGTGAGGTTGGGAAGGCATCGAGTAGCGGCGGATGCTTGCGCCGCCCCGGGTCGGGGTTATGAAGCCCCAGAACCGGGTGCGCCCGGTTCCGGCAATGAGATAACACGCAAGAGTGGTGAGGGGTCAATGGGGAAGCCGGCCCCAAGGCTGACAAGCTCTCTCCTGTCATCCCCGCGCAGGCGGGGATCCAGACCCGCGACGGCTCAGGAACAGGCAAGCAGCGTCACGCCTCATCCTGCATCGTCAGCGGTTATGGATCCCGGGCTCTGCTTCGCAGCCCCGGGATGACAGCGAACCCGGTTCCCGTCGTCCCCGCGCAGGCAGGGATCCAGACCCACGGCGCTCGGGGAAAAAGCACACCGGCTCACGATCAGCCTCATTCTGCGCCGTTGGCCGATATGGATTTCCACGCCTCCGGCGCGGCCCTTCGGGCCCGCCATCGCGGGAATGACAATGTTGAAGTTCTTGCGCTTCAGACCTGCGCAACTCCTGCATCGATCCTGTGTAGCTTCTGTCGAGTTTTGTTGTCGCGGTGGGAGAACGGCAACGGGAGAAAAGGATCAACTTATTTCAATCACTTATCGACGATGCTGTAGGCAAGCCCTGTAGGCAGCAGCGCCTATTGGTCAGGGATAGAACGTCTTAGGTTCTCACTACCAGGTTTGCTTTCATCCTCATCCGCCGATGGCGCTGGTTGCGGAGGCGCGGGGAACGCAAGCACCGGGAGGAACCGCTTCCCTGCTAGTACCTCACGGATCGACGAACGAAGCTCTTGGTTTAACTGCTCCTCATCGGCCCAACCTTTTGGGGCATAGCCACCCCGCAAGATGGCCAACTGCTCGATCGGAACCTTCAAGACCACAGACATAGCCGAGAGTAGATAGGCGATTGCAAGGTCGGCCTTCTCGTTAAGTTGCTGGATTGCCTGCTGATCTTGGGAGCGCCATGCACTGTCCCCAAAGACCGCCATGAGGTCGGCATAACGAGCGATCACCAAGCGATCCGCATGGAAGTGAACGGGGACCAAGTTGAGAGACCCCACGAACTCTATCGACAGCGGATTGCGCCGCGAGCGCATCATGTTCGAGAACAACTCCATCCGGTTTCGATTGCGGTTGTCCCGAGCTTGAGCCCAGAGAGTGATACCAACAGCGACGATGGGGCTGACGAATGTGGCGAGGACAACGGCCCAATCAACATTGCCGAACATGGGGAACACTTCTCGACTGAACACCAACAGAGTTGCAGGAACTTAATAGCCTCTTAACGGTGTCTTTGCCTCAGTGATCGTCTGGTATGGTTAAGTCCGAATGACAGCTCTTTAAATTCCCCAGCCTAGGAAGCGACTCCCGGCTTATTTTCCCGCAAAAATGTGAAAGCCTGTATGTCCAGAGCGCGGGGTCAGTTTCCCCCCGTGGCCCCTAACCCGTATCACCGAAGGACCATCGACTGTGAGGATCAAGCTCAGGGCACCAACACTCGCGGAAACTCTGACGATCCTCAGCATGATCGGCGGGGCGATAGCCTTCCTCTACCTCCAGCGGGCGGAAATCAAAGCAACACTCGACTGGTGGCGCGATGATGCGGCAATCATCGGCACTTGGACAAACACTGGGGAGGGTTCGGTCAACGCCGAGGAGTTCGCAGCGAAGACACCGGAGGACGTTGTCTGGCTGAGCATCGAGGTTGAGAATGGAACGATCTCGGGGATGATCCACACGCCGCGCCTCTGCAATGTCGTCCCTTGGAACTACGTCATGGTGGACGGGAGCAACAGCCTATGGCGGACTATAGGATCAGCCTTCGATTACGTCGGAGGCAGGCAAGCAGTTATCGGAGGGTTTAGCCTCGAACGGGACAACAGCTATCTAGTCCTTACTCCTGCGTCTCCGACGGCTGCTCTCCCAAAAGCGGTCCGCCTTGTGCGTTCCAGCGAAAAGGCTGAGGAACAACGCGAGGGCGTCCCACCCCATTGCGAAAACAGCATCCTTGAGAAGCTCGTGAAGCAGCGGAGAAGCCCCAGTTCTGCGGCCAAGTAGGGAATACCGTAGGAGGGGTACTCGCACTGTGTCGATCCACCCTACCCTGCTACACGCCTCGCCTGTGACAAGCACAACGTCCTTTGACGTTTGATACAGACCTACCTAGCCTCTCCTGACGAGGTGTTGCATGCAGTCGAGGAGCTGAAAGAACGGTACAAAGTTCTGTCTTTGTTCTTGACAATCCTCCTAACCTTGGCTATAACATCACCCATCCCGGCCCGACGAGGGGCGCGCTCGCGAGGCGTCGCAGATGTGGGGCGGGGAACGGTCCTGCGGCAGGTCTCGCAAGCCTGTCGGCGGGAGGCCCTGCGTGCCCGGGTGGCTGCGCAGTCCGCCTAAAAGAACCGTGCGCGAGAGGCCGGTCGGTTCTCTCACACATTCATAGACATCGAGCCGGCCCGCCTCTCGCGCCCTCCCTCGATTGCCCGTCCAGGCTCCGGCTCCTTTAGCCCGGAGCCCGAAGGCGCATGCCCATTGCCCCAACACTTCACTGCCAATGCCGATTGCCGAAAGGTTCCCGATGAGCCGCATTCATCCCATGCTCCATGCGCTTCCCGATTGCGACGACGTCCTGCGCCGCCTCGCCGACGTGCTGCAGATTCCGCTCACCTGCCGCAATGCCCGCTGCCGGCGCAAAGGCCTGTGCCAGGGCGGCTACGGACCGCCCTGCTATTTCGAGTCCCGTCAGGATTTCGTGAAAGGCGTGGGCGAGCAGATGCAGGAGTATCGCGCGTTCTGGCACGAGCGGCGGGAGACTCTGAAGGCGTCCCTGCGGCGGTGAAAGGCTGATGCGCCCCTGCCCTGTCCGAGAGGCTCCCCCGGCTTTCACGCGGGAACCTCCCCCGGTCCATACTGCGAAAACCGAATGGCCGCACGGGCTCAATTTTTGCTCTAGGCGCATGGCCCTTCGGCCATTATGGTGCCCGCAAATTTCACCGCTTTACGAGCAACGGCAATGGCTGACAAAGGCACACCCCACTTCCACAACGATCCGGGCGTTCCCGTCATTCATGTGGGCTCGAAGGAGTTCATGTGCATCGGAGCCACGCCTCCTTTCGATCATCCCCATATCTTCATCGACATGGGCTATGACACCGAGACGATCTGCTCCTATTGCTCGACTCTCTTCAAGTACGATCCGTCCCTGAAGCCCGATGAAGCTCGCCCGGCGGAATGCGTCTGGGAGCCCGACTTCGCCACCGACGCCTCCTCGCGCTAAGGTGTCCGGCCTCACCATCGCCATTGTCGGCGCCGGGATCGGGGGGCTGACGGCGGCTTTGAGCTTTGCCCGCCAAGGTCATTCCGTGACGCTCATCGAGCGCCGCACGGGTTTCAGCGAAGTGGGCGCGGGTCTTCAGCTCTCGCCCAATGCCAGCCGCATCCTGGTCAAGCTGGGCTTAAGTCCCGCCCTGCGTCGGGTCGCAACGGTGCCGGACCGTGTGGTCGTGCGCGGTCTCTCATCCGGCAAGCGCATCGGAGAGGTAGCGCTCGGCGCCTACATGCAGCAGCGCTACGGCGCGCCCTACTGGGTCGTTCACCGGGCCGATCTGCAGACCATCCTCCTGGACGCCGTTCGCTCCGAGCCCTCGATCCGCATCATCACAGGGCGCAAGGTCGAAGAGGTGCGTGACGGGCCCGACCACGCCGAACTCATCTGGACGTCTTCCAATGGCTCGCGCGATCGCATGACGGCCGACGTGGTGATCGGCGCCGACGGCGTCTGGTCGAAGGTCCGGCAGGCCGTCGGCGACAAGGATCTCCCGACATTTCATGGCTATGTCGCCTGGCGCTCCACGTTCGATCGCAGGATCGCGCCGCCGGAGCTGGCCGGCAACGAGACCGGTCTCTGGCTCGGCGCCAAAGGCCATGTCGTGCATTATCCGATCTTCAGCGGCCACCTCATCAATGTGGTCGCAATCGTGAAGACCAAGGCGCCTGTCGAGGGCTGGGCCGCGCCCGGCCGCGCCGAGGATCTTCTCGCCTATTACAGCGCAGCAACCCCTGCCTTGCGCGAGCTTCTGAAGAAGCCCCAGGACTGGCTGCGATGGTCGCTGTTCCGCCATCCCATCAAGCGCCTCTCCCAGGGCCGCATTGCGCTCATGGGCGACGCCGCCCATCCGGTTCTGCCTTTCCTGGCGCAAGGCGCGGCGCTGGCCATCGAGGATGCGGCAACCCTCAGCGCTCTTCTGGCCCGGAATCCGGAAAACGTCGGACAGGCCCTGTCGGCCTATCAGGAGCATCGCTTAGAGCGCGTCACCCGCATCCAGGCCGAAGGGCGGCGGAACGGGCGCATCTATCATTCAGGCTCTCTCATGGCCTTTGGCCGCGACAAGATCATGCAGATGATCGGGCCTGAGAGCATGTCCAGCCGGTACGACTGGATTTACGGCTTCCGCACACCGGAGTGACGTTTTGGGGAGCGCAGCAGACTTGCGCTCCTCGCGAGAGCCCGATAACCCTCATCCTCAATGCGGACGTGGCGAAACCGGTAGACGCAAGGGACTTAAAATCCCTCGGGCACTGCCCGTGCGGGTTCGACCCCCGCCGTCCGCACCAACCTCCTTGAAAATGCTTGCCCGTGAGATTGTGCTTCAAGGGGTTCGGTCGCCCTGACGCTGCCAAGAACGCGACAGGTGACAATTTCAATGTCTCCCCCTCAGACGAAGGCTCGGAAAACGCTCAGGATCGGGAAGACCTCATTACCGCCCACTCAGACGGCGATCACAGCGACTGAGGCTTGCTGATTTGTGCATTTGTTGGGGTATTTCGATCCAGTCCTTATGCCTTTGCTGAAGCTCAAGCCGACTCGGCATTGATCCCGCGCCCCTGGTCGATCAGCGGGGCGACTGTTCCCGCAAGAACGATGGCTCGGGGATCCTTGCTGCCGACCTGAAGGAAAGAGACGTACTGCCGCATGAGCTCGACAGTCACATAGTGAAAGGCTGCATCTGACCCCCGTGCGGCTTTCATGCGACTGGCCGCTGTATCAAGCCTTTTCGCAAATGCTTGTTGCTCGATGAGTGAGGCCGTCTGAAATGCACTTACACCACCAAACAAATCTATGAAGGCGTCCCACAGCAACGCCAGACTCTTTGCGACCTTGTCCTGCTGATCCCGAGTGAGGTTCTCAAGCTCACTTAACACCAGTCCGACGTCATCCACCTCCTCAATCTCGCTTGCCTCAGGGCTCGACAGCCACGGGAGAGAGGGAGGCAGTTTACGAACCTGCGAGTGAAAGATGGGTAAGGTCTTCTCCCACGCATTCTGGAGCCTGGGAGCAAATTCTCGTGTGAACAGAATAGCCCGACCCGTCAAACGGGTGACACTATGCTTTACCAGGGAGGCGCCTCCCCTGTTCCAGACGCATGCAACATATCCCCGCGCTATAGTATAGAAATATCTCGACCAAGCTTCCTGGGGTCTTCGGCGCAATTTGTCGGCGCTTAGAGCGTAAATATCAGTAGGCTGTACCGAGCTAGCCATCAGTGAATTGCCCCGTCAGTAGCTTTATTTTGTTGCAATAGTTGCAATAATTGCGATTGACCCGGCCGAGCCGAACCGTTTGTTGATCTAGTTGAAATACGGCTTGGGTATATGGCGATTTGGGGGCATCGCCCCTACCTCAAAGGTGGTAGTGGATGTCGTGTCTTGTGCTTGAACTGACCCGGAGCGTCATTCGGCCTCGGAAGAGAATGGGCCTTAAGCTGTAGGCTCAGAACTGGTTTTCATGGCTGTGTTTTAGCAGCCTGTGACGGATCCAATCCAATTCCTGGTGCCGTCGACAGGGCCTGTATGCCGTCCGTGGGCTGAACCAGCTCATAGGCCGATCGCTTCAACTCCCCGGCCTCGCCATGCCCAAGCCGACACGCTGCCAGGATCCGGCAATTGGATTGCCCGAGGAGCGATCCCGTCGAAGCCTCAATGGGGTGGCTGCGTGAACTGGAGAGCCTCTAAGAATGGAAACTCAAGGACGACCTCATCCAGATCATCCCTTACCTCTATATGGGCGATGGCCCAATTGATTGGCTGCTTGAACTTGGTGTTCATCAGGTTCTGAGCCATGGCTCGAGCCACATTCCAAGCCTGATCAACGTCACGGAGATCTTGCCCCTCAGGATCCGTGAGTGCGTCCTCGCCAATGATCACATTGAAGAAATAACGCGGCATAAATTTTCCTTTGGCCCGAGCCCAGGAAGGCCAATCAAGCTGAAAGTGACCAGATCCATCCGCGGAGCATACGATGACCCTGCCTAGCGACACGATCGGATGATGAGAAGCCGAATCTCCGACGCACATTGCCTTTAGCTCTATAAATCTCCTGAGAGCCTCCGGCACGAAGCGTACCGAGAATCTAAAGGCTTTTTTCCTTGATGTGGAAATGAGAGCGGGAGATCTCTCTCATCCGAACCTCGCCCCTATGTGCCTTAAGCTGATCGCAGAGTTGCTTGAGTTGCTTCTCCAGAAGCCGCGTCCGCGACAGCAGTTCGGCATCTGACAATCCGGACAGCGTCGGTATTCCGACCTTTCGGCGCATTCCTCTCGTCACGGAGCGCAACCGCGCAAGTGATGTGTGGCCCATGTTGGGAACGGAGAGCCAATGAGAGTCAGGTGTGCTGACCACTTCCAGAATTGTGGGGCACCGTCCTTTGAACTCACTGAGAACAGCGCTTTTGATCCTTGGCGGCAACTGATCTATAGGAAATAGATCGCATTTATTCATCTTACTTCCTACCTTTATTACTAGAAGGAAGCAAATGCCGAACTGAAAACATGGCGAGGATTAGGCAGAGCGCTCGAATTCAGCCTTCAGGGGTAAGAATTAGCAGCGGATATTCGTTAATTTCCGACTTTTATCCTCTGCGCCTGCACCGTCTCCCAGGGAGACAACCTGAAAGAAAAAGCGCCCGGGAGGGCGCTCTCAAGTGTTCGGCCCGTAGGGGCAAATCCAAGGCCGTGAAGCAACAGTAAACAAATAATTAACATGTTGGCACAGCCCTAAAGTAGTAATCCATCCGAGCATCTGTTCACCCGAGAACCAAATCAGATACCGCTAGGCAGTCCATAGGGGCATTACGGACCTAGGGCCGCAGACTTGGACCAGATCAGAGTTCAGGCGCGGCCCTTTGAACTTTATCGTCATCGCTTTGTGGCGTGCGAGATTCGTAAGGTCGTCCTCAAGACAACGTCCTTGATCGCCTCACGCTGGCAGTGCCAGTTGAAATTGGTAGCGTTCACCACCCTCTCACGTCCAACACCACCAACAAGACCTTCAGCCCTGCTTTTGGAAGCATCCTGCTGCCCAAGGGGCCTGGGGATCAGTTTTGGTGCGTGGGACTCCTGAGTGCCCCTGGCAAAAGAAAACCCCAAGACAAGCTCGGGGCTCAAGTTCTTCCAGAGGACCATCACGGTGGGAGGAAGCGTGAAGGTGCGGACAAACAATCTGGCGAGAGCAATGTTCCACGAATGCGCTGAAAGAGTGCCCGGGATGAGCGCCCATCCTGATCTTGACGGGGGTCGGGCAGGATTGCAGGCGACTAGGTCACCGCATTCGGGATCTGGGTTGACCGGTGCCCCGGCCCGTTGTGGCGGTCGCGTTCCAACCGCACCGGTCTCGCAATGTCCTCTGACACCAGCAAGGCGACTGCGTATATTCGGTGAGGCAAGCCGTTGATGCCTCTGCTTCTCAGCACCGGCAGGTACCAATTTGAGAGCTGCCTTCGGCGGGCACGTGAGCTTTTGGGCCCAATCGACGCAGAGCGGGATCAGGCACTAACATCTCCACCAGGTCGAAGACACCGATTGCGCGGCCTGAACACTTCTTGGAGATGGCAGCTTCGTAAATAGATCATCTGGCCTAATTGCCCCCTCCAGCAATAGAGCTCTCAACAGATTCCATTCGTGAGGCAATTGTTGTTTCCATCATAGACTCATTGTTCGACGGGACCTCCCGTGTCAGAAGCAATACACGGCTGAAGTCGGGATCAAATCCAAGATGACTTCGGCTTTTTTTAACAGCGGCCACGATTTGAAGCGACCAATCTCGCCGCAAACGAATACTTGAAAAAGGGGGGCTGCGCCTGTGTTTTCTTATGGTCCAGACCGCAGTCCCTCCAGCCTATAGTGTCTCCATGCAAAACTTAGCAGTATCTGACCCGCCCCTCTGCGATCAACTTTGAAACATAATCCAAATACCCGAAAGAGGTTGAACTTTGGTGGTAATACTACTGACGTCAAAGTATCCCGTAGCTATTCGTCCCTCGAATTATTACTTACAAGGTCCGATCCAAATTTTGCCCCTACGGATCGCAACTTGAGCGCCCTTTCAACAGGGCGCTTTTTTTCTTGAGGGACGGCTTACTGTAGCGGCGCATCGATCGAACAGATCACCCCGTCTGGCTCGAAGGCGATCGTCACCCGGCCTTCGAGTTCCTGAGCCAAGCTGCGCTCGATCAAACGTGTCCCGAAGCCACGTCTGGATGGCGGCACGACAGGCGGACCTCCCTTCTCCTGCCAGGAGAAATGAAGGCACGGGACGCTTGGTGTCCCCTCGATTCTCCACGACAGAATGATCTGTCCCGAGGTATTGGAAAGAGAGCCATACTTCGTTGCATTTGTCGCCAGCTCCTGCAGCGCCATCGCCATTGCGAGAGCCTTGCCGGGAGCAAGCCGCACTTCGGGACCCGCGGCGTGAAACCTGGCAAGGGCAAAAGGCTCGACGGCTTGCGCTACGATGTCATGCAGGTCCGCACCGTCCCAACGCTCACGAGTGAGTACATCGTGCGCGCGCGACAAAGCCGTCAGGCGCACGTCGATTGCTACCCGAGCCGCCGAACTGGACGGTGATGTGCGCAGCGTTTGGGCGACAAGCGCCTGAACGGTCGCCAGTGTATTCTTCACCCGGTGATTAAGCTCATGCATCAGGAGCCGCCGATGCTCCTCGGCGCGTTTGCGCTCCGTGATGTCGATCGCAATCAGCACGGCTCCGACCATTTCGCCGTTCAGCATCACGGGAGCATTGGAGCAGGCGACATGAACGGGTGAGCCGTCCCGATGGAAGAAGACGTCCTCATGCTTCTTCACAATCCGGCGCGACTCGAAGACATGTCCAAGCGGGCACTCCGACATGGGGAAAGGCTGTCCGTCCGGATATCGGTGATGCACGACATCGTGCAGAACCTTCCTGAACAATTCTTCCTTCGCCCAGCCGAAGGTCTGCTCGGCTGCGGCATTGGCCAGCACCGTGCGCCCTTCGAGATCCATCACGAAGATAGAATCTGCGGCATTCTCGATAATCAGGCTGGCGAGATCGACCGGATGAGAGTTCCCATCAATCCCGAGAGGCAGAATTATTGACATAACGTCATCATCCACCTGAGGACAGGGCATTGTCTACGGTTACATTCTTCACAAGCCAGAGGAGCACGACTTTCATCCTCAAGAGCCTTTCTCATCCAGGATCCGCCTGACCCGCTCCACGAGGCTAACCGCCTAGGACAGGCTGACCATCGATCGTGAAACCTCTCGATGTTCCGGCAGGACCAGTGGTGTTTTCTTGCAGGTCACGCGTTGCCGGCCTGCCGACGAACTCTTCATGCCGTGTGTTGCGTGCCAGAATGCGGCCTCCGCGGTCGACGAAGGCAACCGTCCATCCCTCTGGAACACCTTCCCGTCTGGTGAGCTTCTGAAGCCGCTCAACGGAGTCGCTGACCGAGAGCAGATAAATGATCTGGTCGTTGCGGATCACCGGCATCGAGATGGCATAAAGAGGTGTCTCCGACACGCTCCCGGTGAACAAGTCCGTCACGACAGGTTTCTTGAGATCGATGGCAGCCTGATCGCTGGGCAGGATGGTTCTGGGCAAGGGCTCGTCGCGTGGCGCGCGTGTTCACCAATTGCTGCCCATCTGGCGCTCGCAATACGATGTTGACGCCATTCGACAGGTTGGCTCGCGTTACCTGGTGATTAAAGTTGTCGACGTCGCCGTTTTGCAGGAACTGCGAATTGACGAGAACGCTCAAAGCCGAATGCAGACTGGTCAGCTCTCGGTCGGCATTTGCGGCGATGACATGGGCCATATCAAGAGCATACTCCTCCAACCGCACCCGTTCAGCACTGGCAAATTGCCAGAGAATGTAGCCGACGAAGACGAGAATCGGCAGCGCC
Organism: Microvirga medicaginis; assembly: GCF_052658925.1. Taxonomy (NCBI): domain Bacteria; kingdom Pseudomonadati; phylum Pseudomonadota; class Alphaproteobacteria; order Hyphomicrobiales; family Methylobacteriaceae; genus Microvirga; species Microvirga medicaginis. The sequence goes on along the minus strand of NZ_JBQWEL010000011.1, from coordinate 3,663 downwards.
AAGCCCACACACATGAGAGCCAGATGGGAGCGCAGAGATAGGCGCTTTCGTCGCCCTCGTAATTGGCTTGATGCGAGGGATTTTCCTTCAGGCACCGGCGCGGTGCTATTCATGGAACCCCTGTTGAGGCCGTCCTGCTTGCAGGTCTCCGCAAGCTCCCTCTCGCCGCGAGCCAATGTCCGGTGGCGAGTTATAGAGAGCGTTCTCCCCTTGGAAAAGAGGCTTAAGGAGCGAGGGTCCCTGCAAGCAACCCTCAGGAGATCAGCGGTTGTTCCAGGCCTTCAGTGCAAGAATCGGTGTGAAGACAGGCCATCCGAACGCAGCAATCATGATGTGGTCGAACCCGACCTCTTCCTCGCTGTCGATGGTGGTGGACACGGCCAGAAGCAGGATGACCCCGCACAGATAGACCATCAATACTTCGCGCACCCTTCGAGCCCCCCGCCCTTGTTGTTAAAGCCGAGCTTGTGAACCAAGGGCGAGATGAAACCAATGCGACCGGCGGTCGCCTCACCCTACCTCGGGAGGCATCACGCTACCCTCGACCCTTGCAGGGGCTTTCAACCTGAGACAATCCGACTACCTCCGAGTAGTCAAAAATAGCATTTTTTCCAAAAACTTAGCTGCAACTCCTGACGTCTTCGACCGTTCTTTGGCTCAAGACGCATCAACAAAATGGGAGGCAAGAATGCCAAAGCGGTTCCAACAGGCTGATGGACCGCCCTATCCCGTGGATCGACATTCCGGTTGGAGCATCGGCGCCAACGGCTTGACTGCGGCTGGCCAGAACGAACTGCTCAAGCAGATCGGCCGGCAGCTCCAATCCGACTATCAGGATATTCTGAAAGAGCCCGCCCCTGATCGGATCAGGGAATTGCTGGAAAGGCTCGAAGCACGCAGCAATCACGTCGACGGTCAAGAAGATCTGTAGGGAAGATCTGTAAACTCTCGCCCGTACGCGCCTATCCTGACCTACCCCAATCTCCCCTCAGCAATCTTAGCGACGGCGCGCACGCTTCGACCGGTGTCCGGAGCGTCCCTGCGAATTCCGGCGCGCCTGTTCCTGCGAGGGTCGAGGGATCAGATTGTAGATCACAAATCCTGCGAGGAGACCTGCGCCGAGCAGTATGAGGGGATGAGACCGAGTTGTCTGAACTGCACTCGATGCCATTTGGCCCATATTTCGCATGCTCATTGCAGATATCGGGGACGACGCATGGATAAGGCGCTGAGCTCGCCTGACGTTCTCGGCGCGGGTGCGGATCTCCAGATCGTAGCCCTCGTCTTCATCATGGCGATGAAGCTCGATGCTATTGCGGGCGAAGCCGCTGGAAACGAGCCGTTGGACAGCCTGATCAGCGGCCTTGCGGGACGAGAATGTTCCGGAAGCGACGGTCGTCTGCGGCATCGGCAAAATCCTCCTTGATCTGCTGACGGCAATTCTCGACGAGCGCCAAGGTTCCGAGGAATTGAGCGCCCCTTAATTTCGTCGGGGCGCCTGCACCGCTCTTTCGGCCTCTATCAACACCTCGAGGGCTCTCCATGGCTTAGGCATGAAGCGCACATCCCGCGGCACGTCTCTGAGTTCGTCTTCCGGAGGAAGTCCTGAGGTCAGAACCGTGCGAACCCAAGGCCATTTGACACGAACGGTCCGGGCAAGGTCGACGCCATTCATGAGGCAGGGCAGCCGAACATCAGCAAAGAGAAAAGCGACATCCTCCGCATGGCTGCGCAGGTAATCCAAGGCCTCTTCGGCACTGGCTGTCTCGACCACCCGCAGATCCGTTTCCTCCAGGAGGGCGGCCGCCAAGCCCCTTACCTCGAAGTCATCTTCGACGATCAATGCGATGCGACGCGGCTCGATCTTTTGTCCCATGCGGCGTCTCCTCTGTCCGCTCTGTTTTCAGCACCCACAGCAACTCAGCCTTTTGCAAAGCCACAATTCCATTCAGCTCTGCCCAGCGGACAGCGCATTTGGAACAGGCAAGTTTGCTAGTCGATTGCCGCTTCTCCCCTTACGCATCCCTGGCGGAGGCAGCACGAAAGATCCTCAGGCAAAACGATGCGTCGCCTACACTGAGGACCCTTGTTGCAGAACGAGGAGGAGTACGGACTGTTTCAGCTTGGCCGTTGATAAAATTGCTATCTCGCCTAATTTCTACCTGGAGGAACCGGTTGATAGCCTGTAGCCTAAACTGACTATTGTCTGCTTCGCATGCAGGGGCCCTGCCGTGTTCAAGGAGAGCCAGTTACATCAGGAGTTCCTGGATCTGGAGAAGGCCATGCGGATCCTGGACATGCAGCTGGCCGATGCTCTGCACCGGATCCGCCACGGTTCCTCTGCCGATCTCGTGGAAAAGGCCAGGCAGGATGAGAAGCTCCTTCTCGGCGAGCTTGATCGCTTAATGACGAGAATGCGTGCGATCGAAGGTCAGCTTCTCCAAATTCAGAAGACCGCTACACGGCATTAAATGGCTGAAAATAAGGGCTTCGAAGGCGTGATGTGCGAAAGCGCACCTCCCCTTGAGGCTTTTAAGTCCATGGTTCAGCCATTCTCGAAAGACCTACTAAGGAGTAGAGCAATGGTCGCCCGGCGCTCTCACTTTCGATTGCATGGCAAGAATTTCCGAGACGACGATTGGCATCCCCGCCTGCACCTGCCCCTCATCCCAGCTTTGGTCGGTGCACTGGCTCTACTGAATGTCGCATCCGCCGTTATGGACCTGATCCAATAGGATGCGGTGATCGGGTCTCAATCAATGACGGGAATGGCTGGAGAGTGGAAAGGCTGCAGGGCAGTATCGAACTGCCCTGCAAGCGCAAGAAGCCCGTCTTAGCGAAGACCCAGGAAAGACAGAATCGCAAGGACGACGACAATAGCGCCGATCAGCCAGATGATGTTGTTCATAACGATGTTCTCCTGACGAAGCATTCACGCTATGGCAACCGTCACGGTGGGCGTTCGTTCCCTTGCGCTGTGATCGGCCTCGTAGGAGCGGCAGCGCATGTTGTTCTAGAGCATCGCCCCCCAAAGCAGACCTGAACTTTTGGGATGCGTCCGATGCTCATTCTTGAGGAGCGCATCGTTGAAAGCGGAAAACCGGACCCGCTTTCGCAGCACGGTGCGCTAGTCGCAAACCGTCTCCTCTACGGAAGAATCTCGCCCATAGGGATCCACTTCCCTCCTGAGAACCGTCCGGCAGTTCTCGCTTCCGAAGCCTTGTTGCGTATCGCCGTAGACGCGGTTCTCATAGACGCGCCCAGCTTCGTAGCCGGGGCCGAAGCTATATTCGCCATAAGACACGTCAGCCGAGGTCGCGCACCCGGCAAGTCCGGCACTCAATCCGAGCCCCAGAACCGCGATCGGCAGACCAGATTTCGATAGACGGGCAAGACACTTGGGCATCGCTCAGCTCCGGGTGATGACGGTTTCCAGGGCAACGCCCCGATATATCTGAAAGATAGGCCGATCAGCTTGGCAATTTGACGGCATGCCTTCCAAGGAGCCTTCATCAAGCTGGGGATGATGTGCCTGACAACGGATCAGGCAAAAAGAAACCCCGGTGTTTCCACCGGGGTTTCCTCTAACACTCGGGAGGAGCCGATTAGAAGTCGCGCTGAACGCGCAGACGGCCTTCCCAGCGGTCGTCGTTGTCGGTGCCA
>NZ_JBQWEL010000010.1:0-201083 GCF_052658925.1 Microvirga medicaginis | reverse complement strand
AATGCTTGTCAGCATGTACCTCCATAGAGAGAAGATTCTTCATGCCTTCGCACGCAGGCAGCTTGAGAGGTGATCACGGTCATCCCCTCACACAGGCGTCGCAAGTTTCACCATAACTTATGCTGAACATTGGGACTGCAATTTACGTGTTTATCAAATGCATGATCCTAGTCTCTTGGATCAATCATAAAACACTATTCCTGAGCCCCGAAGGTCCAATTATTGCTACCTCTAAGGAGGCGAGGAGTTCTTGCAGAGGAAGCCTGAAGGCATACTCCAGAAGACGGGTAACTCGTAGCTCGGAATAGCTGCCTACTTCCAGTCGGTTAAAGGTTACTGTGACGTCTAACAAACCGGAAGCAATGTGTAGATATCCTAAAACTCAGCACAAGGGGCCGTAATGCTGATCGAGTTTTTTGGCTTACCAGGCGCTGGAAAGTCGACCCTGTCACATCACGTCAGCAGCCTCCTTTCGAAACGCGGCTATGCTGTTGATGAAGTGACTTACAAGCTCGATCATGACCTCGGAAGGCTTGGCCATGCCGTTGTCAAGCTTGCCTCCATCACACGGCATATCGGCCGACGCCCGGCTAGAGTCCTGTTAGATGTCGCGCATATCCTGGTCACACAGCAGAACAGGTGGGCCGACGCTCAAAGATCAGTGTTCAACTGGTTGTATATCACATCTGTCATGGCTCGCCGATCTAGAGATGATCGGATCCTCATCCTAGACCAAGGACTAGCACAGGCTATTTGGACGGTTGGTCTCGCCGCACGTCAGAGATCTTGGCTCGATATTTGCAGGAATGCTGCGCGCGACGAGACTCTCAGGCCGGATCTCATCGTCGAGGTGAAAGCACGATTTCAGAATGTTAGCGCGAGACTGGCATCGCGGCAGAGACGCATCAGCCGTATCGATTCCCTTGGCAACAGCTTTTCTGTTCTGCGGCGATCCCAAGACAATGCGGATGCAATCATCCTCACGTTCAAGGAGAGCGGCGTCTTGGTTTTGGAAATTGAGAACGACAGCCTCGACCAACTGGAGTCAGGCGCGCAGTTGTTAGCTGACACTATAGCAGCCATGAGCGACAACAAAAGAGGTGATCCTAACGGTCATGGTCTGTGGCAGGTTAGAATAACCAGTTCGAAGGAAACCGGAGACGGCAAAGTGGCCAAGTCCAATCTACTTCAGAGTGGAAATCACTCGTGAGTGACGACCCACGCAGCCTCACTGAGCGGACCGTTGTCGGGTTAGCCTGGACATCGCTCGCCATGGGTGCCCAAGCAGTGATGCAACTTACTGCGCTCATCCTTCTGGCGAGACTGCTGCCGCCCAGCAGCTTCGGTGTGTTTGCCGCAGCCTTGGTGGTTATCGGTTTCTGCACTATCTTTTCGGAATTGGGCGTGGGACCTGCCATTGTACAGCGCGTCGTCCTCGAGCCTCGGCATATCCGGACTGGATTTACGTTATCGCTTCTCCTCAGCTTCGCCGTGGGCGGCTTGATCTGGCTGGGAGCTCCTCTTATTGCGCGCTTTTTCCAGATCCCGGAGCTAACCAATGTTGTCCGGGCCATATCTCTCGGGCTTCCCATCCAAGGAATGTCAACGGTGGCGTTGTCGATGGCCCAACGTGATTTGCGCTTCCGTTGGCTTGCAGCGATCGATGCCGGCGCTTTCGCGGCTGGCTTCGTCCTCGTTGCCCCGGCCCTCGCCTGGACAGGTTTCGACATCTGGGCGTTGGCAGGGGCCTATCTGACACAGCAGGCTCTCCGCGCGATCGTGCTATTAAACGGTCAACCACATCTTAAGCGGCCGTTGCTGGAGTGGAATGCCACTAAGGAACTTCTGTACTTCGGCGGCGGATTTTCGCTTGCACGGATCGGAAATTATCTTGCTGGCCAAGGCGACAACTTGGTTGTCGGGCGGTTTCTCGGTCCCCAAGCCTTAGGCCTCTACTCCCATGCGTATCAACTGATGGCCTCACCCGCGATCCTCGTCGGTCAGATTCTGGACCGCGTGCTCTTTCCAACCATGGCGCTCGTTCAACTTGAGCCACGGCGTCTGGCGCGCGCGTATAGGAGCGGCATTTCTGTCTGTGCTCTTGTGATCCTCCCCGCGAGCATCATTATAGTAATTGTTGCCGACGAGGTCGTGTCGGTCTTGCTCGGGCCCGGATGGTCCGGTGTTGCCGATCCCTTGCGGATTCTGGCTCTAGGGATGCTGTTCCGGACAAGCTATAAGATGAGCGACTCGATCGTACGGGCGACGGGAGCGGTCTATGCCCGAGCGTGGCGTCAGGCCGTGTTCGCCGGCGCGGTTATCATGGGGTCCATTCTCGGTCAGTTCTGGGGGCTCAGCGGAGTTGCCGTCGGAGTCCTTGCTGCCCTTGGCTTGAACTTCATGCTCATGGCGCATCTCAGCCTGCGATTAGCAGGGATGACTTGGGCGGAGTTCAGCCGCGCGCACCTTCCTGGCCTCGTGCTCGCCTTCGTTCTTGGCCTCGGCACCTGGATGTTGGCTGAATGGTTCCGTGATCGGCACACATCCCCAGTCCTTCTTCTCGTACAGGTAGGCTTTTTCGCGCCCACGCTCGGAGTGTTGTTGTGCTGGCTCATGCCGACCTTCTTCCTCGGTGAGAATGCCCACCCAATACTCCGAGCCCTCAGCGCCGTCGTGTCCTTGAAGCTGCAGCGCCGCTCTGCCGGATAGTCACGGAGGAAACTATGTCGGATTCGGAAGCTCTGGCTGTATCACCGATCACACCAATCCAGACACGGGGCCTTGGAGTGGTGCAGGACCTCCTGGTCCGCCTGCATAAGGCTGATCTCCTCTATTGCCATTGGAAGGGCAACGAGCATCTCGATGACGCTCTCGCCGGGCGCACGGATCTTGATGTGCTGGTGGAGCGAGGGCGACCTGCCGACCTACAGCGTATTCTGGCAGAAAGCGGCTTCCGGTGCTTTCTGGCGCGGCCTTCGCGGCGTCATCCCGGTGTTGAGGATTATCTCGGGCTCGACCATACCACAGGACATCTCGTTCATCTGCATCTTCATTATCGGTTGCCGCTTGGACATAAGCACTTCAGTGGCTACCGCTTGCCGTGGGAAGAAACGTTGCTTGCGACTCGCGTCCTCGATGCGCGTCGTGGGATCTATGTGACCAATCCAAGCCTGGAATTGCTGCTTCTGCTGGTACGCACCGTGCTGAAGCGGCGCCTGCGCGACCGACTGAAGCTGCACTCCCAGAAGAACCTCGATCGATTCAGGCGGGAACTCGCTTGGCTGCGGAGTCGGAGCAACGTTGACGATCTCTGCAGGATGTCGAGCACACTGCTCGGCTCATGCGCCGAAGGTCCCTTGCGCCAGATTCTCGAAGAGCCGGAACGACTTGACCATTTCCAGGCGTTTGCGCGCGTCGTGCTGCCCATAATGCGCCGCTACCAGAGCTATGGACCTCTCGCAGCACCTCTGCATGCGTGGTTCAGAGAGGCTCAATGGCTCGCTGATGCACTCAACCGGCGCTATTTTCATTTTCCGATTCCCCTGCGGAGGGAATCGCCGCGAGGAGGCACCGTCATCGTTCTTCTCGGCTCGGACGGATCCGGCAAGTCAAGCCTCAGAGAAACCCTGGTCTCATGGCTTGGAATGAAACTCGACGTCATGCCGATCTATTTCGGCAGCGGCGACGGTCCCAGCTCCATTGTTCGGTTGCCTCTGGTGTTAGTGCGTCGCCTTCTAAACCCAATCCTGGATAAGGGCAGTGCAATGCCCGTATCCGGCGAAGGGGGGGCTCCGCCTTCTCGGTCCATGTCATGGAAGCGTGCATTCCGTGCGGCGGCCCTCGTGCCTTGGGCTCTGGCCCTCAGTCTTGAAAAGAGAAGCAAGCTGCGCCGCATGATCAGAGCCCGCAATCGGGGCATGATCGTCGTGTGCGACCGCTTCGCGCAGGCGGATATTCCGGGCTTCAACGATGGTCCTCTCCTCACCTACTGGCGCCATTCGCCTTGGTGGATTTGCCGCACGCTTGCAACCTGGGAGGAAAAGCCTCACAGGGAAACCAAGTTCAATCCACCGGATCTTGTATTGAAATTGAATGTCACGCCGGAGGTTGCGCTGACCCGTCGGCCGGAGATGAGCCTTAACGAGATCCAGCGACGCGTGCAGGCGGTGCAGAGTCTCCGCTTCCCCGACTCAGCAAAAGTGATCGAAATCGGAACGGACGTCCCTTTCGAGGAAGTTGCTCTCACAGCCAAACGACTTGTCTGGGATCAAATTTGACTGAGGGAAACTCGTCTTAAAATGCTTGAGGCAGCTATGCAGGCGAGCTGGTGGCCCATTGCAAAGCTGCCTCGGATTTCTTAGCGGTTACTGTCGGTTTTTCCGGTCTTGCCCGACTTGCCCGGTATCCCGTCACCGCCGGAATTGCCATAGCCATTATTGGGATGTTTTCGGTTGCCGCTCGCGGATTTTGCGATGGCGTTCGAGGTGAGGCTGGTAGATAGCAGTAAAGTCATCGCCGGCGGAGTAATAGCTGCAAACTTTCCGCACTTAGCCAAGAATTCACGGCGATCATGATCGATTCTCTCCTGTGGTAATGGCAGGCTCTTGTCAGACTGGCTGCGCATTTTAGTTATCCCCTGCTCGTTAGTTACCCCTGCTCGCCCCCCTTAAAAAAAGGAGGCCTTCTTGCAAATTATGAGGTTTTCTTGCGAGATGACAATTGACCTACGTTAATTCCACCTCTCTTATTTGTTGGTAATCCCTTTTCGCCAATTCTTGCAAGCCGTAGACTATTATCTACGAGGCATGAATTCTCGTTTCTCCGGCCTGCTATCACTACTGCTGAGAATGTGCGTCATTCTAAGCGATAACTCCAGTGACTCACCTACCACTTTTGAGCGTCTGCACAATGTAGGCCTCATCTGGAATGATGTTCCCCGATTATTTGAGAAGCGGGCGCGCAGAGGCGGCATGATTGAGCGATCTGCAATCGGGCTAAGGACCGCGCGAGCACATTCCGAGACAATTGATCCTGGTGCAGCTGCTCGAGAAGAAAACGCGAGCTTGCGCCGACTGTCTCCATCACACGAATTGGTGTTCAGCCGTGTTGCAGAACGAAACCTGCTTTTCAGCACAAGGGATCAGAGAGTTTTCGAAATCAATGATATGGCGGCTTATATCTGGTGCTCCATCTGCGAAGGCTGCGGGCACGAGACTATCGTCAGGGAGTTGGCGAGTCAGGGAATTCCGCTTGAGACCGCGACAACATATCTTGGGGATGCACTGCGAGATTGGTGCCAGAGGGGCATTCTGAAACCTGCTCCCATCGCTCCGGCATCCATGTCCGACAAGATGTTGTTTTGTCAGCAGATTGAGGTGCTCGGGGTCTCAATCCTGGTCCGTTATGGAACTGGTCTGTTCCGCGACGTAGCGCCGGTCTTCCGACATTTACAAATGGAAAAAGCTGCGCCCGATGTCACTCTTGACGTCGTCGAGGAAGGCTCGCGAATTGAGTTGTTCCGCAACGGTAATTGGATGTTTTCCTTTCGAGGCGACGAGCTTGCAACTGTCTTAAAGGGACAGTTGCTGGATGAGGCTCTAACAGCGGCGGACTACGAACTTGCCCTTCATACAGCCACACTGGTCCAGGACGACCGTGTGATGCTCCTCAACGGTCGCCCTGGCGCGGGAAAGACAACTCTCACCTTGGCATTGGTGAGCGCTGGTTTCGGTTTCGCGGGAGACGATGTGGCGCTCCTGGACTCTCAGGGGCAGGTAACCGGGATCCCGTTTTCGCCGGCGTGTAAGGCCGGAGCATGGAAATTGGTTGCCCGATATCAACCTGAGATCAACAATGACCCAGTTTTTCATCGGTGCGATCGCCGACGTGTGCGCTATCCTGCACCAAGGAACCTCAGGTCGGCTATTCCGAGGCCAGTCGGCTGGGTCATATTTCTCGACCGCCAAGATCGTGCGACTACAGCCCTTACCAGAATTGACCCTATCCGCGCCATGCAGGGCATGTTGAGGGAGTCGTGTGCTCAAGGTCGCCGTCTCACCGCTGCCGGATTTACGTCGCTGTTGCATGCCATAAGTCATGCCGAATGCTACCAGCTCACATACTACAACCTTGAAGATGCCGTCGATCTGCTATGTAGGACCTGCCAATGACAGCAGTTGGGAAAGCGCTCGCCGATCTGACGGCATGCCTTCGCGGCGAACTGCCGACCAAGACCGACTGGCTAAGCATTTTCGAGATTTCAAATCGGACTCTGCTAACGCCCGCACTATTCGAAGCCCTCTCACGTGCTGGTCAAATTGACAAGGTTCCAGAGGATGCGTGCACCTATCTCGAATTCATTCATCAGCGCAATCTTGAACGCAACAAGCGCCTGCGTGCTCAGCTGATCGAGGCTTTAGCGGCGCTCAATAGAGCAGGAATCGAGCCCACTCTCCTGAAAGGAGCCGTCCCGCTGTTCTCTGCCCCTGAAAATCAGATCGGCGGCCGTTTAACGAGGGATCTTGATCTTAGTGTCGGCGAACACGAGGCGAAGGCCTCAAGACAGTGCCTAATCGACCTTGGTTATGAAGATGACGTTGAGACGCGCGGGATGGGACGGCCGCAGGATGTTGGAACTCTCGAATTGCGCCAACGCCCAAGAGCATCCAGTGCAGCCTATCTGAGAAGCGAATACGACAAACCATCCAGCATTGTCGAGCGTGATGGAGTCCGCGCCAGGATACCATCGCCGACCTCTCGCGCTCTGCACTGGATCGTCCATGATCTGATCAAGGAGGGAGATTATTGGCGCGGTCGCCTCGATCTCAGACATCTCTACGACCTCGCCGAGCTTGTAAGAGCAGGTGAACAGATCGACTGGATTTACTTGAAGGATATCATGCCGGACCAATTCGGCCGCAATGTTATCGAAACCCAAGCATTGGCTCTCCATCGTCTGTTTGGGATCGACATTCCCGCCTCGATCGGCCAAAGGAACATAGTACGTTTTCAGCACTGGCGGCGTTTGTTTACAGCGATGCATCCCACGGCTGGGGCACCCTTGAGTCTTCTAGGCAATCTATCCTGGGGCATGAGACAAGCGATTAAGATCGACAGATTAGGACGTCGCGGCAGAGCCGATCTTGCGCGTCGTGTGCAGCGAACAATCATCGGAACGCGAGCCGGTGCGAAACTCTAGCGCATCGTGCGGACCCAGCGGGCCGCGCTAGTGAAATGGGGATCCGGTTTTCCGCTCGAACGATGCGCTCCTCTCAAGAATGAGCATCGGATGCATCCCAAATGTGCAAATCCACTTTTCTCGTCCGATACTCTAGAGGATGTCTGAAAATTTCAGGGGCGGTATGGACTAATCTTTTTGTTATCAGGTGGCTCATGGCGAGACAGATCCATGTCTCGACGGTGGCTGGAAAGTATTCCCCTTCCCTGGCCAGGTGGCGGCTGCGGACGAGCCCTGCGAACGTTCGTCCATCGGACCAACGCTGGGGCAACACAGAAAAACCCGGTGGCTTTTCAAGTTCTGGCTGGTCAATCTGCCTCACAATCAGCGGCGTGACCGCTTGATGATCAGCTGCCTCCACCCGAGTTCGCCCAAGAGCCACGAGGGCCGGTCCTGATAGCTCATGTCAGGGAACAGGCACTTCACATCGGAAGGGTGGTCAATCGTCTCCCTTAGCATGGCTTCAGCTGCGCAACGATCATGCACAGTGGCGGGAGGATATGGGCATGAAGGATCAGTCCTTCGGTATCGACGCCCCCTTCATCACGGGTCACTTTGGCCAGAGCTCAAAGCTGGGCCGTACATAGCCCGTGCGAAGCTTAATCCCTGGGCGCATGACTGATCTTCTGTTCGCCATCTTGGGGAGTCAGCCTTCACGCCAATTGGGGTCAAGGGTTACAAGACAGATCAAAATCACTTCAATTAGGAAACAAATGATAGCTGTCGATTTTTCCAACAATATCTGCCAAAAAGAGGTATGTAACATTCTAAAGCGTAAGGGATATCCTTGATGCTAAGTTTGATTTTTGCGGTATCTCTTACAGGTGCGCTAATCACGTTTATGGCGCTCTGGCGCTACGGAATAATCGTGGCGATCATCGGGGCACCAATCGGAGCAAGCCTGCTAGCCTTGATCGTGGCTGTTTTTCAGACTTATAAAGCAAAGCGTCAAAGACCCTCGGCTTCGGAATCCAACCAGGCTCCTTACGCCAATAGTCATAAGCACCTGATTGATCGGTAGGCTGCAGGCCAGAGGGTATAGACGATGGCCCACTCCTCCTTGGGAGCTTTTCCAGGATTGTTTGTGCGGCGTTTGGAGCAGTTCTGTGCTCTGCGCTTGAACCGCTTGTATCGTCTCATGCGGCCTGAGCGCGGATAACGAAATTGCGGTCTTGACGAAGTATCGGATCTGCGATCCACGGCTTTCTCGCCCGGACCGGCGGCAGGTGCGGCCAATGCCTCTGTTCCGGAGTTTGGAAAGCACACTATGCCCATAATCAAGCTACCTTCGTGATCCCGACCACCGTAGCTCAGTTCAAATTGCAAGCAAGGTCCGTCAGTCCGACCTACAGGGTCGTTTTCGCCGAGCTCAGCTATCGCATTCGTCACAATCCATAGCTGCGCTTCTAACGCCCGAAGATCTTCTCGATCCGACTACGCACGCGCAGGATGTGATGACGCCGGACCTACAGCGTCCGCATCACAGTGGTGCCTGGACGACCCCATATCCCTGTGCCGGCAACGCATGGGCGTCCGCCTCTGGCATGCACGGCGGCGAAGGTCAGACCACGGTCGACGCTATCGGCATAAACCTCACTAGGGTCTTCCGACACGGCCTCGCCTCCGGCCCGCTAGGCCTGGATGTTACCAGGTGTGACAGTCAATTCCTCACGAGAACCACCCCTTCAAAAACGTTGGCCAGGGTCAGCCCACCGTTCTTGGCATGCGGTGTGTCCACGTCCCTTGACGGGCTCGCTGAGCGTATCTGCTCGGACCCGAACACGCTGGCGGCTCCGCTGTGGAGTTGTGTCTTCACTGAGTGATCTGATTTGGGTATATCGAATTGCTGCGCCAACCCGGCAAAGGTATTTTTCGCTGTTCACGGCGGCTACGACCATTTGGCTTTGAAACTTGAGAGTGTTCAGGCGTATTCTTTCGCTCATCGCTTCGTATGTTTTGCCCCCGTTCTGACCGCGTCTAGGCAGAATTTCTCTTATCTCGCCATTCAAATTCTCTAGGTCACCTCGGGGGTTACCCCTTGTTAATTATGTGGCTACCTATCCAGTTACTTGCAATCAACTAAGTAGCGACCGCCATTGCGTTGACGCTCCGGAGAATAAGTAGCAAGAATCTCACACGAATATTTTGCAGAAGGCTATCGGCGATTCCAATCCAGATAGTTGCCTTCGTCTAGCAGCGTGAATTTCAAAGAACAGTTACTCGAGGAGCCTGATCCATGTTCAGCGAATCCCGTACCAGTTCATTGCTCCCCAAAGTTCAGGGCACCGCACAGTCTCCGGCCTTGCACGCTTCATTCGAGAGCAAGCTCAAGAGAGGATTTGACATCGTCTTTGCGACTCTGATGATCTTTCTTCTCTTTCCAATGATGATTTTAATCGCGCTATTAATTTGGTCCAGTTCTGAAGGACCTATTCTGTTCCGCCAAAAGCGTGTCGGCATTAGAGGACGATCTTTTGGATGTTTAAAGTTCCGCACTATGGTGCCCAATGCCGACAGGCTGCTGCAGGAGCTTCTCGACCGCAGCCCTGAGGCCATGAGGGAGTGGGAGCAGAGCTTCAAATTGAAGAATGATCCGCGGATCACGCCAATCGGGCACTTTCTGAGAAAGACAAGCCTCGATGAGCTTCCGCAACTATTCAATGTAATCGCTGGAGAGATGAGCTTGGTTGGTCCACGACCTATCGTTACTGCGGAGCTACCGCGATACGGCGATGCATTGCAGCTCTATCTATCCGTTCGTCCTGGCTTAACAGGCCTGTGGCAGATCAACGGGCGCAGCGACTGCAGCTACCCAGAGCGCGTTGCGCTCGACTTGGAATATTTGCGGACATGGAGCTTCCAGAATGACGTCGTCATTATGATACGGACTGTTGGGGCTATCCTGAGCGGAAGAGGTAGCTGCTGATAGCCCGCGAAGCTTCGCGTGGAAGAATGGGATTCTCAATCGCCCTGACAATGCACTTCACTTTCAGTCTCAAGAGCGCATGTGTCTGCATGAGCCGGAAAATGTAAGAGGCCCGCCCCTTTTGAACGCCACCGTTCTCATAGTGACTTGGCCAGTTAAAAGCGACACTTAGACATGCAGGACACTAAAAAATGCTAATGGTTCAACCGTCGCACTCACCACCGTCAAGGCCGCAGCGCGAATGGTCGGATCAGCCGGGAGGCGCCTTCGACCTCGCCAATATCGTGGCGCTAATTCGCCGCCAGTTCTGGATCTTCGTCTCAATAACAATTTTGAGCATCGCGGCCGGTATCGCTTACATTTTTCTCGCTGATCCTCAGTATACAGCAACGTCCAGTATTCTCATCAACACGCGAGCGACACGAGCAGTCGAAGGAACATCAGGCCCTTCCGTTTTTCCGGCAGACAAGAACGACCCATACGTCGACAACCAAGCAGAAGTCATCAAGTCCGATTCAATCTCCTTGGCTGTCGTCCGTAAACTCGACCTCACGAAGGATCCGCTTTTCACCCAGGACACCCTCTTAGGATCAGTCACCAAGGCCGTCATCGTCGTCGTCGATAACTGGCTTGATCTGCCGGCGCCCGGGCCACTGTCTGACGGGGATATGCAAGAGATCGCAGTTATGCACCTTCAGAAAGGGCTTGATGTGCGCCGAGTGATGAACACGAGCGTGATTGACGTCAGCTTCACCTCTGTCGATCCAACGCTTGCTGCGCGAATCGCCAGTGCATATGCAGATGCCTATCTTGAGGACCAGTTCGCGACGCGGCAGGATATATCCGTTAAAGCGCGCTCTTGGCTTGAGAGCCGAATCCAGGAGCTCAGCCGAAAATCTCTCGCGGCAGATCTTGCGATTCAGCGCTTTCGTGCTGAGAACAACCTTGTTACGGCCGGCGGTAAATTGATTACTGACCAGCAACTGTCCGAACTGAATACACAGTTGACCCTCGCGCGGGCGGAGTCTGCTCGCACTGAGGCTCGCTACCTACGAATTCAGTCGATTCTGGAATTGGGCCGAACCGATGCGATGATGGGAACGGCATTGGATGATCCTGTCGTCAACTCGCTGCGGTCGAAATATCTCGACGCGTCAAAGCGCGAGTCGGAACTTTCCGCCCGTCTGGGTCCGGAGCACATCCAGGCTGTCAACCTCCGCGAGGAGATGCGTCAATACGAAAAGCTCATCTTGGGAGAACTCAAGCGCATTGGAGACAGCTACCGAAACGACTATGAGGTCGCGAAGGCTAAGGAGCAGTCGCTCAAGGACGGTCTGGCGGGCCTCGCCGGAGTCAGCGCTGCCGAGAGTGACCTCACGCCCAAGCTCAGGGAATTGGAACGCGAGGCGGAGACGCTGCGCACTCTTCACAAGGATCTCCTGCAGCGCTTCCAGGAGGCGAACCAGCTCGAATCCTTTCCCATCGCCGACGCGCGCATCATTACCGATGCCTCACCACCATTGTTGCCGAGCTATCCCCGAAAGGCCCTCACGCTCGCGATTTCCCTGGTTGGAGGAGCCATGCTCGGCGCAGGTATCGGTCTTATGCGAGATCTCGCCGACCAAAGCCTGCGCACAGGTGGGCAGGTTCGCAATGAGATCGGCGTGGAGTTCCTCGGAAATCTGCCGAACGTAACTCCCGCGGCGAGCCCTCACTCTTCGCCGACATCGAACGAACTGGCCGAGAGACGCGAGTTTTCTCCACCGCCGATCATGCGCTACGTCGTACAGGCGCCGCTCTCCCGCTACACGGAAACCCTGCGCGGGGTGAAGGTCGCAACAGACTTCTACCTCCAGGACGAGGCAGCTAAGGTGGTTGGCATTACCTCGATTCTGACTGACGAGGGCAAGTCGACAACAGCGAAGAACTTCGCAAGCCTTTTGGCACTTCAGGGCGCGCGGACGCTCCTTATCGACGCCGATTTGCGCAATCCTGGTCTCACGAGTGCCATTGCGCCATGGATAGAGATCGGGCTTGTGCAGGCACTTGTGGAGCAAGCGCATCCTGATGACCTGATACTGCGTGAGCCGGACACAGGACTATTCTTCCTGCCTGTGGCGGGGCGCAGCCTCAACCTCGACACGAGCAACCTTCTGACCTCACCGCGAATGCGCGAACTGATGAATTGGGCGAAGGAACGGTTCGATTACGTTGTCATCGATCTTCCCCCCATCAGACCCATTGTCGATGTCAGGGCCTTTGCACCGCAGCTTTCTGCCCTTCTCATCGTTGCCGAATGGGGACGTACATCAGCGCGCGTAATCCGTGAAGTGGTACTGGCGGACAGTATTATTCGCGACGCGTGCCTCGGCGTGATCCTCAACAGGGTCAATACAAGAATCCTGCCCAAATACGACTCGCTCGGCACCCGCAAGGACGAGGAAAAGTTCGACCGCAATTATTATTGTCAGATGTAAGCGGTTCACTTCTGACATCTTGGACGAACCGGGGATAGCAGATGCCGGCTGTCACTTATTCCGAAGCAATAAATTCTGTTAAGGGAGGTATACGGCACAGACCCTACTGCGCCATGACAGCATATCTCTGCCTCGGTACGACAGCCGTTCTCTTGTGGTTCCCCGAACCATTGTCTTTACCTGGCGGCATGTCGCTCGTCACGCCCCTCATGACCTTCGGCCTTTTTTTTGCCGTCAGAGGCGTGCGGTCGAGAACCTATCGCCTCCTCGACGTAACCGCAATGCGCTTCGCGACCATTGCCCTTATGTGCGGAGCGTTCGTCCTGCTCTGGTCCAACCTTTCAATCGTGAGCGCGCCGGAGCCGCTGCGGTCAGGACGGGTGATCGTCACGCACTTCTCTGGCGCAGCACTTCTCTTGCTACTCTATGCGACTTTTACGGTAGAGCGTGCCCGAACGCTCATTGGACTCACCCTGGTGCTAGCGGCATTCGTTTCTCTGCTGAGCCTCATGGCGTATTTCAACAACACTCTGTTTGCAATCCTTTTTGCCGACAGAGACAGGTCAAACGGATTCTTCAAGCACTCTAATCAGTACGGAATCGTGCTCTCGACAGTCGCCCCCGTCGGTCTTGCCTTAGCGCTCTCGGCACGAAAGCGTCTAGTGTGGCTTGCATTGATGGGATCAACAGCGTTCGGGTTCATTGCGGCTGGATCGAAGACGAACCTCTTGATCTTTTCGGCGAGTTCCTCTTTCCTGCTCCTATGCGCGCCGCTCCTGGAGCGGAACACCACAATGCGTGTGATCAGCTTCCTGCGGAATCTGGGGCTTGGTGTGGGCGTCGCTACGCTCGGCGTCGTCGGGCTTACCACCTTCAATCCGCGCGCTGTACGCATTCTAGGCCAGTTCTTTTCCGACGACGACGATGTCAAGTCGTTGCTGAGTCGCAAAGAGCTATGGGACTTCAGCTTAGATCAGTTTTTCAATCACCCATTCTTCGGCCAAGGGACAGGCCAGATGATCCCGATAGATTATGGCGACGGTTTTATCTCCCATAGCCATAACGTGATCGTCGACTACATGCGCATGCTCGGCGTTCCGGGGTTGGCGGTCTGTCTCGTCCTTCTCCTCGCTGCAATCTTTGCCCTTTGCGCAACAATTCACCTAGCCTATGTAGCCCGCGGTGCCCGGTACGACCACCGGTTGATGACCATGGGACTTGCTCTGGGCGGCCTTGCCTATATTGGCGCTAACATGTCGAGCGACTCCTTTGGCCCTTCAACAAGCCCGTTTTTCTGGCTTGTGACCTACCTCGCATTGTTCATGCGCACGGTGCTCATACGGGAGCATGCCGCACAAGCAGCACGAAAGACAGACCTCCATTTCGGAAGCATTCAATTCGGTTTGCCTGCCAGGAAAGGATTGCCATGACGCTCGCGATAGTGACGATGTCAGAACTCTGGAAGAGCTTATCGCTCCGGTTAGCGTTGCTCATGTTCTGTACGCTTGCAACTCTTCCAGTGCCGGCTTCCGCCCTTTCACCTCTCGCTTCTGAATACCGCCTGGAGGCAGGAGACGTAATCGAGCTTTCGATTATGGGAATACCTGAAGTCAAAGTGCGCATTCCTGTCGATCTTGATGGAGACGCCTCGTTTCCGTTGATCGGAGAAATCAAGGTTGCAGGGCTAAAGCTCTCTGATGTGAGAACTCAGGTCAGGAATCGCTTGCCGCAGTTCGTCTACAAAAATCGCACCATCAACAATGGCGACACTTCTCAATTAATCGAAGCAAATGAGATTTCACTTCGCATTTTGGAGTATCGGCCGGTTTACCTTAGTGGCGATATCGCTCGTCAAGGCGAGGTCGCCTACCGGCCTGGACTGACGATCAGGCAGGCGGTATCTGTCGCAGGTGGATACAGCCTCTTGGGAGTTGGAAACAACAACTCTGCTCTTGACACCGTTGAGTTGCAGAACCGGGAAATAGCGCTTGCCATCAATTTTGCCAAAGAGAAAGCCCAAGTCTGGCGTCTGCAAAACGTGCTTGGCCGACAGGTTGCCATCAACCGAAGCGAGTTTCCCTCAAATCTTAGCCCCGAAGTCCTGAACCAAATCCTCGATCTCGAGGCTGAGCATCTGAGGATTGAGCAGAACGATTACGAGGTGGAAAAAGACAACCTCATTAAGGTGATCGCAACGGCGAAAGAAAGAACTGCAAACCTTACAGAGCAAGCAAAGAGCGAGGGAGAAGGGGCCAAGCTCGACGCCGAGGACATGGACAGAGTAAACGAGTTATTCAAGAAGAACCTCGTTCCAGCAAGCCGTGTCACCGAAGTTCGGCGCGCAGCTCTCCTCTCATCGAGTCGCGCGCAACAGACGAGTGTCGCTGCCGACAATGCCAGGAAAGATCACGACGAGGCAATCGCGAAACTGCAGCGATTGCTTCTGACGCGTCGCATCGCGGCGGCTAAAGACCTGGAGGAGGCAAACGCCAAGATGGAATCTCTGCGAGCGGAACTCGACACCGTGAAGAAGAAACTACTGGCAGGAACAGCAGGAGCAAGCCTTCTCAGGGCTCGCGCTTCCGACGTCCACATTTGGATTTTCAGGAGGAATGACAACGGTCAGTCTCGCCTTGTCGGAGAGGAGGATACGGAGCTTCTCCCCGGCGATGTCGTCGAAGTGAATCTGAATATCAACGGATCAGAGATCGCAGCCCAGGCAGCCGATGCACTGAAATGACAGTTCACTCATCGTGAACAGCAATAATGCAATTCAGACCAAGGGAATAAAAGTGATGGACCAAGCCCGAAAGCGCCGTATTTGCATTATGTGTACCCATAGCTTCACGCTTGCGACTTTGTACAAGGACGTTCTCCCGTTCTTGGAAAAGAACAATTACGAGATTGACGTCATCGTGGGAGATCGCGAATACACGGCACTTGACGCCTCTCTCTTTGGGAGCCCGCGTATCTCCGTTATCCCTATGAGGCGGCTTCCAACGCCGCTAGATTTGTTGTCGCTCCTGCGGGTTGTATTGTTCTTCTTACGAAACAGGTTCGATATCATTCATATTTCCACTCCCAAGGCGAGCCTGCTTGGTGCCTTGGCTGCGCGCCTGACTCGCAACGGCAAGATCGTGTTCATGAATCGACGCCGGGTCTATGAGATGATGACCGGTCGCAAACGGCGCTTCTACGCAGGCATGGACCGCCTGATCTGCAAACTGTCCGATGTCGTTATTCCCGTCAGCCGAGAGATGGGCCAGCAGTTGGTTGACGAGGGTATTTGCAATGAGGCCCGGCTGCGGATTCTCGGGCACGGCTCCAGCAATGGTATCGATACTGATTACTTTTCGATGAACGAAGATACCTTGCAGGCCGGACGAGCTCTGCGTGTGGAGCTCGGCATTCCTGAGGATGCGCCGGTCTTGTTGTTTCTTGGACGGATATGTAAAGAGAAAGGTGTAGATCAACTCGTGCCTGCCTTCCGGAGGATCAAGGAGGCGGTGCCCGATGCTCATCTGATCATTGCCGGCCCGAGCAATCCAAGAGACCCCATCGATCCGCAATCTGAAGAAGCCTTTGCATCGGATCCTCAGGTGCATCGTTTCGGTTTCATCACTGATCCTCGCCCGCTCTACGCCTGCACTGACGTCTTCATTTTTCCATCCTTCTTTGAAGGTTTGCCCAACGTTCTGCTGGAGGCTGCAGCGATGGAAAAGCCGGTTGTCGCGTTCAATGTTCCCGGCGTGCGCGAAACTGTGGAGGATGGAAGCTCGGGATATCTCGTACCCTGCTTCGATAACGTTGCCATGGCAGATAATGCCATTCGTCTTCTGCTCAACAAGGTCGAGCGCTTGTATCTGGGTAGACAGGCGCGGGAGCGGATCATCAAGTTCTTCCGCCGGGAGGTCACCTGGGAGAGATTGCTTACGATCCTCGATACTCTCGCGACGACTCCCAACGCGAAGCGTAGGGCCGGAGGCCTTCATCAACCGATCGAGAGCAAGGCTCCCTATTCACGTTAGCTAATCTCATGCGGTTTCGGCTGACATGAAGCCTCAAGTGAATAGTCGGAGTACGTATCCAGCCTGTTCACTCAACTCATCATCTTCAGCGGTCTCACCGCGGGAGCCGCAAAGTGGTTCGTTTTAAGATCAGCGACGGGCTTCGCCGAGCCGTCCAGGGAAAGCTGGGTTGGAGGGGCATGAGCGTGCTCAGGACGATCGCCAGGAGTTGCTTTGAGCTTGGCGGGTTTTGGCCTCGGCAGAGACCCATGCCTTCGTGTGCCCGTCTTGACAATCCTAGCGCATCGCGCGGACCCAGCGGGCCGCGCTGGCGAAAAGTGGCCCCGGTTTTCCGCACGAGGCGATGCGCCTCTTGGTGAATGGGCATCGGATGGCTCCCAAAAGGGCCCTCCACTTTTGGCCCGATGCTCTAGGCCTTCGGTGGGGGCTCATCTCCAAATACTGAGCGCCCACCATAGACATGCGAGTTGATCTGTTCCTCTGCCACCAGTTCCTCGAAGGCCGGACCTGTGGCAAAGCGCTCCAGAGCGCGGGCTTGGTCGTTTAGCCGCTTCATGGCGAACAGCTCTTCCTGCCGACCGAGCTTTGCCTTTTGAATGGCAGATTTCAGAACCTGAATGGTCTGGTCATACACTCGAAGCGGCACCGGAAATGGGTGCCGATCCTTGCCGCCATGGGCGAATGAAAAACGCGCGGGATCGCTGAAGCGGCACGGTGCTCCATGAACGACCTCTGCCACCATGGCCAGCGCCTGCACCGTCCGGGGGCCAACACCAGGCGTCAGCAGGAGATCAGGAAAATCCTCCGGGCCGCGATCAGCAGCAGCAGCGAGACTTCCGTGCAACCGCCGCACTACGACGTCTTCGGAGCGGACGTCATGATGCTCCGGCATGACCAAATGCGGAAGCAGCGGCTGTGATGCGGCAACAGGCTCTTTGTCTTGCTCAGCCAGTGCACGAAACTTACGGGCTATCCCGTCAGGCCCCATCGTATCCAAAATCTCGATCTGGGCCCGGCGTGAGGCCTCGGCCCGACGGTCTGTCAGATTGACGATCGTCCCCTGCCCGGCTCCATCGATACCCGTATGCGGCTCATCAACGAAGCTCTTTAGGTCTTCCGACAGCCAATGGTAGCGGCGAGCCTGCCGGCGCGCATCGTTCATGCCCTGCTGAACGACGGCCCACTTGCCGTCATCCGTGACGATGAATCCGTGCAGATAGAGATCGAAGCCGTCCTGAATGGCGGCGCTGTCCACCTTGGCGATCAACCGGCTGGCCTTTGCCAGAGCCGATCCGTCAAAACCCACGCGATCGCCAATGGACACCAGCTCCTGTGGGGTCTGGCGGGAATGACGCCCGCGTCCGCCGCAAATGTGAATGCCGAGTTCTTTCGACAAGGGCGTCAGGCCGCGTTTCAACGCACCGATCACGCTGGTGGTGATGCCTGACGAATGCCAGTCCATCCCCATGACAGCGCCGAACGACTGGAACCAGAAAGGATGTGCCAAGCGGCGCAGCAATTCATCGCGCCCATAATGATGAACGATGGCCTCGCTCATCAAGGCACCAAGGCGCGTCATGCGGTCAGCAAGCCATTTCGGCACGTGCCCGCTGTGCAGCGGCAGGTCTGCGCTTCCTGCTTTTCGTGCCATGAGGGAAAGGCCCTTTGCCGGCTCTTGTGATCTGCTGTGATAGAGCCACACTAGCTAAGACTAGGCATTGGTAAGATCAAGCGTGCTCTCGCGCCCCAGAGCCTGAAAGTTCGATGCCAGCCAGCTGCGGGCTGCGGCGCGGCCCAGATCCTTCAGTTTCTTGAAGAAATCCCATCGCGCATTGAGGCGCGATGACGCAGCATAAGTATCGAGCTTCGCACCACCATGAATCCGGTGCATCAGCACGCGCTTGTAGTCGTCAGTCGAGAGTTTTCCCTCATCGATCAGTCGCCGGACGAATCCGATAGCCCTGAGCTCGTAGAGAAGATTGGCGTTGAAGGTGATCTCGGTCAGCCGGCTGCGGATCTCCTCCGCGGTCCGTGGTGTTGATCGGCGTTCAACAGGATTGATCTGAACGAGCAGGATATCATCTGACTCGGCCTCATAGAACAGCGGAAAGAGCGCAGGGTTACCGGTGTACCCCCCATCCCAATAGGGCTCGCCATCGATCTCGACAGCCTTGAAGATCGTCGGCAGACATGCGGATGCAAGAACGTGATCGACAGTCAGTTCAGGGGCTGAAAAGACTCTGATCTTTCCGGTCCAGACATTCGTTGCCGAGACAAACAGTTTTGTTTCCTTGCAGGCCCTGACCCGCTCGAAGTTGATCAGCTCGTTCAGCGCATCCCTCAGTGGATTGATATCCAGCGGATTCAAGTCGTAGGGACTTGCGACATGAGAGAACGCTCCGCTCCATACATTCGTCGACCCGTGAGTTCCGCTCCAATAGCTCAGGAAGTGGTCGAAGAGGGATCGTTGAATGGGCGAGAGCACACCATCAAGACTGACCCTCTTCCAGAACTTCCGCAATTGCTGGCGAGCTCCATCCCGGCCGCCCTCCAGCCAACCTTCCACGAGGACGACCGCATTCATCGCACCGGCGCTTGCACCCGTAATTGCCTCAATGGCCAGCCGGCCATCCTCAAGCAAGTAGTCCAGAACACCCCAGGTGAACGCCCCATGGGCTCCCCCGCCTTGCAACGCGAGGGAAACCGTCTTCTCGGCGCTCGGACCAACCATACCGAGCAGCTTGTTGGATTTGATTGAAACTCGCCCTGTCATTCCGGTCTCCGCTCATCGTGCCCGGTGCAGGATGTAGCACAAATGCCGCTAGGCTTAGGAAGCCTGCGACATTGAGACGAGCAGAGGCCGGCTGTGGCCGGCCCCATGGCTGTTAAGCTACTGACTGAAGCGCTGGTCGTATTCCAGGACGGCGTTCAGCAGAACCTGAGCACCCGCAGCGCATTCCTCAAACGTTGTGCTTTCGGCTTCGTTGTGGCTCAAGCCTCCCTCGCAAGGCACGAAGATCATCGTCGTGGGAGCAACGCGCGCGATATAAGCCGCATCGTGTCCGGCGCCGGACACCATATCACGGGACAAAAATCCTGCTTTTTCCGTGCCCGTGCGAACCGCGGAAATGCATTCAGGATCGAAGCGGACCGCAGGGGAGTCCCAGACCTTCTCCACTGAAAATTCCAGGCCGATTTCCTTCGCCATGGCAGGAACGGCGCTCATGAGCTTGCCCTCCATGACTTCGAGCACAGCATCGTCCGGATGCCGGAAATCGACCGTGAAGAAGACATGTCCAGGGATCACATTGCGCGAGTTGGGCTTCACCTCCACCAAGCCGACGGTGCCAACCGCGGAGGGAGAATGCTCCAGGGCAATCCGGTCCACGCGCTCGATGATGCGAACTGCCCCGAGCAGAGCATTCCTGCGCAGGTTCATGGGGGTCGAGCCGGTATGGGCCTCGCGCCCTGTCAACTCAACCTCGTACCAGCGCATGCCCTGAACGCCCGTCACGACGCCCACCATCTTTTTCTCGGCTTCGAGAATGGGCCCTTGCTCGATGTGAAGTTCGAACATGGCGCCAAACTTCACGGAACCCGGCGCTGCATCGCCCCGGTAACCGATGCTCTCGATGGCATCGCCGAACTTCACGCCCTGGCGATCTTCCCGGCTGTCGGCAAAGGTCCGGTCGAACACGCCGGCATAGACACCGGAGCCGAGCATGGCGGGGGCGAAGCGCGAACCCTCCTCGTTGGTCCAGTTCACGAGCATCAGAGGCGCGTTGGTCTCATAGCCGAGATCGTGCATCGTCCGCATGACCTCAAGGCCGCCGAGAACACCGAGGACTCCGTCGAACTTGCCGCCGGTCGGCTGCGTATCGAGATGGCTGCCGATGGCGATGGGGGAAAGATCGCTCCGCTTGCCCGGTCGCGTAGCGAACATATTGCCGACCTGGTCGACAGTGACTGTACAGCCAAGCGCCTCGCATTGGCTGCGGAACCAGTCGCGCACCTGGCGATCGAGATCGGTCAGCGTGAGACGGCAGATGCCGCCCTTCTCCGTGCCACCGATCTTGGCTGTATCCATCAAGCTGTCCCAGAGACGCTGAGGATTGATGGTAAGGTTTTGCATGATGTGATCTCGAAATGAACGCAATGAACCTTGGAGGCCCTCTCCCGCATGCGGGAGAGGGCAAGCGCACAATCAGCGCGCAACAGCCTTGGGCGCTGTATTCGCCTTCCAGAGGCGCTGTGCTTGCGCAAACGCCGGCAGCGGCGGACGAGCCACGAAGCGGCCCTGGCCGCGTTCGGCCCTGACCTGACCATTCTCCGCGGCAAGCCTGCCACGGAGATAGACCTTCGCCGGAAGGCCTGTGAGCGCAAAACCTTCGAACACGTTGTACTCGATGCGGCTCACCTGGGTCCTGGCCGAGACGGTCTTGGTCGCCTTCGGATCCCAGATCACGATATCCGCATCCGCTCCGGGCATGATGACACCCTTTTGCGGATACATGTTCAGGATGCGCGCTGAATTCGCCGAGGTGACGGCGACGAACTCGTTCGGCGTGAGCCGTCCCGTATTGACGCCTGCGCTCCAGAGCACCGGCATGCGATCTTCGAGACCACCCGTGCCATTCGGGATATTGCGAAAGTCGCCCAGGCCCATGCGCTTCTGCTCCATCGTGAAGGAGCAATGGTCGGTGGCGACCACCTGAAGCGAACCGGCCTGCAGGCCCGCCCAGAGACTGTCCTGATGAACCTTTGGCCGGAATGGCGGCGACATCACGCGTTGGGCCGCATGATCCCAACTCTTGTTGAGATAATCCGTTTCGTCGAGTACGAGGTGCTGGATCAATGGCTCACCGAAGACACGTTTGCCTTCCGCGCGAGCGCGGGCAATCGCATCATGCGCAGGCTTGCAGGAAGTGTGCACGATGTAGAGCGGGCAGCCTGCCATATCGGCGATCATGATCGCGCGGTTTGCTGCCTCGCCCTCAACCTCGGGCGGGCGGGAATAGGCGTGGAATTCGGGGCCGGTCTTGCCCTGCCCAATGAACATGTTCTGCATCTGCGCAACGACATCGCCATTTTCGGCATGGACGAGGGCCGTGGCACCGAGTTCCGCGCAGCGCTTGAAAGAGCGGAAGAGGATATCGTCATCCACCATCAGCGCGCCCTTGTATGCCATGAAGTGTTTGAAGGTGTTGACGCCGTAAGTGTTCACGATCTCACCCATCTCGCGCTCCACCTGATCCGACCAGGATGTGATGGCAAGATGATAGGAGTAGTCGCCTGCAGCCTTTTCGGACTTGTTTCGCCAGTCACGATAGGCATCAATCAGGGATTGGCCTGCGCCGGGAATGCAGAAGTCGACAATGGTGGTGGTTCCACCGGAGATTGCCGCCTTGGTGCCCCACTCGAAGTCATCCGCAGATACGGTCCCCATGAACAGGAACTCCATATGCGTGTGGGGATCGATGCCGCCCGGCATCACGAAGGCGCCGCCGGCATCGACGATCTGCGCACCTGCAGGTGCTTCAAGGCGCTCGCCTACGGCGACGATCCGCTCACCGTCAATCAGCACGTCGGCACGACGGCTCATGTCGGCATTCACGACGGTTCCGCCACGGATGAGAAGAGACATGGTCCTGTTCCCTGATCAATTTATCATTGGTGGATGGGGCAAGACGTCACGTCTCGCCCCAACATTCACTGATATGGACGAGGTAAGCGTCTCACATTTTGGCGTCGACGACAGCATGAGACCAAGCGCCCTCGGGCTTCTTGGTGATCACGGGCGCATCGCCACCGGAGGAGAGAAGAGTTGCAACCGTGCGGTCGAAATCTGCCGGATCGAGTTTGCCCTTGGCAGAGGTGTCCAGCAGCTTGGCAATCTCGCCCGCCATACGCTTCTGATGCTTTTCGGTTTGGGCGCCAGAGGCATCGTTGTCAAGGACGATGGTTGCTGCCTCATCCGGATTCTGGCGCATGTAGTCCCAGCCCTTCTGAGAGGCTGCCACGAACTTTGCCATCTTGGCGACGAAGGCAGGATCCTTCAGCTTGTCCTGCATCACATAGAGGCCGTCCTCGAGCGTTGCAACGCCCTGATCCTCATACTTGAAGACCACGAGCTGCTCCGGCTTGAAGCCCGCATCGATGACCTGCCAATACTCGTTATAGGTCATGGTCGAGATGCAGTCAGCTTGTTTCTGAATGAGCGGATCGACGTTGAAGCCCTGCTTGAGAACCTTCACTCCACCTGCTGATCCATCCGTTTTGAGACCGAGCTTCGCCATCCAGGCGAGGAAGGGATATTCGTTTCCGGAGAACCACACGCCGAGGGTGCGTCCCTTCAGATCCTGCGGCGTCTTGATGCCGGTCTCGGCGCGGCAGGTGAGCATCATGCCGGACCTCTTGAACGGCTGCGCGATGTTGACCAGCGGCACACCTTTTTCACGGGCCGCGAGAGCCGATGGCATCCAGTCGACGATGACATCCGCACCACCGCCGGCGATGACCTGAGGCGGTGCGATGTCTGGGCCGCCCGGCTTGATCGTCACGTCCAGACCGGCCTCCTTGTAGAAACCCCTGTCCTTGGCGACATAGTAGCCCGCGAACTGGGCCTGCGTGACCCATTTGAGCTGGATCGTTACCTTGTCCGCCTGTGCGAAGGCGGTGCTGGCAAAGCCGAGTGCAAGTGCCCCCGCCAGTAATGTGGTCCTGATCATTCTTCTCTCCTCCTAAACGCCGCCCACGGATCCCCTTATGTGCGGTACGACGGATGCCAAAAGGTTGCGCCGCGCTCGATGAGAGCAACGAGACCATAGAATGCCGAACCCGCAATCGCTGCGAGCACAATTTCCGCCCACACCATGTCGAGAGACATACGGGCGACTTCAATCGAGATGCGAAAGCCCATACCGACGATGGGCGTACCAAAGAACTCGGCGACGATGGCGCCGATCAGCGCGAGCGTCGAGTTGATCTTGAGAGCATTGAATATAAAGGGCAGCGCCACCGGAAGCCGGAGCTTGATGAGGCTCGTCCAGTAACCTGCCGCATAGGAATGCATCAGGTCCCGCTCGAGCCTGCCGGCTGCGGCGAGCCCTGTGACCGTGTTCACGAGCATCGGGAAGAATGTCATCACCACCACGACAGCCGCCTTGGATGGCCAGTCGAAGCCGAACCACATGACCATGATTGGCGCGATGCCGATGACTGGCAGAGCAGAGACGAAATTGCCGAGCGGCAAAAGCCCCCTGCGCAGGAAGGGAACGCGGTCCGCGATGATCGCGACAAGGAATCCCGAAAGACACCCCATCGCATAGCCGGACAGAACCGACTTGACGACGGTCTGGAAAAAGTCAGCTCGCAGCAGCGGCAGTGAAGCAGCAAACTTTGCGGCGATGGCGGAGGGCGCAGGCATGAGGACCGAGGGAACGCCTGCCCCTACCACGATGACCTCCCAAAGGAAGAACAGGAATGCACCGAAAAGAACTGGTACCGCGAGTCCGATCGCACGGCGGGCTATAGGCTGTTTGAGCTTGAGATGTGACAGGCCGCTGATGGCAAAGCCCGCGATCAGCCCCAGGGCCGCGATGAAGGCCCAGAAGGCTAACCCAGCTTGTCCTGCGACATCCGGTCGATGCACCAGATACAGGGCATAGAGGCAGCCGAGAATGGCCAGGGGTGTCAGGATCAGGGCATGGCGGCTGGCACTCATGCTGGGCGCACTCCCATGCGACGGTTCACGATGCGCTCCACCACGCTCACGATAGCGACCAAGATCGAGGCCAAGATGGCCGCACCGAAGAGAGCGGCCCAGATTTGAATGGTCTGACCGTAATAGGATCCAGCAAGGAGGCGCGCACCGAGTCCGGCCTGTGCCCCCGTCGGCAACTCGCCGACGATGGCACCCACAAGGCTGATGGCAATGGCCACCTTCAGGCCTGCGAAGAAATAGCTCAACGAAGCCGGGAGACGCAGCTTCCAGAAGATCTGTGCCCTGGATGCGGAATAAGTGCGCATCAGATCGCGCTGGATGAGATCGGGCGAGTTCAAACCCTTCACCATGCTGATCGTGATGGGGAAAAAGCAGAGATAGGCGGAGATGATCGCCTTCGGGAAAAGACCCGTGATTCCGATGTAGCCCAGAACAACGATGATAATCGGTGCAATGGCAAGGATCGGAATCGTCTGGGACGAGATGATCCAGGGCATCAGGCTGCGCTCAAGGGTCTTCACATGAACGATGAGCACCGCCAATACGATGCCGAGCAAGGCACCGAGGCAGAAGCCCAGGAGCGTGGACGACAGAGTTATCCAGGCATGGAACAGCAGATTACGGCGGGATGTGATTGCGATGTCGAGCACCGTCTTTTTCAGCTCGATCACAACCTGATGCGGAGCAGGAAGAACGGGCCGCTCCTGATTCAGAGTCGCGAGAAGAACTTCGCCAGCAGTGTGCTGCTCGCCCGTCCGCGAGAAAGCGTCGGTCACACCCTGCCAGTTCATGAAAATGGCAGCCACGTACCAGAGCGCAAGGATTACCATGACAACCACTAGAACGGGACCGGTATTCCCTTCGTGGTGTAACGCTTTCCGGCAAGCCGGAGAAACTGCGAGAGAGAGGGTTTCAGTCGTCATAGGAATGCCCCGCTCTCAGACCCTCGCGGACCCTTTGGGCAATCTTCAGGAATTCAGGACTCTCACGGATATCGAGAGTACGCTCACGACCCAGAACGCTTGCGTCGATGACATCGATGATACGCCCCGGACGTGGCGACATGACCACGATCTTGGAGGAGAGAAAAACCGCTTCCGGAATGGAGTGTGTGACGAACAGGACCGTCTTGCCGGTTTTGTCCCAGAGCCTGAGCAGCTGCTCATTCAAATGGTCGCGCACGATCTCGTCCAGCGCACCGAACGGTTCATCCATGAGCAGGAGTTTGGGGTCGAAGGAAAGAGCGCGGGCGATGGACGCGCGCTGCTGCATGCCGCCGGAGAGCTGCCAGGGAAACTTGTTCTCGAATCCTTTCAGGTTCACAAGCTCAAGCTGCTTTGATGCCTTCTCACGCCTCTCGGCTTTGGAGACGCCGAAGATTTCAAGCGGCAGTTCGATGTTCTTCTGAATGGTACGCCAAGGATAGAGTGCGGGAGCCTGGAAGACGAAGCCATAGTCGCGACGCAACCGCGCCTCTTCCGGGCTCACGCCATTGATATGGATTTGGCCGCCCGTCGGCTGCTCAAGATCGGCGATCACGCGCAGCAACGTCGTCTTTCCGCAACCGGAAGGGCCAATAAACGAGACGAACTCCCCTTCTGCGATCTGCAGATCCACGTCGGACAGAGCATAGACAGGGCCGTCCGCGGTCTCATAGGTCAGTGACACCCCCCTGATCTCAACGACAGGCGCCGATGCGGGTTGTTTCATAGCGCTTTGTGCAGCAAGCGTAGCCGGCATCTCGTTCTCACCGATCCATTCATTCGTCACGCGCTTCAGCACTGTCACACTCTCCAGAGTCTCTGGGTTTGTCTAGGCAAGAATCGTGCCGTTCCCACTCTGCCGGAAACTCTGCACCACTCATTCGAGGCCATTGCCCAGATCATAAGCACCGCGCCGCCGCTTTCAGCATCATGCGAATGACGCCCGCCATTACTTACCGATTGCATCTCAACAGCGATATTGCGCGAGTCCACATCCGCAACGTAATGTCTACTCCAGATAGAATGAGAAGGTGTCGATCGGTGGCTGATGAGATAGGCCAGGACCCGCAAATGTCCTCGCGCAAGACCAGAGCGGGAGAAGCGAATGTTCAACGCATTCTTGACTCGGCTCTGACTATTTTCGCAGCCTACGGCTTGAGGGGCGCCCGTATCGATCAGATTGCCGAAGCGGCTGGCTTGTCGAAGCCGAACCTGCTCTATTACTTCCGCACCAAGGAAGAGCTTTACACAGCGGTTCTCGCACGAACCCTCGACATGTGGCTTGAGCCTTTGCGCGAGCTTGATGGAACGAGCGACCCGAGGGTCGCGCTGAGTGCCTATATCAACCGCAAGCTCGAATACTCGCGCACGCATCCCTCAGCCTCGCGCCTGTTCGCTTTGGAAGTGCTGCAAGGCGCAACGCATTTGAATGTGGCCCTGACTGGCACCCTGCTTGAAATCGTGGAGGCGAAATCCCGCATCATTGAAAGCTGGATTGCTGAGGGGAAGATGCGCTCCATTGACCCTAAGCACCTCATCTTTGCCATATGGGCAACCACGCAGCATTATGCTGATTTCAGCACCCAGATCGAGGCGATCACCGGCAAGACCATTGCTGACGACGACTTCTACGAGACTGCCCGCACGACGCTCACAAGCATTCTCCTCGACGGCATTTTGCCGCCTGGACCTGAGGAACTGGACAATTGAAACAGCCATAGCGGCGATCCAATAATATCGAGACGTAAATGGAAACGGCGCCAGTCGCCCGGCGCCGTCATGCTGTTCACTCTGCGGGCTCGAGCGGCTCGAGAGGTTTCTTCGCGACTTGAGGATTGTTCGGGTGCTGCGTCCAGTTGAGGTATGAGCCATCCACGAGACGTCCTGTCCGACGATCCACCTCATTCACGAGCGGCACCATGGTGATACAGTTCTCAATGGGACAGATGCTGGCGCAGAGATTGCATCCGACGCACTCCTCATCGATCACCTCGAAGTGCCGCACGCCGTCCTTCAGATGTGTGATCGCTTGATGCGAGGTATCCTCGCAAGCCACATGGCAGCGGCCGCACTTGATGCAGAGATCCTGATCGATATGCGCCTTCACAGCGTAATTGAGGTTGAGGTACTGCCAATCCGTCACGTTCGGCACGGCTGCGCCGACGAAGTCGCAAACTTTAGAATAGCCGCGCTCATCCATGAAGGCTTCGAGACCCGTGATCATCTCCTGAACGATCTTGAAGCCATAGACCATGGCGGCGGTGCAGACCTGAACCGTGCCGGCGCCCAAAGCCATGAACTCTGCTGCATCGCGCCAGGTTTCGATGCCGCCGATGCCTGAGATCGGCAGACCATGCGTTGCAGGCGAGCGAGCGATTTCAGCAACCATGTTGAGCGCAATCGGCTTCACCGCAGGACCGCACATGCCGCCGTGGGTTGCCTTGCCGTCCGTATGTGGCCTCGGAATCATGAGGTCGAGATCGACACCGACGATGGAATTGATCGTGTTGATGAGCGACACCGCGTCGGCACCGCCGCGTTTGGCGGCTTCCGCAGGTTTGCGGACGTCCGTGATGTTGGGCGTGAGCTTCACGATGACTGGCATGCGCGAATGCGTCTTGCACCAGCGCGTGACCATCTCGACATATTCCGGCACCTGGCCGACCGCCGCGCCCATGCCGCGCTCGGACATGCCATGCGGGCAGCCGAAATTGAGCTCGATTCCATCGGCTCCGGTCGCTTCAACGCGAGGAAGAATGCGCTTCCAGGCCTCCTCCTCGCAGGGTACCATGAGCGAGACGACGATGGCCCGGTCCGGCCAGCGGCGCTTCATCTCGGTGATTTCCTGCAGGTTCACCTCGAGCGGACGATCCGTAATGAGCTCGATGTTGTTGAAGGAAGACACGCGCCGATCGGGTCCATGCACGACGCCGTAGCGTGGGCCTGAGACGTTGACGATCGGAGGCCCCTCCTCACCAAGAGTCTTCCAGACCACGCCGCCCCAGCCAGCGCGGAAGGCGCGCTCGACATTGTATGCTTTGTCGGTGGGCGGCGCCGAGGCGAGCCAGAAGGGGTTCGGCGATTTGATGCCGCAGAAATTGACGCTGAGATCCGCCATGTCTCTCTCCCCTATTCCGCCGCCATCGGCACGAAGCCTTGAAGGGTGCGATCGATCGACAAGGCTGCCTGTTTGCCATCCTCGACGGCCACCACCGTGAGATCGCGGCCTCCAGCCACGCAGTCGCCGCCAGCCCAGACATCCGGCAGAGAGGTACGGCGATCAGCATCAACGGCGATGCGCCCTCGATCGAGATCGAGCACCTCACTCGATCCTTCAAGAACCTGTGGCACGAAGAGCTGGCCAATGGCTTTGAAGAGCTGATCCGCCGGCAGTTCGAAGATCTCGCCCGTATCGGCAAGGCGCCCGTCGCGCTCCGCTGTTGCCGCGAAGGCGACGGACCGGAGCACACCGTCCTTGCCATGAACGGCGGCCGGTCGCGCCCAGTGACGGACCACGACGCCCGCAGTGAGCGCCAGTTCCTGTTCGTAGCGGCTGGCGCCCATCTGCTCTGCACCGCGACGGTAGACGATGGTCACCTCCTCCGCTCCGAGTTTCTTCGCCTGCACCGCAGCATCGACAGCTGTCATGCCGCCGCCAATGACCACGACGCGTCGTCCGATCGGCAACGTGGAGAGATCCGTCGACTGGCGGAGAGCCTCGATGAAGGCCACCGCATCCTCGACGCCGCGCAACCCGCCGTCGTCGACTCCAAGAGCGTTCACCGCCTGAAGGCCTAGACCGAGGAACACGGCATCGAAGTCGCGCCGCAGATCGGCCAGGGTGAAATCGTGCCCGAGCACCTGACCGCACCGCAGCTCGATACCTCCGACGCTCAGGATCCACTCGACTTCGGCTTGCGCGAAATCGTTGGTCGACTTGTACGAGGCGATCCCATGCTCATTGAGACCGCCGGCCTTCTGCCGCTTGTCGAAGACCACCACGTCATAGCCGAGCGTGGCGAGCTTATGCGCACAGGAAAGGCCTGCAGGGCCCGCTCCGACAACTGCGACCCGTCTGCCGTTCGGCGCACCGCGCTTGTAAAGCTGACGTCGAGAAGCCATGACCGCGTCGGTGGCATGGCGCTGGAGCTGCCCGATGATCACAGGCTTTCCCTCCGCCTCATTACGCACGCAGGCCTGCTCGCAGAGCGTCTCCGTCGGGCAGACGCGGGCACACATGCCGCCAAAAATATTAGAATCGAGAATGGTCTTGCCTGCGCCCGTCGCATTGCCGGTGGCGATCTGCCGGATGAAGAGCGGGATGTCGATGCTCGTCGCGCAGGCCGTCACGCAAGGCGCGTCGTAGCAGAACAGGCAGCGCTCTGCCGCCACTCGCGCCTCGTGAGCATCGAGAGGAGCATGGAGATCGGAAAACGCGTTACAGTAATCGCCCGAGGGCAGCCGCCCGCCTCGGATATCGGGTGCTGAAGGCATAAGTCCTCCTGCGCGCTCAAGGCGCGTTCTGCAGGCTGTCGATCCGTTCACCTCGGCCAGCCTCTTTTGGGCAAGCTCTTATTTGACCATCCGATCAAAACTTTTGAATACTGTCAAACACTGTTTAGAATGATCTTTATTCGCACGGCCTTGCAAATGTTCGCCGCGCATCTGTGTAGGATACGATTAAACAATGCGAAAAGCACAAGAATTCGGCGGTTGGGTACAATCCTCAGCTGAGCGTGCCCACAGACGGCAATGTGCGCTCCAACCAAGCTCACGCACAGCCTGTGCTTCTTTGGTGAGAGAATACGCAGGACTCAAGGTGGACGAGAGTTCAAGCAGGGCTCGAAGTTCCCAGTGATCCGGGTATGTTCGCTCTGTGGGTGCGCAAAAGAGCGGAGCCGGCACTGTGATGCCGGCTCGGACACGCGCGATCTTGCTTGTCTATCTGTGGGCAGCTTCGAGGCGCGTCAGCGCAGCTGCCGCATGTCGGCCATGACGGCCCGCGCCGCGTTATGGCCGGGCGCCCCTGTCACACCACCACCCGGATGCGTCCCTGCGCCGCACATATAAAGACCTGTGATCGGGGCGCGATAATCGGCGTGG
Organism: Microvirga medicaginis; assembly: GCF_052658925.1. NCBI lineage: Bacteria > Pseudomonadati > Pseudomonadota > Alphaproteobacteria > Hyphomicrobiales > Methylobacteriaceae > Microvirga > Microvirga medicaginis. The sequence continues at coordinate 170,606 of NZ_JBQWEL010000010.1, read as the reverse complement.
CCCAACATGGGTCGAGCACTGAAGATCTGGTCGAGCGTCAGGGCACCATGGAAGATATCGCCGCCGATCAGGCCGAAGGTGCGCTCGAGATCGAGCGGGCTCATGATCTGCCGCCCGACCACGCTCTCCTTGAAACCGGGAGCATAGCGGTCGACGGTGGCGATCATCAGGTCGGCTACCTCCTCGCGGTGATCGTCCCACGAACGACCATCCGTGAATGTCGGTTGGACATGCTGACAGAACAGGCTCGCCACATGCATGCCCTCGGGCGCAAGGCTGTCATCGAGCGTCGAGGGGATGAGCATCTCGACCACCGGCTCGCGGCTCCATCCGAAATGCTTTGCGTCGTCATAGGCCCGGTCCATATAGGCGAGCGACGGTGCGATGATGATGCCGGCGGTATGATGATCGGCCACCTCCCGTCCGGGAAGAGCCGTAAAGCTCGGCAAGGATGAGAGCGCCACATTCATCCGGAACGTGCCCGAGCCCGACTTCCAGCGCCGCATACGGCTCAGGAAGTCTGCCGGGAGGGCATCTTCCGGGACCAGCTTATCGAAGAGAAGCTTGGGGTGAACGTTGCCAGCCACGGCGCGCGAACGGATCGTACGGCCGTCCTTCAGGGCGACGCCAGCCGCCCTTCCCTTTTCGATAATGACCTCACGGACCGGGGCGCTGGTTTCAATCTCGACGCCGCGTTCGCGAGCCGCCTTTGCCATTGCCTGCGTGATCGCGCCCATGCCACCGATGGCATGCCCCCAAGCGCCCTTCTTTCCATTCACCTCGCCGAAGACATGGTGAAGCAGCACATAGGCCGTGTTCGGCGTATAGGGGCTCGCAAAATTGCCGACGATGGCATCGAAACCGAAGACTGCCTTCACGCAATCCGTCTCGAACCAGCCATCGAGATAATCGCCTGCTGATTTGGCAAAAAGATCGAGCAGAGCTCGTCGATTGGCCATAGAGAGCCCGCGCAGGCGGTTACCGGTCATTAAGGCGCGCCAGCCCTCTGAAAGCGCGACCCGCCAGCCGCTGGCTACGAGATTCGGAGGCTGTTGAAGAACGAGATCGCGCAGGACATCCGCGATGGCGTCGATTTCGCTGGAATAGGCATCGTAGCGCTCGGCATCCCTGGCGCTGAAGCGCGCGATCTCGGATCGGGTCACGCCCTCACCGATCTTCAGGTATTGGTCGTCAGGAAGGGGCAGGAAGTTCGACAGACGACGTTCGACAACCTTCAGGCCGTGGCGAGGCAGGTCCAGATCGCGAATGATCTTGGGGTTGAGCAGACTCACCGTGTACGAGGCCACGGAATTGCGGAAACCAGGATGGAATTCCTCAGTGACAGCCGCACCGCCCACGACGGAACGCTGCTCGAAGACCTTCACCTTGTATCCGGCGGATGCAAGATAAAAGGCGCAGACGAGACCGTTATGCCCTGCCCCGATGATGACGATGTCGCAATCGTGAGCCACGCTTCTTTCCTCTTAACCCAATGATTATAAATGGCTGTCGAGCCTAGATCAGTGAAGGATCTGGCTCAAGAAGGTACGAGCGCGCAGCTCCTTGGGATTCGAGAAGAACTCGGAGGGCGTGCCTTGCTCGACGATCTCGCCACGATCCATGAACACGACCCGGTCGGCCACCTGCCGGGCAAAGCCCATTTCATGGGTGACGACAGCCATGGTCATCCCCTCGCCAGCGAGCTGCGTCATGGTGTCGAGCACCTCCTTGACCATTTCGGGATCAAGCGCGGAGGTCGGCTCGTCGAACAGCATGATGTCGGGCTGCATGGAGAGAGCCCGCGCAATGGCGACACGCTGCTGCTGGCCACCGGAGAGTTGCGAAGCATATTTGTGAGCCTGGTCCGGAATACGTACCTTGCCAAGGTAATGCAGCGCTCTTTCTTCGGCCTCTTTCTGCGAGACGCCGCGCACGAGGCGCAGCGCCAGCGTGCAGTTTTCCAGCACCGTCAGGTGAGGAAACAGATTGAACTGCTGGAATACCATACCGACCCTTTTCCGCACGGCCTCCACGGCTTCGGGCTTTCGGGTCAGCTCGACGCCATCGACGAAGATCTGCCCCTCCTGAAAGCTTTCCAGCGCATTAATGGTGCGGATGAGTGTCGATTTTCCGGAACCTGACGGGCCGCAGATGACGAGTTTTTCCCCACGAGCAATGGTGAGGCTGACGTCCTTCAGGGCTTGAAAGGTGCCGTACCATTTCGACAGGTTCTTGATCTGGACGGAAGGGATTGCTCCCATGGGCTCAGGCGCCGTTTCCACGAGAGAGAGTTTTTTCTTCTGCATCACGAATAAATCTCCTCTCACACGCGCATGGTTTCGATAATGACATGCATTATCGCATCTGAGCCCTGTTGAAGCGCCGCTCGATGCGCACCTGGACGAGCTCCAGAACGATAGACAGTATCCAATAGATCAGCGAGGCGGTGATCATCATCTCCACATGACGGAACTCGGTCTGCCCCTGGGTGCGGGCGAGATACATGAGCTCCCACACGCCCACCACAGACACCAGCGAGCTGTCCTTCAGCATGGCGATGAACTGGTTTCCAGTCGGCGGGATGATGATGCGCATCGCCTGGGGAAGAATGATGCGGGTCAGCGTGTCTCTCGGCTTCAATCCGAGAGCGCGGGAGGCCTCCCATTGGCCTTTCGGAATGCTCTCGATGCCAGCGCGGAAGATCTCGGTCATATAGGCACCGTAGCAGAGCGACAGAGCCAGGATACCGGCGGGAACCGCGTTGATGACATATCCAAGCTGCGGCAGACCAAGATAAATCATATAGATCTGCATGAGCAGCGGCAGACCGCGAAAAAGTGAGGTGTAGAAATTCGCTATTCCTAACGCGATGCCGTTGGAGGACAGCTTTGCGATGGCACCGATCATCGCCAGGATCGATGCGACGACGATCGAGATGGCCGACACATAGAGGGTCGTCACCAGGCCCTGCGTGAGCAGGAAACCGATCTTGCGGCGGATAAACTCGAAGCTGAGATCGAACGAATAGAAGAACAGCAGAACCAGCAGTGCAAGCTCTACCCAGACTGCATACATCTGATGCTTGATGCTCAGACGCATCACGAAGGCGACGTTCAGCGCGACGATACCTGTGATGAGCAACGCGACGAGGAGATTTGCGGCGGAGGGAGAGCCTTCTGCCAGTCCGAAAAGTCCCGCAAGCATTTTGCCGAATGATGTGGCTCCGGCCTGCGCGTAGAGAAGAATGCCGAAGAGAAGCCCAAGACCCGGAATGAAGACGGACGGCCGGGACAGCAGCCTCGGGTAATCGACATTATCGGCGTAATGCATCAGGCCAATCCTCTCTCAAACCCATTTCAATGCAAATTAAGTCTATGCCGACTTCCGCTCCCGGAAGAGATCGGCCGCCTGATAAGCCCAGTATGTGAGCTGAGCGGCTGCGCGGCCTGCAACCCAGCCATTCCAGGCAAGGCCGAAGGGAGCAAACAACTTGTACCGATCCGTCTCGCCGAGGATCGCTTCAGCAATCACGCGCCCGCCGATGGCGGTGGTGTTCATGCCATGTCCGCCGAAGGCCGTGCAGTACCAGACGCCAGGCTGCAACCGTCCGACCTGAGGCATCATGTGACGCGCATAAGACATCAGACCCGACCAGACGATCTCGACATCGAGGTCTTTCAGCTGCGGATAGGTCGAGACCATGGTCTTATGCAGCAGACGACCCAGAAGGCGCGGCTCTGTGGTCCGTGTCGTGATCTTGCCGCCCCAGAGGATGCGCTCGCCGCCATCGACGACGCGATAATAATCACCGGCACGCCGGTCATCGCCGATAGCTGCATCGGTTCGAATCGCGCTCGCAATCAGCTCCCGGTCAGGCTTGGTCAGCATCACATAGGTCGCGATGGGCAGGTAGCTATGCTTGAGCTGCGGAATGAGATTTCCGGTATAGCCTCCCGATGCGATCACCAGATGATCAGCCTCGACAGCGCCATGCGCGGTCTTGGTGATCTTGGCCGCACGATTTAGGGCCACCGCAACGGCAGCCGATCCTTCGTAAATCTTGCCCCCTAACCGCTCGATTTCCGCGGCAACCGCCCGGGCATAGGTGAGAGGATTGAAATGGAAGGCATTCGGATCGTACAGCGCCTGGTAGTAGCGCGGCGAGGCGAGCAGCTGCTTCACCTCGTCGCGGCTCTTGAACTCGATCCTGTAACTGAATTCCTTTTCCAGCCAATCGCGATGTGCCTTGAGACCATCCGTCGCCTCGTAGCGTACAGCGCCCAGAATGCCATGAGTCGGCTTCGCGTCTTGAATGGCAAAGGCGTGGACATTCTTCAGAACATCCTCCATGCCTTCGATGGAAAGGCGGTGCAGCTCCTTGGCATGATCGGCACCGACCATACGCTGGATGTTCTTGTAGCGGGCCGCCCAACCGGGGCTCACGAAGCCACCATTGCGCCCCGAGGCGCCCCAGGCGACTCGGTTGGCTTCCAGCACACAGACCTTCCTGCCTTTCCGCGCCAGTTCGAGAGCGGCCGTCAGACCGGCCAATCCCCCGCCCACGACACAGACGTCAACCTTCACATGCCCTTCGAGCGCCGGTCTCTGGACAGCATCCGGGCCCAGCGCCCGGCGGTAATAGGTTTCGATGTAGGACATGATCGGTCGCGTCGTGTTGCGGGAGGGAGATTCAATCAGGTTACGGCACGCTTACTTGCTGTAGTCGGCGCCGTACCATTTCGTGGTCAGCTTGCTCAGAGTGCCATCATCCTTCATGCTCTGGATGATGCTGCCGAGCTTGGCGGTCCATTCCGGATCACCCTTATCTGTTACCACCACAAGCGGCTCCTTGAAGGCGGCATCGCCGGGCAGGATCTTCACCGGATACTTGTTCTTGATGGCGTTCTGGGCCGTCTGCTCCGGTGCGATCACCGCATGGATGCGCGTGCCGTCGCCTAGACGCAGATCATCGAACGGCAGCATCGAGTCGGCATAGGTCTTCACCTCGCCCGGCGTCAGCGTGTACTGGATCGGTGCAATGCCGGGGGCATCGATCTCGAGACGGCGATTGATGTAATCCTCCGAGGTCGTGCCGGTCTCGACACCAATCTTCTTGCCGTTCAGATCACTGCGCGAGGCGGCCTTGCTGTCTTTGTGCACCACGAAGACATAAGGGCTGTAGTAGTAGATCCCTGCGAAGTCGATCACCTGAGCCCGCGCCTTGGTGGGCGTCACGGAACCGACGGCCACATCGAAACGGCCATGCCAGCGACCGCCGGTCATCACGTTCCATTCGGGCGTCTCGAAGCTTACCTTCACACCGAGGCGCTTGGCGATTTCGTTGGCGACGTCCACGTCGAAACCAACGAGCTTATTGTTGTCATCGAGATAGCTCTGCGGAGGCCACCCGCTGTTGGTCGCGACCTTCATCTCACCGGCCTTCATAACCCGGTCCATGGTCGGGCCGGCCTGAGCCGTTGCATTCATGGCCGAGACGAATCCCAAGGCCGCCATTGTGCCAAGAAAGAGCTTACGCATCCTTCATCTTTCCTCTGGTTGTGGTTGGATAACAAGGCGATAGGTATTCCCTATTTCTTGGAGCCGCAGCTCACGCCCAGTGCGACTGAGCGTCAAAACAGGCTTCCACCACATCGGGAGATGGAAGCTTTGAAAATCTTTGAAGAGAGAAGAACAGACTCGAAACAAGAACACCCGGCAGCACTCTATGCTGACCAGACTTGGCTTCGCGCGGCTGGGCAGCACCCATCAGTGCCTGAAAGGCGGATAGACCACTCTAAGCCACTCCAGCCTGCGAGGCTCCTGTCTCGCAATCTGCTGACAGCGGTCAGCCTTCAGTATACGTGAATTGCCGCACAATCAGCCACTTAGCCATCCGAACTCTCCCTCATGGCGCTTTCGCCGATTTATGTTGTCTGACAGCAGACGACTAATCTTTTCTACTGTCAAGAGTGCTGACGCTGAGGAAGAGAAAGTTTCAACCGCTACAAGCCTGAGCGGTGAGCATGCCCTGCATACTGCCCAAATTGAGAGCCGGAACAAGAAGCCGAGAGAGATTTTATTTGCGGACGAAGCTGAATGAAAAACGGCTGCCGCGATGGTAGTCCTTCGCGAAGACGACAGGAGCTCCTGTAGGCGTGAACGCAGTTTCCGTGATCAAGAAAGCCGGACCGAAATCATGCAGGTCGTTTCTCTCGCTGACATCAGGCGGCAGCATGACAGAGGCGGCAATCGCTACGGACATCCGCGGACGCATGTCATGGCGCTCCAGCAAATCGAGCAAAGATCCACTCCAGTCGATGTCGTAGAGACGATCGGAAATGATGGAACGGGGAATATAGTCCAGGCAGTAGACCAAGACCTCTTCCCCCTGCATTCGCAGCCTCTCCAGCCGAATGACGCGAGAACCAGAAGAAAGATGCAAGGCCTCCTGCACTTCCTCTGATGCGACTTCCTCAGAAATCGACAGCACTTTGTTGGTCGGGCGATATCCCGACTTATGCATCATATCAGTGACGCTCTCGAAGCAGGTGATCGGTCGCTCGACTTGGAGAGCGGCCGCAGCCGAGACAAAGCGTCCCTTGCCATGCTTCACATAAATCGCGCCATCCTGCTCCAGAAGCTTTAATGCCTCTCGCAGAGCCGGCCTTGAGATCTGAAATTTCCGGGTGAGTTCGGCTTCCGTCGGCAACTGATCGCCTGGTTTAAGACCCTGCTCATCGATCAAGGCGCTAATCGCATCGCGCAGCTGCAGAACCAGAGTTCGCTCATCACGGAGCGGGGTAATCAGAGACATATCGGATTCAGCTCACTCGTGAGGCCAGTTGTCAGTCCACTCAGGATTGAACGATCTTTGACTTGGACGCAAGCATCTCAAGCTGCCTCTCCTTTATCGCCTTCATCAAGTCTCTTCCTTGCCAGAATCCCAGGCTCAACCTGCGGATAGCGAAGCTTGCATCAAATCCATCTTGACAGCATATCGCCCCTCGCACAAGTTGTCAGACGACTGTCATTAAGTTGATCTCAGCTCCAACATTCTTCGAGAGCCTACATGCTGAACTTCGATGAAAAGCGCTTCCTGCGTATCCAATCCGGCGCCGTGTCCCATGCCGGGGGTCTCTACCGTGCTGTTCAGGAGTGCCTTGAACAGGGTGCCCAGAACCTGTTCTTTTTAGGAACCGGCGGGGCTGCGATCTTGATGATGCCTGCCGCGCAGATGCTCCAGCGGCAATCCTCCTTTGCCACATTCCTGGAGATGTCGGCAGAACTTGTCCTGACCGGCCATCAGGCACTCGGGCCCAAGTCGATTGTTGTCATCCCTTCTCTCTCCGGAACAACCAGAGAGAGCGTCGCGGCCATGGAATACTGCAAGGCGAAGGGTGCGAAGATCATCAGTCTCATCGGCCACGCGGAGACCCCTCTTGCAAAAGGGGCAGACCATTCGTTCGTGAATTTCGCCGAGGACGACACCTCCTGTGAATCCTTCTATATCCAATCGCTTCTCATCGCTCTCGCTGTCATGCACCTGCGAGGCGAATATGCCAACTTCGACGAGACCGCTCAGGAACTGGCTCACCTGCCGCATGCTTTGCTGAGCGTCAAGAGAGGCTATGAAGCCCAGGCCGAGCGCATTGCCGAAGAGATCAAGAGCGAGCCCTATCACATCATCACGGGGGCCGGCTCGACCTGGCCCGAGGCCTTCTATTACGGCATGTGCATTCTCGAAGAGATGCAGTGGGTCCGGACCCGCCCGGTCCATGCCTCCGACTTCTTTCACGGCACGCTTGAGCTGGTGGAGAAAGGCGTCAGCGTACTCCTCTTCAAAGGTGAGGATGCATCACGTCCACTCGTCGAGCGTGTCGAACGCTTCCTGCCAGCCTATACGGACAAGGTCCGTGTCTTCGACACCGCTGAATTCATGCTTCCGGGAATCTCCGACAAGGTTCGCACCTTGATCTCTCCTGTCGTTCTTGCGACGATCTTCGAACGGATCAGCGCACACCTGGAAGTGAAGCGCAACCATCCGCTGACGACGCGCCGCTATTATAAGCGTGTCACATATTGAGAAGACATGCCTGAGAGAGGTCGCCGATGAGTTCGTTCGAGTTCGCAACCGTCGGCGACAATTGCATTGATCGTTTCATGCCTCCGATAGGCGTGTCGCTGGTCGGAGGCAATGCCGTGAATGTGGCCGTGCAGCTCAGCCAGATCGGTCTCAAGACAGGCTATTTCGGCGCGGTCGGTCCAGATGAAGATGGCCGTCGCCTGCTTGCCTGTTTCAAGGATAACAGTCTTTCAATTGATCACGTGCATATCCTGCCGGGGATTACGGCATACACCAATATCGACGTCGATGAAGCTGGAGAGAGGACGCTCGCTTTCGAGGAATTTGGAGTCTGCAGAGGCTATCGCCCGAATGATTTCGACCTTCAGACTCTGTTGCAGATGAGGCACGTCCATATCGGGTGGCTCGACGATGGAGGCGCATTGCGCCGTACGTTGAGCGCCTCCGGCGTCAGTGTCTCACAGGACATCTCTGTCAACACTGATGCTCATCATCTCGGCATCGAAGGACTCGATATCGCCTTTGCCTCCGCTGGAGAGGATCTGGATCAGGCGGAGCAGGTCCTGAACAACCTTCTCTCGAGAGGCCCGAGGCTCGCGGTCGTCACATGCGGGTCTCGCGGCAGTATGGCTTCCGATGGCACCTGCATCAGACGGACGGGCATCAAACCCGTGAAGGTCGTGGATACGACTGGAGCTGGTGACAGCTTCATTGCAGGCTTCATTGCCGGGTTCTCCACCGGACAGGATCTCCAAAGCTGCCTGGAGTTGGGGCGCGACACAGCGGCCGAGGCATGCTGTCATGTCGGCGGCTTTCCGCAACCGGCGCTCCCTCTCTGAGGCTTGATAGGTGGAAGGCCAATCTTGAACCACCCAACGAAGTTGGGGACATGCACACCGAGCCACTTTTCACTATATTGACGAGAGACATCTCACATGTACTACGTATTGTAGTCATGGGTCTTCGGATTCGCATCCGAAGCTAAGAGGGAATCCGGTGAGCCTAAAAGGCAAATCCGGGGCTGCCCCCGCAACTGTGAGCGACGAGTCTCCTGCCCTTATATGTCACTGGTGAGCAATCACCGGGAAGACCGGCAGAAGGCGATGACCCGCAAGCCAGGAGACCTGCCCAGGACTGACGATCTTGTCCTCGGGCGGGGTGCCCCGAAGGATCGCTCCGCTACCGCGTATGATATGCGCGGCCTGCCTCGCGTTCCTCGGCCCATGCCCCCAACATTTTGGGGTTGCCGAATGTCAAACTCTCTCTCCACAACACAAACCGCCACGGCGGTCCCTTTCGCTTCTTTCGCTGAACCGCCTGCTGGATCTGAATCCGGTTACCACATCATCCGGCGTAACGGCAGTGTCACGCCTTTCGATGATTCGAAGATCGGGTTGGCACTGACCAAGGCTTTTCTCAGTGTCGAGGGATCGACGGCTGCTGCCTCCCGTCGCGTTCATGAAACGGTTTCATCTCTCACCACAGAGATCGTTACCGCCCTCACCCGCCGGGCTGAAGCAGGGCGTATCTTCCATATCGAGGAGGTGCAGGATCAGGTCGAGCTTGCTCTCATGCGTGGTGGGCATCACAAGGTGACGCGCGCCTATGTGCTCTATCGGGAGCAGCGCGCCACCGAGCGGGCCAAGGCTGCGCCAGTGCCCGAGTCTGAAGAGCCGCGCTTGCACATGACACTGACAGACGGCATGAGAACTCCTCTGGATATGACGCGTTTGCAAGCGCTTGTGACGGAATCCTGCCAGGATTTGGCCGACGTTGCAGCAGATGACATCCTGGCTGAAACCCGGCGCAATCTTTACGACGGCATCAGAGAGACCGAGCTGGCGCTCGCACCCGTTCTCGCCGCGCGCACCTTGGTCGAGCAGGAGCCGAATTACTCCTATGTGAGCGCTCGCCTGCTGCTCGACAACCTCCGCAGAGAAGCTCTGAGCACCATCCATGGCGAGCGGCAACAGGCCACGCAGGCCGAGATGGATCAACGCTATGCCGAGTATTTTCTAAAATATGTGAAAAAGGGCGTCGAGGCAGAGTTGCTCGACGCCGAGCTCGGCCGCTTCGACCTTCATCGTCTGGCAGCAGCGCTGAAGCCTGAGCGCGATCTGAACTTCCAGTATCTCGGCCTGCAGACACTCTATGACCGGTACTTCCTGCACATTGCGGGAACCCGGTTTGAATTGCCTCAGGCCTTTTTCATGCGCGTGGCAATGGGCTTGGCCTTGCGTGAGATCAACAGAGAGGAGAAGGCGATCGAGTTCTACGATCTCCTGTCATCCTTCGACTTCATGGCCTCGACGCCGACCTTGTTCAATGCCGGCACGACGCGCCCGCAACTCTCCTCCTGCTTTTTGACGACCGTACCGGACGACCTTGACGGCATCTTCAAGGCCGTGAAGGACAATGCTCTCCTGGCGAAATACTCAGGCGGCCTCGGCAATGACTGGACGCCGGTGCGCGGTCTGGGCGCCCATATCAAGGGCACCAATGGAGAAAGTCAGGGCGTCGTTCCATTTCTGAAGGTTGCCAACGACACGGCCATCGCTGTGAACCAAGGCGGCAAACGCAAGGGCGCCGTCTGTGCCTATCTCGAGACATGGCACATCGATATCGAGGAATTCCTGGATCTCCGGAAAAACACCGGAGACGACCGCCGCCGCACTCATGACATGAATACGGCCAACTGGATCCCGGATCTGTTCATGCAGCGCGTCGCCGAGGACGGTGTGTGGACCCTGTTCTCCCCGGACGAGACGCCGGATCTGCACGATCTCTACGGCCCGGCTTTCAAAGAAGCCTATGAGGCCTATGAGGCCAAGGCTGCACAGGGCGGGATCAAGATCTTTCGTCAGGTTCGGGCGCTGGATCTTTGGCGCCGCATGCTCACCATGCTGTTCGAGACAGGACATCCCTGGCTCACCTTCAAGGACCCTTGCAACATCCGCTCCCCTCAAGGGCATATGGGTGTCGTACATTCATCCAACCTCTGCACGGAAATTACCCTCAATACATCGTTTGATGAAGTCGCCGTCTGCAATCTCGGCTCCATTAATCTCGCCCATCACGTGACGCCACAGGGGATTGACCACGAGCATCTAGCGCGCACGGTAAAGACCGCCATGCGGATGCTCGACAACGTGATCGACATCAATTTCTACACGGTCCCGGAGGCTCGCCGTTCCAACCTGCGTCACCGCCCCGTAGGTCTTGGGCTCATGGGCTACCAGGATGCCCTCCACACTCTTCGCCTGCCGGTCGCATCCGAAGGTGCCGTTGCTTTCGCTGACGAGAGCATGGAAATCATCAGCTTCCATGCCATCTCGGCCTCCTGTGACCTCGCGGCGGAGCGCGGACGTTATCCAAGCTTCGAGGGTTCGCTCTGGTCGAAGGGAATTCTCCCTATCGACTCTCTTGAGCGGCTTGCCGAAGCTCGCGGAGAACTGGAACTCGACCGCTCGGCGGCCCTCGATTGGGCATCCCTGCGCGAGCGCGTCATGCAGGTCGGCATGCGCAACTCCAATGTCATGGCCATCGCACCGACAGCGACCATCTCGAACATCTGCGGGGTTTCGCAATCCATCGAACCGACCTTCCGCAACCTCTATGTGAAGGCCAACATGTCGGGCGATTTCACGGTGGTAAACCCCGCTCTTGTGCATGACCTGAAGGCGCGCGGCCTGTGGGACGAGGTGATGATTGCGGACCTGAAATACTTCGACGGAAGTCTGGCTCCCATTGACCGTGTTCCGGACGACCTCAAAGCACTTTATGCCACGGCCTTCGAGATCGAACCGTTCTGGCTGATCGAAGCGGCGGCGCGCCGTCAGAAGTGGATCGATCAGGCGCAGTCGCTTAATCTCTACATCGCCAATCCGAATGGACGGAAGCTCGACGGCATGTATCGCCTCGCCTGGGAGCGTGGGCTCAAAACGACCTATTATTTACGTGCCACGGCTGCGACCCACGTGGAAAAATCGACCCTCAAGGGAACGGACGGCAAGCTGAATGCCGTGCAGATTGCTCCGGCCGCGGCAAGCCATGCGCCTGAGGTCAGAGCCTGCTCCATCGACGATCCGACCTGCGAAGCGTGCCAATAGGCCGCTTCAGTCACCTCTCTTTCCTGTTTACGGCCACACGGCGCATGCGCGCGGCCGACCTCCATCATTCAAGGACCTTTTCCATGCTCGACTGGGATGCTTCTCACAACGCGGCTCAACGCGCCTCCATTCCTCCTGCCCCTCTCGCCGATACCATGGGCCTTGGCTCCATCGACCGCAGCGGCGGGCGTGTCAGTGTGGATGAGAAGGCCATGATCAATTGTCGTGCCGATGTGAACCAGCTGCTGCCACTCAAATACAAGTGGGCCTGGGAGAAGTACCTCTCCGCATGCAACAATCACTGGATGCCGACTGAAGTCTCCATGCAAGCGGATATCGCGCTCTGGAAATCGCGCGATGGGCTGACAGAAGACGAGCGGCGCATGATCAAGCGCAATCTCGGCTTCTTCGCGGCCTCGGAGAGTCTTGTTGCTAACAACATCGTTCTCGCGATTTATCGGCACCTCACCAATCCGGAATGTCGCCAATATCTGCTCCGCCAGGCGTTTGAGGAGGCGGTTCACACGCACACTTTCCAATACATTGTCGAAAGCCTCGGCCTTGATGAGGGCGAACTGTTCAACATGTACCGCGAGGTTCCTTCGATTACCGACAAGGCCGCCTGGGCGCTCAAGCACACGCATGGAATCGAGAAGCCCTCATTCGCTACGGGAACTCCGGAAGCCGACCAGGCCTTTCTGCGCGATCTCATCGCCTTTTACGTCGTTTTCGAGGGCATGTGGTTCTATACGGGCTTCGCGCAGATCCTGGCGCTGGGCCGCCGCAACAAGATGGTCGGGATAGCGGAACAGTACCAATACATTCTGCGCGACGAGAGCATTCACCTGAATTTTGGGATCGACGTCATCAACCAGATCAGGATTGAGAACCCGCATCTCTGGACGCCGGCCTTCCAGGAAGAGGTTCGCCAGATGCTGCGCGAAGCAGCCGAGCTTGAAACGGCCTATGGCCGGGACACGATGCCCCGCGGCTTCCTTGGTCTGAATGCGGCGCTGTGCGAGCAATACATGCACTTCATCGCCAATCGCCGCTGTGCTCAGCTTGGCTTAGGCTCAGTCTTCGCCGATGTCGACAATCCCTTTCCATGGATGTCCGAGGCGATGGACTTGAAGAAGGAAAAGAACTTCTTCGAGACTCGCGTCATCGACTACCAGAGCGGCGGTGCTCTGGCTTGGGACTAAACGCAAAATAACGCGGGGCGCCCGACAATGCCCCGCATGCCTGACCTTAGTGCCGTAGACCGGGGGCTTCCTGGCCAGTGCGCGCCACATATTCGGTGTAGCCGCCGCCATACTGATGGATGCCGTCTGGCGTGAGCTCAAGAACCCGGTTTGACAGGGCAGCCAGGAAGTGACGATCGTGCGAGACGAAGAGCATGGTGCCCTCGTAGCGCGAGAGCGCCTCGATCAGCATCTCCTTGGTCGCCATGTCCAGGTGGTTCGTGGGTTCGTCGAGCACTAGGAGGTTCGGCGGATCGTAAAGCATCTTGGCCATCACGAGACGCGCCTTCTCGCCGCCTGAGAGCACACGACATTTCTTCTCCGCATCGTCGCCCGAGAAGCCGAAGCATCCGGCAAGCGTGCGCAGCGAACCCTGCCCCGCCTGCGGGAATGAATCCTCCAGGAACTCGAACACCGTGCGGTCGCCGTCGAGCACTTCCATGGCGTGCTGTGCGAAATAGCCCATCTTCACGCTGGCGCCGATGGTGACAGTGCCTTGGTCGGGCTTGGCACCGCCTGCAACCAGCTTCAGCAGTGTGGACTTCCCGGCACCGTTGACGCCCATGACACACCAGCGCTCCTTTCGGCGCACCGCGAAATCGAGCCCCTCATAAATGCTGCGGCTGCCATAGCCCTTATGGACATTCTTGAGGGTAATCACATCATCGCCCGAGCGCGGCGCGGGAAGGAACTCGAATGCCACGGATTGGCGCCGCTTGGGCGGCTCCACGCGTTCGATCTTCTCCAGCTTCTTCACCCGGCTCTGCACCTGCGCGGCGTGCGAGGCGCGCGCCTTGAAGCGCTCGATGAACTTGATTTCCTTGGCGAGCATCGCCTGCTGGCGCTCGAACTGCGCCTGCTGCTGCTTCTCGTTTAGCGCGCGCTGCTGCTCGTAGAACTCGTAATCGCCGGAATAGGTGGTGAGCGATCCGCCATCGATCTCGATGATCTTGTTGACGATACGATTCATGAAGGCGCGGTCGTGCGAGGTCATGAGCAGAGCGCCCTCATAGCCCTTGAGGAATTCCTCAAGCCAGATGAGGCTCTCAAGATCGAGATGGTTGCTCGGCTCGTCGAGGAGCATGGCATCAGGGCGCATGAGAAGGATACGAGCGAGCGCCACGCGCGTCTTCCAACCGCCGGACAAGGCGCCCACGTCACCATCCATCATTTCCTGGCTGAAGCCGAGGCCATCCAGCACCTCGCGGGCGCGGCCTTCGAGGGAATAGCCGTCGAGCTCCTCGTAGCGCGCCTGCACCTCGCCATAGCGCGCGATGATGGCATCGAAATTTCCCGCCTGATCCGGGTCCGCCATCACGGCTTCGAGCCCCTTCAGCTCAGCAGCCACCTCGCTGACGGGGCCAGCCCCGTCCATCACCTCGGCGACTGCGCTGCGACCCGCCATTTCGCCCACATCCTGGCTGAAATAGCCGATGGTCACGCCTCGATCGACGGAGATCTGGCCCTCGTCCGGCTGCTCCTCCTTGGTGATCATCCGAAAGAGCGTCGTCTTGCCCGCGCCGTTGGGGCCCACAAGACCAACCTTTTCGCCCTTCTGGAGGGTCGCAGAGGCTTCAATGAAAAGAATCCGGTGGCTGTTCTGTTTACTGACGTTCTCGACGCGAATCATAATCCTCAAGCCTAAAGCGGTTGCGGCGGCCTTATGGCATGGGTCGCATCTGGGGACGAGGGCCTCCAGGCGGACAAAATGTCAGCCTCTCCCCCTCGCCTCTTCGGTCTCCAGATCTGTCTGCTAAATAGCTTCCCAGGCCGCAGAAGCCTCCGAGCGCCGGAGCGCATCGAGAATCCGCAGATTCTGGATCGCATCGTCCAGTCCATAGGCCAACGGCTCAGCCCCTCGAACAGCTCGGCTGAAGGCCTCGCCCTGGAGCTGGTACTGGTCCACCATACGAAATTCAGTAGCCCGAGCCGACCCTCCACCATGGACGGTACCGTCGTCCACAAAGATCCGAACCGGCTTGTCCGCGGGAGCATTAAAGGGAATTTCGATTTCGATCCGCCCTCTCGTGCCAAGAGCCTGAAGCCGCTGGAAGGGGACCGTCTGGGTTGAAACCGTAAAGGTCAGCTGCCGACCCGCACCGAAATCCATGAGCGCACTCGCCATGCGATCGGTTCCGAACGCAGGATCTCGATCGACCAAAGCGATCACCCGGAGAGGTTCTGCATCGAAAAAGTAGCGTCCCGCCACCACGGCATAACAGCCGATGTCCAGAAGACCGCCACCGCCGATATCGGCCTTGTTGCGAATATTGAGGGGATCGACATTAAAATATGAAAAGGCCACCTGCAGGGCTCGCAGCTCGCCGATCTCATCGCCTCTGATCAAGTTTCTGACATGCTGCCACTGCGGATGGTGCCGCACCATGAAGGCCTCGCCGATCAGCACCTGAGATGAGGCTTCTTTCAGCTTCTCGGCCTCAGCGGAGGTGATGGCGATGGGCTTCTCGCACAGGACATGCTTGCCGGCAGCAGCAGCCGCCAAGGTCATCGGAACATGCAGATGATTGGGAAGCGGATTATAGATCGCCTCGATGTCCGGATCAGCCAGCAAGGCTTCATAGGAACCATAGGCTTTCCTGATTCCAAGCTCGCCAGCCATCTCCCGAGCGGAAGCCTCATTGCGAGAGGAAACCGCCACGATGTCGCATAAAGAGCTCTTCATCATTCCCGGCACGACCTTCGTCCGGCCGATCTTTGCCGTACTCAGAATTCCCCAGCGAACAGGCTGCATAACGTCCTCCCATGGAAAGTGTTATTGAGATAGAACCCGCGTGCGGACCCGGCTCTGCCGGGATACCTTTGTTGAATCCTGCAAGAATGGACCGGTCGTGTCACGTTCCAGCAGTGTCAACGGCAACCGGATGTTCCAATCCTCCGTGCTCATTTCCTGACGGATCATTTTGAGCAGCACATCCGCGCCTCTTCGCCCAAGTTCATGCAGCGGCTGCCGAAATGTGGTCAGTGTCGGCTCGACATAATCGGCAAACTCGATGCCATCAAATCCGATCACGGAAACATCCTCAGGAACGCGAACGCCAGCCGCCCGAACGACCTTGATGAAGCCGATCGCACTCTCGTCGGAAGAGGCGTATATGCCTGTTGGTCTGTTCCTAAGACGCAGGAAGGCTTCTGCAGCAGCGACACCGGCTGAAAAAACAAACCGTCCCTCCCAACACACGAAGTCCTGGCTCGACAATCCTGCCGCAGCGACGCCTTCGAGAAAACCTGCAAGACGCTCAGCCGCAATGACGTTAGGAGGCGGTCCGGCGATGTATCCCAGCCTTCTGTGTCCAAGCCGAACCAGATATTCGACAGCGGCGCGAGATGCCTCTCGATCCTGAACGACGACATTCGGGATCTTTTCCTCATGAATGGCCGCGCACATGGCCACCATGGGAAGCCCGGCCTCCCTCATCGTTCGCTTGTCGCTTTCAGGAATACGACCATTCATGAGAATGATGCCATCGACCTGTCGGGACAAGGCAAGCTCGACATAGCGCGCCTCCCTCTCGGCGCAATTGTCGAGATTGCCGATGACAAGGCCATAGCCCGATTGTGTGAGCTCATCATCGATCCCGCGCAGGATTTGAGCGAAAACGGGGTTCGCAAGGTTGGGCACCACAACCAAGGCTGTCATGGTACGGCGCTTGCGAAGATTTCTTGCCACGCTGTTCGGTGTGTAGCCGCTGCGTCGGACGGCCTCGGTCACGAGATCGCGCGTCTTTGGCCTGACCTTGTTCGGATCGGCCAGAACACGGCTGACCGTGGCCGTCGAGACACCGGCAAGCCGGGCTACATCAGCGATGCGCACTTCCTTTGCAGAACGCCAGCCTTTCCGGCTCATGGAGAATACTCCAGGGACTCCAACAAGATATCATCCCTCTCGTTATAGACCACGTTCACGATTTCCGTAGTGTCTTGACTTCTGGAAAAAGTGCTTACAACTTATCACACAAGATGTAATCGATTACAAAAGTCGATACAACGCTTCTGGGAGGAAGCCATGCGCCTGAAAAAACGCGTTTCCGCGTATACCCTTGCTTTTGCCTTGATCTCAAGCTCTGGAGCACTTGCGCAGCAAAAGGCTGAGGTGATTCATTGGTGGACATCGGCGGGTGAATCTGCCTCTGTCAAAGTCTTTGCCGATCAGTTCACGAAAGCCGGCGGCACCTGGGTCGACAATGCGATTGCAGGTGGCGCGAACGCTCGCACGGCCGGCATCAACCGTATCGTGGGCGGCAATCCTCCGACCATGATGCAGTTCAACACCGGCAAGCAGTTCGACGAGCTGGTCAGCAACGACCTCGTCCGGGATGTCGAAAAGCAGGCGCAGGCTGGAAAATGGCGTGAGATCATGCCAAAGCCGATCGTCGACGCCACAGTTCGTAACGGCAAGTTCTACGCGGTTCCCATCAACATCCATGGTCAAAACTGGATGTTCTACAATACGAAAGTCTTCGCCGATGCCGGGCTCGAGCCGCCGAAAACCTTCCCTGAACTAGTCGAGACCGGAGAGAAGCTGAAGGCGAAGGGTGTCATTCCAATCGCCCTGGGCGGACAGCCGAACTGGGAACACAATCTGTTCCGGGCAGTTCTCGTCGGCCACGGCGGTGCGGACATGTTCCGCAAACTCTATGGGGCGCGGGACCAGAAGATCGCGAAGGATCCGAAGTTCAAGGAGACGGTCGAGCTCTTCGGCAAGATGCGCGCATTGGTCGATCCGGGCAGCCCGGGGCGGAACTGGAACGATGCCACCGCACTCGTGATCACCAACAAGGCCGCCATGCACTTCAATGGCGACTGGGCTAAGGGCGAGTTCATCGCCGCAGGCCAGACCGCCGGCAAGG
Source organism: Microvirga medicaginis (assembly GCF_052658925.1). Taxonomy (NCBI): domain Bacteria; kingdom Pseudomonadati; phylum Pseudomonadota; class Alphaproteobacteria; order Hyphomicrobiales; family Methylobacteriaceae; genus Microvirga; species Microvirga medicaginis. The sequence goes on along the minus strand of NZ_JBQWEL010000010.1, from coordinate 152,305 downwards.
AATATGGCTGCACCGTCGTCGGCCAGGAGCCGAAGCTCCAGATCGGCGGCGACGTGTTCGTCTTCCCGACAACAAAGGACAAGACGGTTCTTGCAACGCAGGACAAGCTGATCGACATTCTGCTCGATCCGACCACCCAGATTGAGTTCAACAAGAAGAAGGGCTCGATCCCGGTCCGCATGGATGTGGACGTGTCGTCCATGGATGTCTGCGCCCAGAAGTCCCACGCAATCCTGAAAGACCCGGCCAACCAGGTGGAAAGCATGGAGATCATCAGCACGCCGAACTTCTCCGGCGCCATGCAGGACGCGGTCACGCAGTACTGGAACAATCCGAACATGTCGGCCGACGCTTTCATGGAGAAGGTCGTCAGCGCCATGCGCGACGCAAGCTAGTGACCATGCGGCTCGCCCCTGGGGGGCTGGGGCGAGCCGTCCTTCGCTGGATCCGACATCTTCGACAGGGTACTCTCGATGGCGACCATTTCGATCCGCGCCCCTAGCATCAGTTCTTCATCTTCGCCTCCAAAGCGCCGCCTTCTCACTCGTCTTCCCGCAGCCTTTGCGCTTTTGCCGACCGCGCTTATCGTCCTTGTCGTCTACATCGGCTGCATGCTGTGGACGGTGCGACTGTCGTTTACCAGTTCCACGCTCCTTCCAAAGCTCGACTGGGTTGGTCTCGCGCAATATAGCCGCCTGTTCGCCAACGACCGCTTCCTGATATCGGCCGAGAACATCGTCATCTTCGGCGCCCTCTTCATTTCCGGCTGCCTCATCCTCGGCTTTCTTCTTGCTGTCTTCATCGACCAGAACGTTCGCGGCGAGGGTATTTTCCGCACGTTGTTTCTCTATCCCTATGCCATGTCCTTCGTCGTGACCGGCGTAGCCTGGCAATGGTTTCTCAACCCTGGCCTTGGCCTGCAAAAGCTCGTACGCGACATGGGCTTTCCGAGCTTCACCTTCGACTGGATCGTCAATCAGGATATGGCGATCTACACCATCGTCATCGCCGGCCTCTGGCATGGCTCCGGACTGACGATGGCGATTCTCCTTGCAGGCCTTCGCGGTATCGACAACGATCTCTGGAAAGCCGCGCGCGTCGATGGCGTCCCCACATGGCGAGTCTATACCTCGATCATCCTGCCCCTGCTCCGGCCCATGATCGTGACGGCCACCGTGCTGCTCACCACCGGCGTCGTGAAACTCTACGATCTCGTCGTCGCCATGACCCTGGGAGGTCCCGGCATTGCGACTGAGGTTCCGGCCAAGTTCGTGATGGACCACCTCTTCGAGCGCAACAACATCGCGCTTGGAACGGCAGCCGCGACGATCATGCTGATCGCCGTCGTCTCTGTCCTGGCACCGTGGGTCTACGCGAAGTACATCCGCCAGCAAGGGAGGCAGGCATGAGCCATGCGGTTCCTCAGGGCCGCCGCCCGCGGCACCTCACTCCCGGACGCATCGGCGTCTACGTTTTCCTGATCACGGCGGCGCTCTTCTTCCTCCTGCCGCTCTGGATCATGGTCGTGACCTCGCTCAAGCCCATGGATGAGATCCGTCTCGGCAACATTCTGGCTTGGCCCCAGACTCTGACTTTCGAGGCGTGGCTCAAGGCCTGGTCGTCCGCCTGCACTGGCCTTGAATGCAATGGCATCAGCGTGGGTTTCTGGAACTCGGTGCGCATCCTGATTCCGTCGGTGATCTGCTCCATCATCGTCGGCGCGATCAACGGATACGCCCTTTCCTTCTGGCGGGTCAAAGGAGCGAATGTGCTGTTCGGCGTCCTGCTCCTCGGCGCCTTTATTCCATACCAGGTCTTCCTCTATCCCCTGGTGCGCATCTTCTCGATGACGGGCGTCTACAACTCGCTGCTCTGCATCGTGGTGGTGCATGTGATCTTCGGCCTGCCGACCATGACGCTCCTGTTCCGCAACTATTATGCAGGCCTTCCCATCGAACTGTTCAAGGCGGCCCGCATCGACGGCGGTGGATTCTGGGCCATCTTCTTCCGCGTGATGCTGCCCATGTCGACGCCGATGCTGGTCGTCGCCACCATCCTGCAGGTCACAGGCATCTGGAACGATTTCATCTTCGGGCTCACCTTCGCCGGCCGTGAAAACCTGCCGATGACGGTGCAGCTCAATAATATCGTTCACTCGACTCAAGGCGAGCGCGCCTACAACGTCGACATGGCCGCTACCATGCTCGCAGCGTTGGTGCCTCTCGTTGTCTACTTCGTTTCAGGACGCTGGTTCGTTCGCGGCATCGCTGCCGGCGCGGTGAAGGGATAAGGCATGTCTGCTGTTTCGGTTCGTGATGTCACCGTTGCCTTCGAGGCTTTCCGCGTTTTTGACGGCCTTTCGCTCGATATTGAGGAAGGCGAGTTCATCGTCCTCCTCGGCCCGTCCGGTTGTGGCAAGTCGACTCTCCTCAATGCCATCGCCGGCCTTCTCGACGTCGCCTCGGGCCAGATCTGGATCGGCGGCAAGAATGTCACCTGGGAGGAGCCCAAGGACCGCGGCATTGCCATGGTCTTCCAGTCCTACGCCCTCTATCCGCGGATGAGCGTCCGCGAGAACATGTCCTTCGGTCTCAAGATGGCAAAGACGCCGAAGCCTGAGATCGAGCGGCGCGTCAATCAGGCGGCAGAACTCCTGCAGATCACGCACCTTTTGGATCGCAGGCCCGATCAGTTGTCCGGAGGCCAGCGCCAGCGCGTCGCCATCGGTCGCGCCCTGGTACGCGATGCGGCGGTGTTCCTGTTCGACGAGCCGCTTTCCAATCTCGATGCCAAGCTCAGGAACGAGCTGCGCGTGGAAATCAAGCGCCTCCACGCGAGGCTCGGTAAAACCACGATGGTTTATGTGACGCACGATCAGATCGAGGCCATGACCCTGGCCGATCGGATCGTGGTGCTGAAGGAGCAGAAGGTCCAGCAGATCGGAAGCCCGGATGAAATCTATCGCCGTCCCGCCAACCTCTTTGTGGCGGGCTTCGTGGGTTCTCCGCAGATGAACTTCGTCAAAGGCCACATCGAAGGTAACGGCGCCGGCCCGGAGTTCGTCTCCGGCAAGCGTCGCCTGTCGCTTGCAGGATATCAATTCACTGACACGCCGCAGCCTGGACAGGACGTTGTCCTTGGCGTCAGGCCCGAGCACCTCGACATTCTCGAAGCAGGCACCTGGCCGGGTTTCAAGATCGATATCGTCGAGCCTATGGGCGCCGACACGGTGATCTGGTGCAGCGACGGCGAGGGCTCCATCCAGGTCCGCATGAGCGGAAGCAAGCGAGCCGCGCGTGGTGAAGCCCTCTCCATTGGCGTCGACCCCGCACAGATCTCTCTGTTTGCCGCAGATACCGGCGACCGCCTTTAACCCGAAATCTCTCTCAATCCGCGAAACGACACCCCTCGTCTGCTCGCCCTACCGTCGAACCTTGAGGACCCGATGAGCGTCACAGATTTTCTTTCCATTCAGCTCTATACCCTGCGCTCGCTGGAGGACATCGATCGCATTCTCGATACCGTGGCGGAAGCTGGCTATCGCTATGTGGAGACCGTTGGCTCGCATCTCGAGAATGCCGAAAGCATCAAATCGAAGCTCGAAGCGAGAGGACTTAAAGCGTCGTCGAGCCATGTCAGCATGGCAGCCCTGCGCGAGAAGCCCGAGGCGATCGTCGAAGCATGCCGGACGCTCGGCTTCAAGGACCTCTTCATGCCGGCCGTCCCTCCCGAGCAGCGCGACATGGACGCCGAGGGCTGGCGCTCGCTCGGACGCGAGTTGGGCGAGATGGCTCAGCGCTTTCACGAGCAAGGCATCAGGCTCGGCTATCACAACCACCATTGGGAGCTGAAACCGAAGGATGGCAGCAAGACGGCTCTCGAACTGATCTTCGAAGCAGCGGAAGGCAGTCCGCTTGCCTGGCAGGTGGATGTCGCGTGGCTTGCGCGCGGCAATGTCGATCCCAAGGAATGGATCCACCGCTACCGCAGCAAGATCACTGCAGCCCATGTGAAGGACATCGCACCACCCGGGCAGAACGAGGACCAGGACGGCTGGGCCGATGTCGGCTCCGGTATCCTGAATTGGCACGACTTGTGGCGCACCTGCCGGGAGGCAGGCGCTCAATGGATGGTGGTCGAGCACGACAAGCCCGCAGACCCCGCCAAAACCGCCCGCGCCAGCTTCGCCTTTCTGCGCGCCATCGAGGATTGATCATCATGGATACTCTGAACGTCGGCATCATCGGCTGCGGCAACATCTCCGGCATTTACCTGCAGAATATCCCGGCCTATCGCGGTCTCTCGCTGCGGGCCTGCGCGGACATGCGGCCGGAAGTGGCCCAGGCTCAGGCGTCCCGCCATGGCATCGAAGCCATGTCCGTCGATCAGCTTTTGGCCAGCGACGATATCGATCTCGTGGTCAATCTGACGATCCCAAGTGCTCATTTCGGCGTATCGCTTGCAGCGCTAAGCGCAGGCAAGCACGTGTTCTCGGAAAAGCCGCTCGCCGTCGATTTCGAGCAAGGCCGCAAGCTGGTGGATGAGGCGGAAGCCCGCGGTCTCCTTCTTGGCTGCGCGCCCGATACCTTCCTGGGCGCAGGCGGGCGTCTCGCACGCAATCTCATCGATGACGGTTCCGTGGGACATATCCTGTCGGGAACGGCCTTCCTCATGTCGCACGGCATGGAACATTGGCATCCCGATCCGGAATTTTTCTTCAAGCCGGGCGGTGGCCCTATCTTCGATATGGCCCCCTACTATCTCAGCACCCTCGTGAACCTGATCGGCCCGGTCAAGCGCGTCTTCGCGATGTCGAGCATCGGTTTTCCTGAGCGCATCGTGACAACGGAGTCCTCCCCACGCAAGGGTGAGCGCATCACGGTCGAGACACCCACCAATGTCATGGCGCTCCTGGAATTCGCTTCCGGAGCCCAGGTCACCCTGTGCATGAGTTGGGACGTATGGAAGCACGGGCACCCGGCCATCGAGCTCTACGGCACGGAAGGTTCACTTCGAGTTCCGGATCCGAATTTTTTCGGTGGTCATGTGGAGACCACGGAGCGCGGTAGCGATTGGCGTGTGCTGGACTCAAGCGCGATGCCTCTCGGCGCTCCCAACTGGCGCTCACCGAACTGGGCACCCGATGTACCGGCACGTGCCAATTATCGTGCCCTCGGTCTGGCCGATCTCGCCAGTGCCGCCCTGCGCGGCACGCCGCACCGCTCCAGCGGACGCCTCGGGCTTCATGTGCTCGAGGTCATGCATTCCATCCTGGAAGGTGCTGCCACGGGTCAGCCGAAGGCGATCACGACCATGCCGGAACGCCCGGCTGTTCTCGGCGACGAGGATGCGACCGAACTCTGGAAAGGCCTTCCTCAAACCGCATCTGCAGCCTGAGGGAGCAACCTGAATGCGCGAGGCACTGATCGTCTGGGGTGGCTGGAGCGGGCATGAACCGGAGCAATGCGCCGGCATCATCGCCAGTATGCTGGAAGAGGACGGGTTCAAGGTCCGTATGGAAACATCGACCAGAGCATTCGCCGATCCGAACCTCGCGCAACTTAGCCTCATCGTCCCGATCTACACCATGTCGAAGATCGAGAAAGATGAGGTGGCCAATCTCTCCCGGGCGGTGCGTGAAGGCGTGGGCCTGGCGGGCTATCATGGCGGGATGGGAGACGCCTTTCGCGAAGCCGTCGAATACCAGTTCATGTGCGGTGGACAATGGGTGGCTCACCCCGGCAACATCATCGATTATCGGGTCAACGTGACCCGTCCCGATGATCCTATCATGCAGGGCATCCAGGACTTCGACTATCACTCCGAGCAGTATTACATGCATGTCGATCCGTCGAACGAAGTGCTGGCAACCACGACATTCTCCGGAGAACACGCGCCATGGATCGAAGGCGTCGTCATGCCGGTCGTCTGGAAACGCCGGCACGGCCAGGGGCGCGTCTTCTACAGCTCCCTCGGGCATGTGGCGAAGGAGTTCGAGGTGCCGGCAATGCGCACGATCCTGAGGCGCGGCATGCTCTGGGCTGCGCGGTGAGCGTGTCATAAAACTGTCATGCAAACTTCATTAGGCGGCACAGTACCGGCCTGATATCCCTCCCCTGTCATTCAATGGGGAAGCCAGATGGCGAAGACCAATAAAGATCCACTCCAGAAATTGTCCACTCTTACGGCAAAGGCCGTGCAGCGCGGAGAAAAGCTCGAACGCACCCTCACCAAGCTCGCGGCCCAGTCAGAGCCCGGCTCAACAGCAGAAGATTTCCTCAAAGCCGTTCAAGGGGGCCTCAAAGCCATCCGCAAGAACATCAAGTTGATGGAGCGTTCGGTCTCGGCTGATGTGAAGATGGCTTCGAAGGAAAAGGCTGGGAACAGCGCCAAGAAGCCCGAAAAGCGTAAGGCCGCTCCCAAGAAGCCTGCTCCTGCCGACATCAATCCGCCTGTCGAAGTGAGCGGCAAGGAGTGAGACGACCTCACCCCTTGACCAAAGAGCATACTCTGGAGGGCCTGCCCTTGGGTCCTTCATCTCTGGATAAAACCACGCAAACCTCGGCCATGCTGATCAAGATCTTCGCGATCTGACAAACCTGGATCGAAATGAGCTGCAGACCGGGATTATCGAGGCGGGTGTGTCAGCGTTCGAGAGACGGCATTACGCCAGCCGTTCACTTTCTCGACCCGCAAGGTCTCCGGCAGGGATGGCAGAAAGCGCGTCTCCAAGCGCCACATGTCGGCAAAAGCCACCGGGTCCGGGAAGATTCCGGCGTGCAGACCTGCGAGATAGGCTGCTCCTAGAGCGGTTGTCTCCTTCACCTCAGGTCGATCGACAGGAGCCCCGAGGATGTCGGCGAGGCGCTGCATCGCCCAATCGGAGGCAACCATGCCGCCATCCACACGCAGGACGGTTCCCTCTCCGTCGCGGGCAGACCAATCATCGTGCATGGCATCCAGGAGGTCGAGCGTCTGGTAGCAAACGCTTTCCAGAGCCGCGTGAGCGATCTCCCGAGGGCCGGTCGCCCGGGTGAGACCGAACAGAGCGCCTCGGCAGTCCGGGTCCCAATAGGGCGCTCCGAGCCCAACGAAGGCCGGTACCAGGTATACGGATTGAGCAGGATCCGCTTTGCGGGCCAACTCACCGGATTCGGCGGCGCTCTTGATGATGCCGAGCCCATCGCGCAGCCATTGCACGGCAGCACCTGCGATGAAGATCGAGCCCTCGAGGGCATAGGTGGGCTTGCCGCCGAACTGGTAGGCAATGGTTGTCAGGAGACGATTGCGGGAGGCGACAGGCGTCCCTCCGGTATTCAACAGGGCGAAGCATCCGGTGCCGTAGGTCGATTTGGCCATGCCAGGCGTGAAGCAGGCTTGCCCAACTGTCGCTGCCTGCTGGTCACCGGCAACGCCGCAGATCGGGATAGCGGCCCCAAAATGCTCCGGCAGGCTCATGCCATAGGAGGCAGAACAGTCACGCACCTCCGGAAGCATGGAGCGTGGGATACCAAAGAGCTTCAGAAGATCGTCGTCCCAAACGCCGCGATGAATGTCGTAAAGAAGCGTGCGGCTCGCATTCGTGGCATCGGTTGCATGGACCTCGCCTCCGGTCAGACGCCACACCAGAAATGTATCCACCGTTCCAAATGCGAGTTCGCCCCGCTCCGCTCGGACGCGCGCACCTGGAACATTGTCGAGTATCCAGGCGATCTTGGTACCGGAAAAGTAAGGGTCCAGGAGCAATCCGGTACGCTCCCGGATAAGATCTTCATACCCTTCGCTCTTGAACCGCGCACACGATTCCGCCGTTCTGCGATCCTGCCAGACGATCGCTCGATGGATCGGCTGGCCCGTGCGACGATCCCAGATAAGCACCGTCTCGCGCTGGTTGGTGATGCCAATGGCTGCCACATCCGCAGGCTGGGCATCTGCCTTGCGGAGCGCCTCGCGGCCCATCTCCACGACGGTCTCCCACAGATCCTCCGGTTCATGCTCGACCCAGCCGGATGCGGGATAATGCTGAGGAAACTCCCGTTGTGCGACGGCAACGATGGACATGTCCGCCGAGAACAGGATGGCGCGGGACGACGTGGTCCCCTGGTCGATCGCGAGAACAAGGCTCATGATTTTCCCGGAACATTGTGTCTGAAGGATATTTCAGAGCACTGGGATTCTGAAAGGCCCCGCCCCAATGAGGGCGGGGCCGGACTTGATTAGCTGCGCTTTGGCGGATTGGCCGGCCAGCTCTTGATGAGCGTGTCGTAATCGACCGTCTCACCCTTCGGCTTTTCGTTCGCCAGCTTGCGCTGAGGAGCGATGTTACCTGAGGCTTCGGCCTTCTTAAACCACTCCTCTGCCGAAGTCTTCGGGTTCAGCTTCGGTCCGCACTCGCCCTGCACGTTGGCGCGCTCGAGACGGCCGAGCACCTCGTCCTGGGCCGCGGCGAGCGAGTCCATCGCCTGCTGCGGGGTCTTAGCGCCGGAAGCCGCGTCACCGATGTTCTGCCACCAGAGCTGAGCGAGCTTCGGATAATCCGGCACGTTGTTGCCGGTGGGCGTCCACTGCACGCGCGCGGGCGAGCGGTAGAACTCGATCAGGCCGCCGAGCTTCGGCGCACGCTCGGTGAAGCTCTTGTCCCAGATGTCGCTCTCGCGGATGAAGGTGAGACCCACATGGCTCTTCTTCAGGGAGACCGTCTTCGAGGTCACGAACTGGGCATAGAGCCAGGCCGCCTTGCGGCGCTCGACCGGGGTGGACTTCAGAAGCGTCCAGGAGCCCGCATCCTGATAGCCGAGCTTCATGCCTTCCTTCCAATAGGAGCCATGCGGCGAAGGAGCCATACGCCACTTGGGCGTACCGTCCTCATTCATCACCGGCAGGCCAGGCTTCACCATGTCGGCGGTGAAGGCAGTGTACCAGAAGATCTGTTGCGCGATGTTGCCCTGGGCCGGAACGGGACCGGATTCCGAGAAGTTCATGCCGTTCGCCTGAGGCGGGGCATATTTCTTCAGCCACTCGATATACTTGGCGATGGAGTAGACGGCCGCGGGGCCGTTGGTGTCGCCGCCGCGCTCGACGGAGGAGCCGACCGGACGGCAGCCTTCCATGCGGATGCCCCACTCGTCCACCGGCAAGCCGTTCGGAATGCCCTTGTCGCCGTTGCCGGCCATGGAGAGCCACGCATCGGTGAAGCGCCAGCCGAGCGACGGGTCCTTCTTGCCGTAATCCATGTGGCCATAGACCTTGACGCCATCGATCTCCTTCACGTCGTTGGTGAAGAATTCGGCGATGTCCTCATAGGCCGACCAGTTCACCGGCACGCCTAGATCGTAGCCGTACTTGGCCTTGAACTTCTCCTTCAGGTCGGGGCGCTGGAACCAGTCGTAGCGGAACCAGTACACATTCGCGAACTGCTGGTCCGGCAACTGGTACATCTTGCCGTCGGGCGCTGTGGTGAAGGACTTGCCGATGAAGTCGTTGACGTCGAGGGTCGGCGAGGTCACGTCCTTGCCTTCGCCCGCCATCCAGTCGTCGAGCGCAACCGCCTGCTTGTAGCGGAAATGCGTGCCGATGAGGTCGGAATCGTTAACCCAGGCATCGTAGATGTTGCGACCAGACTGCATCTGAGTCTGAATCTTCTCGACCACGTCGCCTTCCTGAATAAGGTCGTGGTTGAGCTTGATGCCGGTGATCTCCGTGAAGGCCTTGGCGAGAACTTTAGCCTCGTATTCATGGGTCGTGATGGTCTCTGAAACCACGTTGATTTCCATGCCGGCGAAGGGCTTCGCCGCATTCACGAACCATTCCATCTCCTTGAGTTGTTCGTCCTTGGGGAGAGTCGAAGGCTGGAACTCGGAATCGATCCAGCGACGGGCTTCTTCCATGCCCGCGAGAGCAGCGCTGGTGCCGAGTGCCATGGCGATGACGCTCGTCGAGACGAAGAGCCTCAAGCGCCGGTGAGATTGGGTCAGTTTCATTTATTCCTCCCAAACGATGCCCTGTCCGGCTTTCTCGCCGTTGTCTCCTTCGGCACGGGCAATCCGAAGAAATTTTTGGAGCCTGCCTCCTCTCACACCATGCGGAACACCAGCACGGCATAAAGGAGCGACAGGCCCGAGGCCCACCAGAGGTCAGGCCCGACGAGCCCAAGCCACGCAAGGTGGATGAAGGCAGAGCCCAACAGAGAAATGAAAAGGCGGTCGCCGCGCGTGGTCGGAATGCGTAAGGCTCCGACTCGTTCGGTTTCAGGCCGATAGATCGCCAACAGCGTCATGATGACGAGCAGGCTCGCGATGCCGGCGAAGAAAAGCCCTGTCTGCCACGTCCAGGCCATCCAGCTTAAATCTGGCATACGAACACCTCCTCAGACCCGGCCCAGGGCGAAGCCCTTGGCGATGTAGTTGCGGACGAACCAGATCACGAGCGCACCGGGAATGATGGTGAGAACGCCCGCTGCGGCGAGTAGACCCCAGTCCATGCCGGAAGCCGATACGGTACGTGTCATGGTCGCCGCGATAGGTTTGGCGGTCACCGAGGTCAGCGTGCGCGCGAGCAGAAGCTCGACCCAGGAGAACATGAAGCAGAAGAATGCCGCGACACCGACGCCCGAGGCGATCAGAGGCATGAAGATCTTCACGAAGAACCGCGGGAAGGAATAACCGTCGATGGCGGCCGTCTCGTCGATCTCGCGCGGCACGCCGGACATGAAACCTTCGAGGATCCAGACCGCAAGAGGCACATTGAACAGGCAATGCGCCAATGCAACGGCCCATGGCGTGTCGAACAGGCCGATCGCCGAATAGAGATTGAAGAACGGCAAAGCAAAGACCGCTGGCGGCGCCATGCGGTTGGTGAGCAGCCAGAAGAACAGGTGCTTGTCGCCGAGAAAGCGGTAGCGTGAGAACGCGTATGCCGCAGGAAGTGCGAAGGCGATCGACAGAACCGTGTTGATCAGCACATAGGACAGCGAATTGATGTAGCCCGAGTACCAGCTCTGATCGGTGAAGATGGTGATGTAGTTATCGAAAGTGAGATTGCGCGGCCAAAGCGTGAGGCCGGAGGTGATCTCCGTGTTGGTCTTGAGGCTCATGTTCACGAGCCAGTAGATCGGCAGCATCAGGAACAGGATATAGAGCGTCATCACCACCACGCGCCCGTTCACGCGCGGTCCGGCAAGGGCCTTGTTCGCCGCGAGCGGCGCTGCGGAGGCTTTAACGTCGGATGGCCGGATAGCAACGGAGTCTGTCATGCCTCAGCCCTCTCCTTCTGCGCATCCACATTGGTCATGATGGTGTAGAAGACCCAGCAGATCGCAAGGATGATCAGGTTGTAGACCAGCGACATGGCAGCCGCCTTGCCGAGGTCGAATTGTCCGAGCGCCAGCTTCACCAGGTCGATGGACAGGAAGGTCGTGGCGTTGCCCGGGCCGCCGCCGGTGAGCACGAAGGGCTCCGTGTAGATCATGAACGAGTCCATGAAGCGCAGGAGAACGGCAATCAGCAGCACGCGGCGCATCTTCGGCAGCTGGATCGTGCGGAACACGGCCCAGCGAGAGGCGCCATCGATGCGGGCCGCCTGATAATAGGCATCCGGAATCGATTTCAGGCCCGCATAGCACAGGAGCGCGACGAGGCTCGTCCAGTGCCATACGTCCATGACGACGATGGTGATCCATGCATCCAGCGGGTCACCCGTGTAGTTGTAGTCGATCCCGAGATGGTTCACGACCCAGCCGAGAAGGCCGATGTCGCCACGGGCGAAAACCTGCCAGATCGTGCCGACCACGTTCCATGGGATCAGCAGCGGCAGCGCCATGAGCACGAGGCTGAGCGCCACGGTCCAGCCTTCGCGCGGCATCGAGAGAGCGACTGCAATGCCGAGAGGAACCTCGATCAGCAGAATGATCGCGGAGAACAAGAGCGTGCGCCAAAGCGAATCGAAGAATCGTCCGCCAAGATCCGTCGTGGGATCGAGCAGCTCCTGAAACCAGCCGACGCCGTTCCAGAAGAACTGGTTGTTCCCGAAGGTGTCCTGCACGGAATAGTTCACGACGGTCATCAGCGGCAAAACCGCCGAAAAGGCCACGATGAGGAAGACGGGTAAAACCAGGAACCAGGCCTTGTTGTTGAGGGTCTTCGTCATGCCGCATGCCCTCCCAGTGCTTCACCGAGAACCAGATGCCCATCGGCATAGATGTGAATATGGTGCGGATCGAAATGGAGCGAAGCCTCGTCACCGCTGACGGAGAGATTTTCAGGAACACTCGCGGCGAGCACGCGACCATTCATCTCCACGCGGGCGATGCGGGCACGCCCGATATCGTCGATACGCCGGATCCGCACAGGCAGCCCTGTGCCTTTCGGCTGGAGCTGGACGAACTCGGGCCGGATGCCGAGCTCGATCCGCTGAGCTCCCGGCAGGCTGCGATAACCACGCTGGAGAGCCACGGGTTCGTTGCCGAGATAGGCGGTTGCCCCCTCCACGCGGCAGGGCAGGATGTTCATGCCCGGAGAGCCGATGAAGTGACCCACGAACGTATGAGCCGGACGCTCGAACAATTCATCGGGCGTGCCGGTCTGCACCACCGCGCCGTCATGCATCACCACGACCTTGTCGGCGAATGTCAGCGCCTCGGTCTGGTCATGCGTGACGTAGATCATGGTGATGTCGAGCGCGCGGTGAATTTCCTTGAGGGTGGAGCGCAGCTGCCACTTGAGATGCGGATCGATCACCGTCAGCGGCTCGTCGAAGAGGATCGCCGCCACGTCCGGACGCACGAGGCCGCGCCCAAGCGAGATCTTCTGCTTCATGTCGGCCGTGAGGTTGCTGGCCTTGCGGTTGAGCACGGAGGTCAGCTCCAGCAGGCGCGCGATCTCCTCCACCCGCTGTGCCGTCCTGTCTCGCGGAACATGGCGGTTCTTCAGCGGAAAAGCGAGGTTCTCGCGCACCGTCATCGTGTCGTAAACGACAGGAAACTGGAACACCTGCGCAATATTGCGCGCCTCCGTGGGCAGGTCCGTCACGTCGCGATCATCGAACAGGATGCGGCCACGCGTGGGACGCACCAGCCCTGAGATGATGTTGAGAAGAGTGGTCTTGCCGCAGCCGGAGGGGCCCAGCAGCGCATAGGCGCCGCCCTGACTCCACACGTGATTGATCTCCTTCAGGGCATAGTCCTGCGGGGTCTGCGGGTTCGGCTTGTAGGCATGGGCGAGATGATCGAGTGTGATACGGGCCATGGATCTCTCCTCACGCGGCTTTCTGTGCCGTGCTGGCGGCGGCAAGCCGGCCGGTCGGATCGAACAGGAAGAGGTGGCGCGGGTCGAGGTAAGCGGTGATGGAGGCTCCCGGCTCCAGGCGTCTCACACCCGGCACAAGGGAGACGAACCGATGCTCCCCGGCATCGAGATGCACATAGCTTTCGGATCCCGTGATCTCGGCAACGGACACGGAGGCGGGAATGGTGATCTCATCACCGCCTGTGGATTCCAGGCTCAAGTGGTGAGCCCTGAAGCCCACCGTGTAATCCCCGTCAGGAACACTCGCGAGAACATCGGTGGCACGGACCTGTCCACCGGTGCTCAACGTCGCGGACCCGCCCGATTTGCGGATCGTCAGCGTGTTGAGCGGCGGATCGGAGAACACGCGCGCCGTGACGAGATCCTGCGGCTTGCGATAGACCTGTGGCGTCGGACCGAATTGGGTCACGCGGCCCTCGAACAGCGTCGCCGTATTGCCGCCGAGGAGCAGCGCCTCGGAAGGCTCGGTAGTCGCGTAGACGAAGATGGCACCGGACGCGGAAAACACGCGCGGCAGTTCCTCGCGCAGCTCCTCACGAAGCTTGTAATCGAGATTGGCCAAAGGCTCGTCGAGCAGAACGAGGTCGGCTCGTTTCACCAGAGCACGCGCGATGGCTGTGCGTTGCTGCTGGCCTCCGGAGAGGTTCAGGGGCTTGCGGTCAAGATAGGGTTCGAGCTGCAAAAGCCTGGCCGCATCCCGCACACGTGTCTCGATTTCGGAGGTCGGCAAACCTGCGACGCGCAGCGGAGAGGCGATGTTTTCGTAGACGCTCAGCGACGGATAATTGATGAATTGCTGGTAGACCATGGCGACGCTGCGACGCTGCACGGGCCACCCCGTCACGTCCTTGCCATCGACGAGAATGCGACCGCTCGAAGGCGCATCCAGACCCGCCATGAGTCGCATGAGAGAGGTCTTGCCGGCCAGCGTCGCGCCCAGGAGAACATTGAGGGAGCCTCGCTCCAGAATCATGGAGACGTCATCGATATGCACCGATGCTCCAACCTTCTTCGATACTCCTTCCAGGACAAGGGTCATTGGCAATTCCTTCAAGCCGCACTGGAAGTAGCGGCATTGCGCATGAACATGTCGAGAGCCTCGGCCTGGGCTGCTGACAGCCTCAAGCCCAGTTTGCTGCGCCGCCAGAGCACGTCATCGGCGGTGAGCGCCCATTCCTGATCGATCAGATAATGAACTTCACGCTCCGTGAGACCTGCACCGAAATCCTGTCCCATGTCGCTCATGGAGCGAGCATTCCCCACGACGTCTCGGGTGCGGGTGCCATAGGCGCGCACGAGGCGTGCAACGAGGGCTCGGTCCAGGAACGGATACGCGGCACTCAACTCGGCCACTAAAGCCTCGTAACCCGTCTGCGGGAAATCACCTCCCGGAAGCGGTTCTTCACCCGTCCAAGCGGACTTTCGTGCCGCGGGAAGATGGCCTTTCAGCTTGTCGAGAGCGGCCTCGGCAAGGCGCCGATACGTGGTGATCTTACCCCCGAAGATCGACAGCATCGGCGGCTGGCTGCCCGGAGCATCGAGCACCAATACATAATCGCGCGTGGCTTCCTGCGCTTTGGATGCGCCGTCATTGTAAAGCGGGCGGACACCTGAATAAGTCCAGACCACATCCTCCCGGCGGACAGGCTGCTTGAAATACTTGCTGGCCGAGGCACAGAGATAGGCGATCTCCTCTTCGGTGGCTTTCACCTGGGCCGGATCGCCATTGTAATCCCTGTCGGTTGTGCCGATCAGTGTGAAATCGCCCTGGTAGGGAATCGCGAAGATGATGCGGTTGTCGTTATTCTGGAAGATGTAGGCGCGGTCGTGCTGGAACATCTTCTTCACGACGATGTGGCTGCCCTGGACAAGCCGCACGGACGCGGAGCTGTTGGCTCGCGCCACACCGTTCAGCACCGTCTCCACCCATGGCCCCGCCGCATTGATCAGCACCTTTGCTCGAATGCGCCCCTGGCGGCCGGCTCGCAGGTCTTCGGATGTGACGACCCAGTGACCATCGGAGCGCTCGGCGCCGACAACGCGGGTGCGGGTTCGAATCTGTGCGCCACGCTCGGCTGCATCGCGAGCATTCAGCGCGACGAGGCGTGAATCGTCCACCCAGCAATCGGAATATTCAAACCCCTTGACCAGATCCGGCTTGAGAGGAGCTCCGGCAGGATCCACTTTCAGGTCGAGCGTCCGGGTCGGCGGCAGGAGCTTCCGGCCGCCAATATTGTCGTAGAGCGCCAGTCCCAGGCGCAGCAGCCATTGCGGCCGCAAGCCCTTGTGGTGAGGCAGGACGAAGCGGAGCGGCCAGACGATGTGAGGCGCGATGCGCCAGAGCACCTCACGCTCCATCAGCGCTTCACGCACGAGGCGGAACTCGTAATATTCCAGATAACGCAACCCGCCATGGATGAGCTTGGTCGAGGCGGAGGAAGTGCCGCTGGCGAGATCGTTCTGTTCAAAAAGAATGACGGACGCCCCTCGTCCGGTCGCGTCCCGGGCGATCCCGCATCCATTCACGCCACCACCAATGATGGCAACGTCGAAGGTCGCGTCCTCAAGCGAGTCCACCGGCGTCCCTCCCAAGCCCCAGCCTGGATTTTCGTTTTTATATTCGTTTGAGGCTACTCAGTCCCCAAAACGAAAGCAAGACCCGCGAAATGAAATTAACCGAAAGAGACGAAAGCATAAGACTATAATCTCACGCAACTCTGCCCAGAGGCATCCGTAGCAGCGGCTACTCGCCGAAACTTCCTACCTCCACGACCTCCACCTGCGAGGCTTCACAGACCTCTCGCAGCTGCGGTGACGACAATGTGTCCGTTACGAACAAATCGACTTCTCGAAGGTGTCCGATCCGGACAGGCGCAGAGCGCTCCGTCTTGAGGTGATCGGCCACAAGAACAACCTTTCGGGCATTGTCGATGATCGCCCGGGACACCCGCACTTCACGCACATCAAAGTCCAAGAGCGAACCATCCTCGTCGATAGCCGAGGTGCCGATCACCGCATAATCCACCTTGAACTGCCGCACGAATTCAACTGCGGCTGAACCGATGACAGCGCCATCGGCGCGCCGCACAGGCCCGCCGGTCATGATGACCTCCATCTTGGGGTGGCGGTACAGGATATTGGCAACGTTGAGATTATTGGTGATGACGAGCAGTCCCTCGTGATCCTGGAGCGCCCTCGCCACTTCCTCCGTGGTCGTCCCGATATTGATGAAGAGAGAGCTGTTGTTCGGAATAAGACGGGCGGTCGCCGCGCCGATGGCCTGTTTCTCGGCTTGGGCGATGAGACGCCGGGCCTCGTAGGCGACGTTCTCGACACCTGAGGCGATGATGGCGCCTCCGTGAACCCTGGTCATCAATCGCCGCTCGCAGAGTTCGTTCAAATCCTTACGAATGGTTTGCTGGGTGACCTCGAGGCGGGCAGCCAGATCATCCACGTTCACTCGTCCCTGGAGGCGTGCAATCCCGATGATTTCCTGCTGGCGATGAGAAAGCACCTGATCCATGGCCGAACTTTCGTTTTGGCGCCATTTTCAGAGAAGAAGCGAACCTCAAGCGAAGCATAGCACTCTCGTCCGGTCAACCCAGCCAAGAGATCAGCCTCAGTGATGGCTCGCTCACGCCGCCGACGCGGCCAGACGAATGAGGTTCCCCTGGCACCCAAAGATCGTACCGCGCATCGCCAAGCTGAGGATCTTTAAAGATGGTTCAGGGGGAGAAGAGCAAGTCGGAATTGAAGGTACATGACACAGCCGCTGTATTACCGAGAATGGTCACAAGCGGGATGGCAACAAAGCTGCACAATCAACCCTGGACCATAGATCATTTGCTAGGTTGAACCGGAGGACTGGAAGCTCTTACAGCGCTGGACTCAAAACATTAGAGTGTCCGCCGACGCCAGCGAATCCCGGGATCTTTCCTTTGCCATTTCTGGAGAATCTGGTGGTGCAGGCAGTCGAGTACGAACCCGTCTCCACTACGCTTTTCACTGCTCTGAGGAAATCTGCAGGGGAAATCTCGGTTCCCTTCCATCTGATGTGTCCGTCCCGTAGCGGCTCTCCCCGACAAGCCTCGGACACTCTCTTTGCCAGGAAAATCTATTCATATTCAGTCGCTTGACGCATCCGTGAAGCTCGTACAGAGCACCATCTGTCTAGCGGTAATTCCCTCGGGAGCAATTCGCGGACAGCCCTCGGCCGATGTCAGGTCGAACCACTTCCCGAGATCGTCCGATCTCACGGTGATCGTTGCCGAAGTGTCTCGGCAGCAGGGTTGGCCCCTATTGTCCAAAGGAACCTCGCTATGAGCGAACCAACCGCTAATTCCGTCTCGGCTCTGAACTCGGGAGTCGCCGCCTCCCCTGCCAGCCACAAGGTGAAGGCTCTCTATCGTGACCTGAGGCTCGCGGTCGAGTACGCACCGATTGAGAGCCTCAAGGCTTACAAGCGTGCCATGCGCACCCATTCTCCCGCTCACATCGAGCAAGTCGAGGCATCGATCCAAGCCTTTGGATTCGTGCAGCCGGTCCCGGTCGATGCCCACAGTGAGATCGGTGGCGGGGACGGGATCTTCGAGGCGTCCCGCAAGGCAGGCTATCGCTCTATCCCGGTCGCCCGCCTCAGGATGAGATGCCACCTCCTGTTCCCATTTAGCGATAATCTCCTTAGCTTTGGCTGCACATGTGGCATTGCCAGAACAGGCTGAAGCAGCCGCTTCGACATCGGTGTCGATTTCATCGATGACCATGGGAAGCCCCATGGCTCGGGCCTCGTTCTCAGCGCTTATCACGATGGCATGCGCCTGGTGTGAGGTCAGTTGCATGATGCAGTTTCCGTCTTGGGACGCAGTTGGCCGACAGGCCGCATTACGCAGTCACAGCAACAGGTATGGATACTGGAGACGGTGAGCAGAATTCTTCGGGCCACGCTTGTCCGCAAGCATTGAGGGTGCTGCGTTTTGCATGAAAGTGCCTTTTTCGCTTGGTCTGCGGTGTCATAATCTTGCTGTAAAGCCACGCTTCCATTCAGTTGCCGAATCGTTCCGAGGAGCGGGTTATGGCCAACACATCCGGGCGGCGCCTGGGTAAGTTCGCGGGGCTCGATCAGCCGCCCACCCTCATTGCCCGAGCCTTGCCCCTAGCCGAACTCACGGCCATGCGGGTCCTCTGGCGCGATACCGGATCCGGCAATCCAACTCGGCTCGACCGCAACAACGGCTATCTCGTGTGTTTGCAGCGGCGCGATCTGCCGGCCGGCCCGTATTGGGTGGATGACCGGCCTATACAACGGCTGCCGATTAACGGCGGGCAGTTCCTGCTGCTCGATCTCAACGAGGAACACTCGTCCCTGCAATATGGGTCCGTCGATTGCATTTCCATCTACTCCTCGCGGGATGCCCTGAACCGTTTTGGGGAGGAGCATGAGCTCTCCCCTATCGGACAGCTTCGGTCCCCGCGCGGCATCGCCTTCGAGGACGATGTCATCCGCAATCTGGGAGAGTGCCTGCTGCCGGCGTTCGAGCGCCCCGAGACCGCAAACCAGCTCTTCGATCATGTCGCGCTGGCCCTGCTCGCGCATCTCACCGCATTCTACGGCGAGCAGCCTGCCGTCCTGCGTCCCTTCAGGGGAGGATTGTCTCCCTGGCAGGAGCGCCGGGCCAAGGACATCCTGCTGACCCACATCGACGGAAAGGTCGGCCTCGCCGAACTCGCTCGAGAGTGCGGCCTCTCCCGCAGCCACTTCGCACGGGCGTTCCGGACAGCGACGGGGCTGCCGCCGCACAAGTGGCTGCTGGCGCGGCGCATCGAACTTGCGCAGGAACTGCTCCGGAACCCGAAGCTGTCCCTCAAGGAGATCGCAATCCGCTGCGGCTTCACCGACCAGAGCCACTTCACCCGCGTGTTCTCGAAGGCCATGCACGCGTCGCCCGGCGACTGGCGACGCCTTCGATCATAGTGCGGACATGAGGGACCTATCCCGACGGAGGACTACCGCCCGGTGAATTCGGTCAAGCACCGATCCCACTCGGGTATGCCTCCGAAACGCTCGACAAGGCTGTCGATCAGGACCCGGACCTTGCCCGGGACATGGGAGCCCGGCGGTCGCACGACATGGATGCCGTATTCAGGTCTCGGATAGTTCAGCAGAAGGGGTTCGAGGGCACCGCTCTCAACAGCGTCGGAGACTAGGAACGACGGAGCGTCCGCGATCCCTAGGCCCGCGACCGCCCATTGGAGAATGGCTTCCCCGCTGTCCGACCTCAGTCGCCCCTCGGGTCGGATCGAGATCCGGCGCTTGCCCGACTGGAATTGCCACTCGGGCACAAGGCTGCCCGTGTAGATCAAGCATTCGTGGCCAACGAGATCCTGCGGTGTCCTTGGCCGCCCATGACGGGCCAGGTAGTCAGGACTTGCGACCAGTACCGCGTGAACGGGCGCTATTCTGCGAACGACGAGGCTGGAGTCCCTGAGGGAACCGATGCGAACCGCGGCGTCGAGCCGCTCGCCGATCAGGTCGACCACACGGTCGGTATAGGACACATCAATCTCAAGATCCGGGTGGAGCTGGGCGAGGTCAGCCAGGACCGGCACAAGGTACCGCACGCCGAACGACAGCGGTGCGGACAGGCGCAAGCGCCCACGCACGGATCGCCCCTGCTGCGTGACGGCATCACGCGCTTCTTCGATCTCGCTCAGGATCCGATCGCACCGTGACTTGAACTCGGAACCGGCCTCCGTCGGGCTGATGCCGCGCGTGGTCCGGGTGAGGAGACGCGTGCCGAGCTCCGCCTCCAGGCGCGTGATCCGCCGGCTGACGATCGACTTGGAGACCCCCAGGCGGGCCGCGGCGCGGTTGAGGCCGCTACTGTCGACGACCTCCACGAAGCTCTTCAGGTCTTCCAGTTCGATCACGGCGGTGTTCCTCTACAGGCAACAGCGTGGTGCGGAATATGCGTCTTATGCAGCATGTCATGAACCACTAAATCGAGCGCACCGCAATGACCAAAACCCCTGGAGGGATCGTCATATGTCCACAGCTCTCGTGATCACCAGCAGCGCACTCGGCGAGGCCTCCGTGTCCAGCCAGCTCGTCGAGGAAACCGTCGCCCGCCTGAGGTCCCATGATCCCGCCCTGCGGGTCATCACGCGGGATCTCGGCCACGAACCCGTTCCGCACCTGACCATTGACTCCGCCACGGCGCTGCGCGGAGGGGAGCCCGTCAACGAGGCCCAGGCAGCCGCCCAATCCCTCTCGGACGGGCTGATCGCCGAACTCAAGGCCGCCGATACCCTCATCATCGGGGCGCCCATGTACAACTTCGGCATGCCGTCGACGTTGAAGGCTTGGTTCGACCATGTGCTGCGGGCCGGCATCACGTTCAGCTACAGCGAAAGCGGCCCCGAGGGCCTTCTCAAGGGCAAGCGCGCCCTTGTCATCGAGAGCCGCGGCGGCCTCTACAGCGAGGGACCGGCGCAGGTGATGGACTCGCAGGAGCCCCACCTCCGCAATCTTCTCGGCTTCATGGGCATCACTGACGTGACCTTCCTCCGGGCGGAGAAGCTGGCCTTCGGACCCGAGGCGCGCGATCAGGCCATCGCGGCCGTACGCCAGCAGATTACGGAAACGATCGGCGAGGCCTGCCGCAAGGCGGCCTAGCGGCCGTTCGGCTTTACGGCCATTCTCCGTTGCTCGAAGGCCCCGCCATGTCCCCCCTCTCGATGACACCGCCACGCGACAAACAGACCCTCACAGCGGGTCTGGGATGTCGCCAAGGGGCGAAGCTCCCCTTCTAACGGGGTCTTCGAGAATCCTTCACACCGGCGCGCCTGCCGTTCTCCATGCGGGATCGCGCCACGACCTCGATTGGGCATGCATCTCGGGCGGACAACCTCGACCGCAGGTGCAGAACACGAGACCGTCCTCGGTAGCATGCTCAGCAGCACGGCCTTATCCGGAGCCCTCATCCGCACGGGGGCCGTGCTGCCCTTTCGACATGCCGAGGGCGAAACCGTGAAGCATCCGCTACGTCATGACCGTTGCCCGCCGATAGCCATCAGCCACCTGCGCGATTGCCGAGAGCGCCATCGTGACGGGATCGCGCGCCGAAGGGATCAGGCCGAGCGGCGCAACGATGCGCGCGAGCGCCTCTTCCGGCAACCCGCGTTCGCGCAGTGTCGCTACCCGATTGGCGTGCGTCCGTCGGCTTCCCATCGCACCGATGAAGAACCAGGGCTGGGTCAGCGCCTGCTCCAGAAGCGACGTCTCCCAGGCATGATCGTGGAACAGGAACACGAGGGCGCTCCAGGGATCTGCTTGCAGATCCGGCGGAGGGCGGGAGTTCGCGAGGGGGTTCGCGCGGGCGCCCAATGCCGTAGCCAGCGCCAGCAGCCGCTCGTCGGGCGACAAGAGCGTCGGCGCGGTGCCGCAGGTCAGAGCGAGCCGAACCAGCGCGAGGCTCTCCGCTCCGTGCCCGACGATGACAAGCCCTAATGGCGGCGCATACGAGGAGATGAACGTCTCTCCCTGCCATCTCGGCATCTGCCAGCCAAGCCCCTGCCGCCCCAAGCCAGGAAGAATGCATAAGCCGCCCGCCCTGCCCTGCGCGAGAACCAGCGACTCCCGCCTCTCAAGGCAGGCAACGGCCTCACGGATCTCGCCCGGATCGGGATTGGGTTGGAACAGCAGATCCACTCCGCCGCCGCACGGGAGCCTGATGTCAATGTAAGGGGAACCGGCACCGTAGCGCACCTGCCGGGGCTGCCCCGCCCGGATCGCCTCCCGTGCCTCGGCAACGACGGCTGCCTCGATGCAGCCGCCCGAGAACGAGCCGGCGAAGCTGCCATCCGCCGTTACGCCCATCAGTGCCCCGATCGGGCGGGATGACGAACCGGTCAGCCCGGTGATCGTCACCAGGGCAACCTGCTGACTGCGCTGTGCTGCTTCCATGACGAACCGCAGGACATCGAGCGGGGTCGTGGCGTCGGCAGTCGCAAAGCCGCCATCGAGGCTATCTGGCTGGTCATCGACTTGAATGACAGGAGCGCATTGAAGCATTGTCCGTCCAATCCCATGATCAGGCTGGCTGTACCCCGAACCCTTCGCGAACCCATCGCGGCTTCCCGCCTCAAGCGGTCAGGACGTCCTCGATGCGGATCGGCAGGTGGCGCACACGCTTGCCCGTCGCATGGTAGATCGCATTGCCGATCGCAGGGGCCATTCCGACGAGGGCGATCTCGCCGAGGCCCTTCACCCCGAGCGTGTTGACGTGCGGATCGTCCTCGTCGACGAACAGCGCCTCGAGCTGCCCGATGTCGAGGTTCACTGGCATGAGGTAATCGGCCATGTGGGCATTGACCGGACGTCCGTCGCGCGCGTCGAGGGCCGTCTGCTCCATCAGGGCCATCCCGATGCCGCCGATCATGCCGCCGGTGCACTGGCTCGAGGCCAGCAGCGGGTTGACGATGCGGCCCGCTCCATATGCGCCGAGGGCCCGCCTCACCCGGATCGTGCCGACGTCCGGGTCGATCGCCACCTCCGCGAACACGGCTCCGAACGAATGCATGGAGTAGCGCTGGGCGGCCTCGGGATCGCGGTGGTTCGAGGCATGCGCCTCGATCGGCTGCCCGCTGCCCGCGAGGATGTCGCGATAGGACTGCCCCGCGGAGGCGTCCCCAAGCCGGCGTACGCTTCCGCTGATCCATTCGACGCCGTCCAGGGATGCACCGAAGACCGGGGAACGCTGGTCCGCGAGTGCGCGCCGGGTCACCTCATCCCGCGCTGCGAGGCAGGCGGCGCGAACCGCCGAGCCGACGGAGGCCATCGTCATCGAGCCGCCATGCGGGGGCGCGGGCGGGAAGTCCGAGCGTCCGATGCTGACGCGGACCTGTTCGACCGGGATGCCGAGCGTCTCGGCCGCCACCTGCGTCATCGAGGTGTAGGTGCCTGGCCCCATGTCGCTTGCCGCGACCTCGACCGCGGCGGTGCCGTCCGCATATAGCCGGACGCGTGCGCTCGTGGGCAGATACCATACCGGATAGGTGGCGGAGGCAACACCCATGCCGACCAGGAGCCGACCATCCCGCATCGAACGCGGTGTCGGCGTGCGCTCGGACCAGCCGAAGCGTTCGGCACCGCGTTCGTAGCACTGCACCAGGGAGCGGCTGGAGAAGGGCTTGTTCTCGCCCTCGTCCATGGTCGGCTCGTTGCGGCGGCGCAGCTCGATCGGGTCGATGCCCAGCGCGTAGGAGAGTTCGTCAAGCGCGGATTCGAGAGCAAACATCCCGCTCGACTCACCCGGGCCTCGCATGTGATTGGGCGTCCCGATATCGAGCGGCGTCAACCGATAGCTCGTGCGCACGTTGGGGCACGAGTACATGTAGCTCGTGGCGGAGAGCAGCGCCTCGGTGAACTCCTCGTAGCGGCTCGTCTCGCCGTTACCCTCGTGGATGATGCCCGTGATCCGCCCGTCTCGGCTCGCGCCGATGGCGACGCGTTGCAGGGTCCGCGGCCGATGGCCTGTGGTGAAGAACATCTGCCTGCGGGTCAGGACGAGCTTGACGGGGCGCCCGACCTGCCGGGCCGCCATGGCCGCGAGGGTCACGTGCGGCCATGTCCGCAGGGATGTTCCGAAGGCTCCGCCGATGAACGGGCAGATCACCTGCACGTTCTGGGTCGGCATGCCGAAGATCGCCGCGATCTCGGCCTGCTCGTTCACCACGAACTGGCTCTTGCTCCACAAGGTCAGCCTGTCGCCATCCCACGCGGCGACGACCGCGTGCGGCTCCATCGGGTTGTGGTTCTCGCGTGCCATGTCGTAGGTCACATCCACCTTCACGGGGGCATCTGCCAGCGCCCGATCCGCATCCCCACGGGCTGCGTGGGAATGGCTCCCGGAACCGGATGGTTCGACCGCCTGCGCCTTCGGATCGCGCGGGTCGACGATGGGACGCTCGGCCGCATAGCTGATGCGCAGCGCGTTGGCGGCCCGCTCCGCGTGGTCGAGCGTGTCGGCCACGACGATTGCGACGGGCTGGCCGTAGAACCGCACCTGATCGTCCTGAAGGACATGCAGCCGCTCCCCGACCTCCGGATCGATGAACGACTTGTGAGGGCCATAGGCCAGGCGCGGGGCGTTGAGGTGACTGACGATCTCGACGACCCCCGGCATGGCCCGCACGGCGGCTTCTTCCAACGCCGTCACCCGGCCGAGGCCGGCGGTGGCACTGACGATCACGGCATGGAGCTGGGCGCGCTGGTTGAAGTCGGCCGCATAGCGGGCGGCGCCCGTGACCTTGGCCCGCCCATCGACGCGGGTGACCGGTTTTCCAATCAAGGTAGTGGTCATGCCGTTCCTCCCGCCATCTCGAGCGCGCGGACGATGGTCCGCGGCAGCAGCTCGACCTTGTAGTGGTTGTGCGAAAGCGGCCGGGCTCCCTCCAGCGCAAGGTGAGCCGCCGCCTCGAAGGCATCGCGGCCTGTGGCCTTGCCCCTGAGCGCCTCCTCGACCGCCCGCATGCGCCAGGGACGGGTGCCGACACCGCCCACCGCGACGCGGGCCTGGCGGATGGTGTCGCCTTCCGTCTCCAAGGCCACGGCCGCGGAAACGAGCGCGAACTCGTAGGAAGCACGGTCGCGCACCTTGAGATAGCGGGCCTGCCGGGCGTACGGCCCGCCCGGCACCCGGATCTCGACGATCAGCTCGCCGGGACGCAGGGTGTGCTCGAGATGCGGCGTGTCGCCGGGAAGCCGGAAGAGTTCCTCGACCGGGAAGCTGCGCTCGCCGCCCGGCCCTCGCACCCGCATCGTGGCGCCGAGCGCGACCAGAGCGACGGCAACGTCGGATGGGTGGGTGGCAACGCAGTGGTCGCTGGTTCCGAGGATCGCATGACCGGCGTTGAGGCCATCGATGGCCGAACAGCCCGAGCCGGGATCGCGCTTGTTGCAGGCCGCGTCCAGCATCCTGAAGTACGGGCAGCGCACGCGCTGCAATAGGTTGCCGCCCATCGAGGCCATGTTGCGCAGCTGCGGCGAGGCCCCCTCGATCAGGGACTCGGCGATCAGGGGCTGGAGGCGTTTCGTCTCCGGATGGGCCGCGACATCGCTCATGCGGGCAAGCGCTCCGATCACGAGGTCGGACCCATCCGCGCGGATGTCGGCCATCGGCAAGGCATTGATGTCGACCAGACGCTCGGGCCGTTCGACCTCGTCACGCATGAGATCGATGAGCGTGGTACCGCCTGCGATGTAACGGGCGCCCGCCGCGGCTGCGCGGATCGCGTCCTGCTCGGTCTGCACCTTCTCGAAGCTGAAGGGAAGCATCGTCAGGTCCTCCCTGCTGCGTCGGCGACTGCTGCGACGATCCCGGGATAGGCGGCGCAGCGGCAGATATTGCCGCTCATCCAGAACTGGATCTCCTCGGGCGAGGTGGCATGGCCCTCGGCGATGCACGCAACACCCGACATGATCTGGCCAGGCGTGCAGAAGCCGCACTGGAATCCGTCGTGCTCGATAAAGGCGGCTTGGAGCGGATGCAGTTCATCACCCCTCGCCAGCCCCTCGATCGTGGTGATCTCGGCGCCGTCGTACATGACGGCCAGCGTCAGGCACGAGGTCACCCGCCGCCCATTGATGAGCACGGTGCAGGCACCGCACGCACCCTGGTTGCAGCCCTTCTTCGTCCCGGTGAGGTCGAGCCTCTCCCGCAGGACGTCGAGGACCGATTGCCGGGGATCGATCTCGAGCTCCCGTGCGCTGCCGTTGACGACCAGACGGACACGCGCTGTCGGTGCGGTCGATGGACTGTCCGATGACGCGGGTTGCGCGATCGCTGCGGGGGCGGCGGCAAGGGAAGCCGCTCCTCCGGCCATTTGCAGGATCGAGCGGCGGGAGGGTCCGCGCTGGGACGCGTCGTCTCCCGACAATGATCGTTCCTGGCCCGAGGGGGCATCATGGTTGGATTTGGTCATGGTGGCTCCTGGTCGGGATGGCAGCCGTGCTTGGCCGACGCTGTGTCGACACGTGGGGAACTACACGCTAATTTTCCGCGACCCTGATCGAGCTCGCTAGTGCTGCGAGTGCTGCGTTTTGTACGTTAGTGCTCGATTTCGGGCCTCACTCATGACCCGCAGCATCAGCCCTCACGGGCATGTGATGTGAATGGAGCTCACGAATGGCGACCGGAGCCTATGGCCAGCGCTTGGGCAAGTCCGTTGGGGCCGACGACCCTCCGACCACGACGGTGCAAGTCCTCCAACGGGCGACCTTCGCAGCGACCCGCATTCAATGGGACGACAGGGGTGATGGGGTTGCGGCGGAGATCCTGCGGGAGGATGCGCATCTCGTGTGCTTGCAGCGCCGCGACATCCCGACCAATCCGTACTGGGTGGACGGTCGCTCGGTGCCGATGAGTCCGGTCAGAGGTGGGCAGTTCACGTTGCTTGACCTGAACCTCGGGCATGCCTCGTTCCTGCGCGATCCCATGGACTGCGTGGCGATGTATCTGCCGCGCCAGGCCCTCGATGGGATTACGGATGAGCACGGGCTGCCGCGTTTCGGGTCGATCGGTACGCCGCTCGGCGTTCCCGTCGACGATGCACGCGTCCAGGGCCTGGGAGAATGCCTGCTGCCCGCGCTGGAGCGACCTGAGCAAGCCAACTCCCTGTTCGTGGAATACGTTGCGTTGGCCCTGCTCTCGCACCTCGCCGGCACGTACGGCAACGCGCCAATCCGGATCCAGCTCAAGCGCGGCGGACTCGCGCCTTGGCAGGAGCGCCGTGCCAAAGAAATCCTGACGGCACATTTGGACGGCAACGTCGCGCTTGATCGGCTCGCCAGCGAGTGCGGCCTCTCCCGCAGCCATTTCGCCCGTGCTTTCCGCATAACGACCGGCATGCCGCCGCACAAGTGGCTCTTGCAGCGGCGCATCGAGGTCGCACAGGGTCTGCTCAGGAGCACGACGCTTCCCCTCGAGGAGGTCGCGAGCCAATGCGGGTTCGCCGACCAGAGCCACTTCAACCGCGTCTTCGCGCGGATGGTGCAGGCATCGCCAAGCGAATGGCGGCGATCGCACTCTGCCCTGGTTGTGCAGCCTGAGCGATAGCTTCTGAGCGACACACTTCTACTCGCTGTTGGATTAATGCCGGATGGGCCCTCACACGTCAGAAGGTCAGTTTCGGAAGTGCAGCCGTGGCATCAGACAGTCAGCTTGCACACGATAAGCTGACCGTGAGCACTAAGTCCGGGACAAGACAAGTCTCAGTCGCGGTTCGAACCGGTCTTTGTTGAGCCACTCCCAGAGCCCGGAAAATGCGCTTTTCGAGGAGGAGAAAACGCCGGCGAAAGAAGCGGACAGAAAGCGCTCAACTGCCGAGAACCGGGGCAGAGAGACGGCCCGCATCCAGCTAAACCATTGAGAAATGCCACTGTCTCTGGCCATTTGGAAATTCAGTGATTTTCGGAGGACTGCTTGGTGGGTGTGCAAGGATTCGAACTTACTAACCGTGTCTCTGCCATCGAAGGTCCGACCTGGATGGAAAACTCAGACCGCTCGTGAATGCCGAAAGAACCATCCCTCTCCTGCCCTGCCCCATGGGTCAGCTTTCATCGTGACGTAAAGCCCCTGGTTCAGTCAGATGCGCAGGTGCCGCTTCTAATCTCCTGGTTCGGCCAGGACTGAGCCAGGTCAGAAGGTCCGCTTATCGCCACAACGCGGAATTTCGGCGAAGGTCAGCCTCGTGCCAAATCCGGGCGTTTGGGATTCATGATTCGGTTAGTACGCCAAGAGGCGTGCGGTGATGATCAAGCCCATCCACGAATACGTCACCACTAATCATTGATATTTTATCCCAATCGTAAGATGAAAAACAATATATTGGACCTGAATAGCGTTTGTGGCGAAGTTTGCTTTACATCCGAATGAGGTCGATGCCCAGCGCTTCCCGCACCTCCTAATGCCAGTCCATCTTCACTGAGGGACAAGAAATGAGAAAGGGGCGCAACGTTCGCGCAGCAAGAGCAACGCCTGTTGCTTCGCCGGGCGTTGCTCTCAGCGTAGGAGTTCTGAGCCGAATGCTCATTCATTCGTGTTAGGGCTCAATCTCAAAGCCAAGCAATTTTTTCTCTAGGGGTAACCGTTTAGCCCATTGCCGGGATCAATCCATGCGCTGTTATTTCCATCTTGTAAATGACCGGAAATTCTTGGCCGATCCATACGGCATCGAGGTAACAGACCTCGCGATGGCTCATACTGAAGCTCTCAGAGCGATTGAAGAACTACTGCAGGAAGGTCCAGAGCAGGAGCAAGACTTGATCAGCTGGAGCTTGGTTGTTGCAGGCGATGCTGGAAAGTTCCTCCTCTCACTTCCTCTCGCGGAATTGGGCCTGTCGAACGCGCCGAGCAGACAAACCTCGTGCTCAAATTAAGAAATGCCCGCGTGGCTTGATTAGTCGAAATAGCAGCTAATGAAACTGACTCTCAAGACATTAGGGCCGCCCAAACAGCCTCGTACCCTGAATCAAGCGATGCACCTCGTCGCTGTTTTTTCCCTCTGCATGGGTGTGTTGGGATGTGCGGGCCTGCCCAAAGGAGTTTTAACGCCGGTTCAAGCAATCGTTCCAGGCTCCTCGCGGGTGAACCTTCTCGTCGCCACCACACGGGCCCCGACATCGGACCCGGGCGTCTTATTCTCAGGAGAGCGCGGTCAAGGACTGCAGACGACCGAAATCACGGTCTCTATCCCGCCGGAGGAGAACCGGCAGGTCGGACAGGTGCAGTGGCCGAAGCGCCTGCCTCCGGATCCTTCGACAGAGTTCGCGACGACAAAGGTCAAAACCTTGTCCGACCTCAGTGAGATTCGCGGATGGTTGAATCAGCATCTTCCACACAGCCGCCGCGTCCTGATCTTCGTGCATGGATTCAACAACCGCTATGAAGAGGCGGTGTACCGCTTCGCTCAGATCGTGCACGATTCTCACGCTGATGTCGCGCCGATCCTGTTCACCTGGCCTTCGCGGGCTAATGTCCTGGATTATGCCTATGACAGGGAAAGCACGAACTACTCCCGGACGCAGCTCGAGGAAGTTTTGCGGCGAGCTGCTCAGGATCCTTCCGTCGGCGATGTCACGGTTATGGCTCACTCGATGGGAAGCTGGCTCGTGACTGAGGCCCTGCGTCAGATGGCGATCCGCGATGGTCGTGTTGCGCCAAAGATCAGGAACGTCATTCTGGCGTCGCCGGATCTCGACATTGATGTCTTTCGCCGGCAGTCGCAGGAACTGGGCCTGCCCCGTCCGAAGCTTACGCTGTTCGTCTCGCAGGACGATCAAGCCCTTAGCGTGTCGCGCCTTATCGGCGGCGATGTCGACCGGCTGGGCCAGATCAATCCAGCTGTCGAGCCCTATCGAGCCGAACTGGAGAGAGCCGGGGTGACGGTCCTCGACCTGACGGCGCTCAAGAGCGGCGACCCGCTCAATCATGGCAAGTTCGCGGAAAGCCCTGAGGTCGTCAGGCTGCTCGGCGAGCGACTCGTGGCAGGGCAGACGATTTCGGGGGATAAAACCAGCGTTGGCAACCGTTTGGAAGCCGTGGCGGCGGGAGCGGCGCAAACCGTAGGAAGTGCTGCGAGCCTCCTTATTCAGCCCCGATGACCGTTCTCTCTCGCCACGAACAGCGCAGATAGCTTCAGGGGGCCGGCTTAGTCCCAAAAGTGAAACGCATTCTTGTTCGATGCCCTAGTGGCGTGTACGCAGTTCCATGATGGCGGCAGCCAGACCCGATCGATACTTCTCGAGCAGCAGTGCCATCACGTTGCCCGCTCCTGTTCTCCCTACTCTCGTAACCAGGAAACTGCTAAGCCCATCCTCGCGCGCCTTGCATCGCTCTAATGCCTCTTTTGCAAGGATCTCTGGATACTGTCGCGAATGGATCTTTTCCCGTACGAAAGAGGCGGCGCAAGCCTGCCATTGGTCGTTCAAAGCTCTTGCTTCCTCATAGGCGAGAAGCGGATCGAACTCGTTGGCAAAGACAGGAGACCCTGCGACCAGCAAAGTGATCGCAGGGCAGACCAGAAGGGCAACGCGCCAGCCTGTCTTGGAAGGACGGATGTATGAACCAGCATCCCTGCGATGCCGCCGAATGAACAACTGTATTCCATTAGCCCCAACCGTTCTCCTCCCGGCCATACGGTGAGTGAGCGATGATGAATAATCCATTGCCGCATCGTCGGCATGCTCCAAGGGTCCCTGCTGCTGACCGGACTTGCGGTGAAAGCAACCCGCGGCCATGCCGTTACTCGCCCCGTTTGACCCGAGCCCACTCGTGCTTGAGGATTCCTTGCAAGACTTGGGTAATGTCGCGGCTGATGGCCTCGATGCGGTCCTCAACACCATCCTCCAGCAAAGGAGAGCGAAGCTGGTCAATCGCTTCCTTCATCAGGACATTGAGCTGCTGATGATCCTGCTCAAGCGGGTTGAGCATGAGCTCAATTTTGGAGACGGTCCGCAGCAGGTTCTCCACGCGCTTGGAAAGCTCAGGATCCCTAGCGATGAGGACGCCCGATGGTTCGGTCATGGTCTGACGGAGCGCTGCCGCGATCAAGAGTTGGGAGTTGAGGCTCGCCACGAGATCGCGCATCGTGTCGATCCATTTCTGACGATTGACCGACAGCACGTTCGCCTTGAACTCGAACCTGGCGATCCGCGTGTTGACGAACGGCCCGGCAATCGACGCGATCATCGCGGTGGAGGCCGAGATGAGAGTGATCCACTGTGGATTGAGGTCCATCATACTGATCCGGGTCTGAGCATCCAATCGGCCTGTCAGCCGAGATTTCAGCGTTTGGCTATCGGAACAATGCGACGTAAAGGGTGCCGCATGAGATCGACACAGTGAGGATGAGCGAGAACCACCTGAACATCATGCTTTCCAGTCATCGGAGGGGACGACAGGCGCCCCCGTTATGCGGGACGGCATCCCGCCACCGGATGTCGCAGTTGCGGAGAATATCCTCGACCATGGCTGTGCATTCCGCTTCTGTCAGGCAAGGTTGATGGGGCACCAGAACACGCTCCATCACGTGCGCCAGGCACCGCCTGGCGAACTCCTCCGCCGCGGCCCGGCTGTTGCCGATCTGAAGAGTGCCCGCAGTCGCTTGGACGTCGAGATAGGCTGCGATCCCATTCACTGTTGGGCCGAGGCTGTTCCGAAGAAACTCCTCTCCGAGCCCGGGAAACCGGCCAAGCGCTCCCATGATCAGGCGCAGAGTAGCGGTGGTGACCGGATTGTTCAGGGTTTCGAGAACGGCCATCCCGATCTGCTGCAAGGCGGAGCACGGGTCGGAGTCATCCTGCTCGATAGAGGGCAATGCCCGCGCGATTCTCTCCGCTTCCGCGGCAACCAGCGAATTGAACAGGACATCCTTGCTGTCGAAGTAGTGGTAGATCGACCCTTTCGAGACACCAGCTTGGTTGATGATCTGGTCGATGCTGGTGCCGGCATAGCCGTTCAGAAGGAAGACCTGACGGGCGCCCTCCAGGATCTTACTCTTCGTGAGCGTGCTCCTGAGATCATGAGGGCGCCTGTCGCTGAGAGGCGGATTGTTGCTGGGCATGGGATTCGCTCCTCTTTTGCATGCAGGGGGTGTAGCCCCGGCGGATTGCGGCCGCTGGGGCTTGGGCCGACGTTCGCGCGGACCAAGGCACAGGGGCACAGGGCCACGGTCCGGAATGCCAGCCAATCGGGTTATCGTGCTCTATGCCGGCTCATGCACCGCCTCGGGGACTGGCAATTCCACCTTGGATTGGGAGGGTGCCTTGATGCGGAACCAGGCCACGTATAGCGCCGGCAGGAACAGAAGAGTCAGCACCGTGCCCACGATGATGCCGCCCATCATGGCGTAGGCCATCGGTCCCCAGAACACCTCGCGCGAGATCGGGATCAGCGCCAGGCTCGCCGCCGCCGCCGTCAGCAGGATCGGCCGCGTGCGGTGCATGGTAGCTTCGACCACTGCCTCCCATGGTGCCCAGCCCTCGCGCCGCAGGTCCTCGATCTGCACGACCAAGATCACCGAGTTGCGGATCAGGATGCCGACCAGTGCCAGCACGCCCAGGATGGCCACGAAGCCCAAGGGAGCACCGCTGGGCAGCATCGCCGCCACCACGCCGATCAGCCCGAGCGGGGCCACCGCCACCACCAGGAACAACCGCGAGAAGCTCTGCAACTGAACCATTAGGATCGTCGCCATGATGAACAGCATGAGCGGGACCACCGCTGTGATCGGGCCCTGCGACTTGGCGCTCTCCTCCACGGGGCCGGCCACCGCCACCCGGTAGCCCGCCGGGAGCGTGCGGATGAACTCCTGCACCTTCGGCTCGAGTTGCTGGACGACCGTCGCCGGCTGGGCCGCATCGACGATGCTGCCCCGGATCGTGATCGTCGGCACGCGGCTGCGACGCCAAATCACCGGCTGCTCGAGCTCGTAATGGAAGGTCGCGACCGCCGCCAGCGGCACCGACTGGCCATTTTTGCCCGGCAGCTGCAGGTTCTGGAGCGTCTCGATCGACTGCCGTTCGGTGGCGCGCGCCCGGCCGACCACGTCGACCAGATAGATCGAGTCGCGCACCTGGGTGATGCTCGTGCCGCCCACGACGCCATTGAGGGCACCTGCGATGTCCTGCGAGCTCACGCCGAGCTGGCGGACCTTGTCCTGGAGCACGTCAACCTTCACGACCCGGGCGGGCTCGTTCCAGTTGAAGGTGATGTTGTTCACCCGGGGATGCTCGCCCACGAGAGCCGCGAGGTGCTGCGCCAGGTCCCGTACCTTCTGCACGTCCGGTCCGCTGACCCGGTACTGCACCGGTCGTCCGGCCGGCGGACCCAGCGCCAGCAGGTCCACGTACACGTCCAGGCCGGCAAACTCCTCCCGAGCCCAAGTCTTGATCTTGGCCCTGAGGCGCTCACGGGCCTCGATACTTTTGGTCACGATGACCATCTGGCCGTAAAATGCATTCGACGGCTGCGGATCGAAGGAGAGAATGAACCGCACCGCGCTCTGGCCGACATAGGACGACCAGTGTTCGATGTCGGGATCACCCATGAGCTTGGCCTCAAAGCGGTCCATCTGCGCCCTCGTGTCGGTGATCGACGCGTTCTGCGGCAGGTTGAAGTCGACCAGGAGCTCGTTGCGGTCCGAGGACGGGAAGAACTGTTGCTCGACGAACTTCATGCCGTAGAGCGAGAGGCCGAACATCGCCACTGTCACACCGATGGTCAGCCAGCGCCAGCGCATAGCGCCGGCAAGGAGGTGCGAGAACGCCGTCATCAGGCGGCTCGGCTTGTCGTGATGCTTCTTCATCGTCTTCGGCAGCAGCGTTACGCCGATCAAGGGCGCAAACAGCACTGCGACGATCCACGACAGCAGCAGCGAGGCCGCGATCACCACGAATAGCGTGAAGGTGTACTCGCCCGCGTTGCTGGTGTTGAGCCCAACCGGGATGAAGCTCGCAACGGTGACGAGTGTGCCGGTGAGCATCGGGAACGCCGTAGAGGTGTAGACGGCAGTGGCAGCCTTGCGCAACGTGTCGCCGGCCTCCAGCCGCGCCACCATCATCTCGACGGCAATCATCGCGTCGTCAACGAGAAGACCGAGCGCGATGATGAGAGCGCCAAGCGAGATGCGCTGCAACGAGATGCCGGTATACTGCATAACCACGAAGGTCATGGCGAGCACGAGCGGGATCGACAGCGCGACCACCAACCCAGCCCGCATGCCGAGACTGACGAAGCTGACCACCAGCACGATCACCACCGCCTCGAACAGGGCTTTGGTGAAGCCGCCGACCGCCTCCTCGACCACGATGGGCTGATCGGCCACGAGATGGACCCCGACGCCGATGGGCAATTCGTCGGTGATCTTGTCCATCTGCTTGTGCAGCGCCTCGCCGAACTGCAGCAGGTTGGCGCCGGTCTTCATGCCGACGGCAAGCCCGATGGCGGGCTGGCCGCTGAACCGGAACAGCGCCTGCGGTGGGTCGACGTAACCGCGGCTGATGGTGGCGATGTCGCTGAGGCGGAAGAAGCGATCATTGATGCGCAGGTTGAGGTTGCGCAGGCTCTCCTCCGAGGTGAACTGTCCGGTCACGCGGACGCTGATGCGCTCAGGACCAGCCTGGATGACGCCGGAAGGCGTGATCGCGTTCTGGGCCTGGAGCGTCTGCATGACGTCCTGCTGATTAATGCCGAGGGCGGCCATCTCACGCGTCGAGAACTCCAGGAAGATCACCTCGTCCTGGGCGCCGATCAGGTTGACCTTGCCGACGTTCGGCACCGTCAGAACCTTGGTCCGCACGTCCTCGACGTAATCGCGCAACTGCCGCTGCGTCAGACCGTCCGCAGTGAAGGCATAGACGTTGCCGTACACGTCGCCGAAGTCGTCGTTGAAGAACGGCCCCACAACGCCTTGGGGAAGTTCCCGTTTGACGTCGTTGACCATGTTCCGGACCTTCACCCAGACGCCCGGCACGTCGCGGCTTTTGACCGTGTCCTTCAGGTTGACATAGATCACGGTCTGGCCCGGCGTGGTCTGGCTGCGGGTGTAGTCGAGCGAGTCGAGTTCTTCGAGCTTCTTCTCGATCCGGTCGGTGACCTGCCGGGCCGTATCCTCGACGGTCGCGCCGGGCCACTGGGCGGCGACCACCATCGTCTTGATGGTGAAGGAAGGATCCTCCTCGCGCCCCAGGTTGATGTAGGCGAAGATGCCGGCAATGCCGAACACGATCATGAAGTACCAGACGAGCGAGCGGTGCTCGAGCGCCCAGTCGGACAGGTTGAAGCGGCTGTTCATTGCGAGGCCTCGTCTGCGATCTTGACTGTTTGGTTGGGCGTCAGGCTGTTCACGCCGGCGGTGACCACGCGCGTACCGCGGGTGAGCCCGTTCAGAACCCGGACGGAGGATCCGTCCCGGGCGACAATCGTCACGTCCCGGGCCGACACCGTCTGGGTGATCGGGTCGACGACCCAGACCATCGTCTTGCCGTCGCGCTCCAGCAGAGCCGAGACGGGCAGCTCGATCCCCGCGACCGCCTCTGTCGTGACCGTGGCGGTGATCGTCGTGCCGAGACGAAAGCTCGCGGGTGGGTTGTCGAGGGTGATCCTCACCCGCCGCGTGCGGGTGGCGGGATCCGCCTGCGGCGCGATCTCCCGCACCGACCCGGCCGCCCGCACCGAGGGATCGAGCTGCAGAGCGACATCGAAGCGGGCCTCCGGCCTGAGATCCCGCCCGATGCTCTCGGGCAGGTCGACGACCGCCTCACGGATGTCCGGGCGAGCCACCGAGACGACCGTTTGTCCCGGCTGGATCACCTGCCCGAGTTCCGCCGCGGTGGCGGTGACCACACCGGCGAAGTCGGTGCGAAGCTCAGTGTAGCTGAGCTGCTCCTCGGCCTTGTCGAGATTTGCCCTGGCGCTCGTGACACCGGCCTCCGCGGTCTCGCGGGCCTGCCGGGCGGCATCATACTGCGCCTGGTTGGCGATGTTCTGCTGCAACAGCGTGCGCTGACGGGTCTCCGTCGCGGCGGCATTCTCAAGACGGGCGGTCGCGCTGGCAAGGTCAGCCTGCGCCGATCTCACCGCCAGCTGGTAGGCGAGTGGGTCGAGCGTGGCCAGGCGCTGCCCCTTCTTGACCACGTCGCCCACATTGACATCTCGGCTGATGATGCGCCCGAGCACCCGAAAGCCCAAGTCGGACTTGTACCGGGGCTCGACGGTTCCGGCGAAGCCCACGGTCCGCGCTGTTTGCGGGGCCACAACGACGGTGAGAACGGGTCGGGGTGCCGGCGCCTCGGCATGGTGCTCCTCCTGGCAGGCGGCGAGCAGGGCCATCATTCCCAGGGTAGCCAAGGATAAAGGTTTAGGCTTCATGAGGCCGCTCCTTCGGTGAACGCAACAACCTGGTTGGGCCGCAGGAACTGCGCTCCACCGGTCACGATGATCTCTCCGGGTTGTAGCCCCCCACGCACGACCACCTTTCCGGTCTCGTAGCCTTCAACGGTGATTGGCCTCAGCGATACTGTCTTGCTCCGGGGATCGACGGTCCACACGGCCGGCTGGCCGTTCCCGCTGGACAGGGCGCTCCACGGGATCACGACGAGCTTGCGGGTCTGGAACCGGCCCTCGCCGACGACGGCGGCGCCGAGTGTCATCGCTGCGGGCGGATGCTCGATAGCGACCTTGGCCCTGACGGTCCCGGTGGCCCGGTCCACGGTCGGGGAGATCTCACGCACGCTGCCCGTCGCTTTCACAGACGGATCGGACACCAGCGTCAGCGCGATGGCAGGATTAGCGAGCTCGTGGGTGAAGATCGACTCGTAGACGTTGAACACCGCATCGCGTGGTCCATCCTGGGCGATCGAGAAGACGGTCTGCGCCACCTGCACGACCTGCCCGGTCTCGGCCTTGTGGGCCGTGATGACGCCAGGGGCGCCTGCTCGCAGTACCGTGTCGGACAGATGATCGCGGGCGGTGCCGAGCTGAGCCCGTGCAGTGTCGAGGGCGGCCTGGGCCGTGCGATAAGCTTCCTGTGCCTGATCGTGCTCCCGCTTAGTCGTGAAGCCCTGAGCGAGCAGCGCCTTCTGGCGTTCGTAGGCGGAGGTCGCCTGCCGGAGGACAGCCTCGGCAGATTGGACTGCGGCCTCGGCGGCGGTCACCGTCGCCTGTTGCTGCTGCGGATCGAGCCGGGCCAGTACCTGGTCGGCGGTCACGTGGTCGCCGACGTCGACCAGGCGCTCGGTGATGCGACCGCCCACCCGAAACGACAGGTCGCTCTCGACCTGTGCACGGACTTCGCCGGTCAGCCGCACCATTGGCGCATAGTCGGTCAGCCTGGCCGTCTCGACCTGAACCGCAATTGGAGGGTTCTCCGGTCGGCTGGTCTGTTGCTGGCAGCCGGCCAGGCCTGTTACGGCAAACATTGCCAAGCAACAGACTGATTTATGCCATTGACGACTAAATGCCATGGCGTGCTCTTTCCCTGATGTCCTCGGGGACCATTGCCCATGAGGATGGGATAGGCGTATTACATGTGCCGGTCCAATATATTATTATTAGGTCTACGATTGGAAAAATATATTAATTGGCTTCGTTCGTGCGAAGGCCTGGGTGGGGATTAGTTGCCCGCATGGCCCAGATCTAATATATTGTTTTTTGCATTGCGATTAGAGAAACATATCAATGGATCTGCGTCAGCTCCGATACTTCGTCGCGACCGCCGAGGAACTGCATTTTGGTCGGGCTGCGGAGCGGGTTCACATCGCGCAGCCGGCTCTGAGCATCCAGATCAAGGCCCTGGAGGACACGCTGGGTGTCCAGCTCCTCAGCCGGACCAACCGGGTAGTAACCCTGACGGAGGCAGGACGCCTGTTTCTCAAGGAGGCCCGCCGCACCCTTGAACAGGCGCAGCATGCCGCCGTCGTGGCTCGCCGGGCCGGACGCGGCGAGATCGGTCGCATCGAGATCGGCTACTCCGCAGACACGTCTTATTCCGGGGTTCTGTCAGGAGTCCTGCGGCAGTATAAGCGACAGATTCCCGACGTCGAACTCGGGCTTCACGAACTCCATCCGAGCACGCAGATCGCACAGCTCCTGGAAGGTCGTATCCATATCGGGTTCATCGCCAGCTTTGTTGACAGTCCTACCGGGAAGCTGCCGCCAGAACTGGATGCGATCCGCTTGGCAGAATGGCCTCTGAGGGTGGCGCTTCCAGCTGACCATCCCCTTGCGAAGCGGAGCCGGATTCCGCGAGAAGCGCTCGCGGATGAATCATTTATTATCTACGTCGGATCCGACATTGAACAGGACCGCTCGTTGATCCAATTGGTGATCGGGTTCGTGCCACGCGTTGCATATGAAGTACGCAGCGGGTTTTCTCTCGTGAGCCTTGTCGGAGCCGGATTGGGAGTGGCCATTGTTCCCTCGTCCGTCAGCTCGGTCAGCATCGGCGAGCACGTCGTCTACAGGCCCATCTCTGGCAGTACGATGCAGGTCGGAACCGACGTCGTGTTCCGCCGAGACGCTGACGATCCAGCCGTGATCAACTTCCTGAAGATCGTCCGGCCGGATCAGCACGATGTCAAAGGTAAGCGACACCGAGGCACGTGATCCATCCGGGAAACTAAAGATATATCAAGGTTCGCTGGCGGAGCGCTCTCTTTCAGGCTTGGATCATCCGAGATGCAGGCCTCCGTTGCGTGTTTGGTCGATCAATGTACGCTGGGACGTCATGGCAACCTTTAACCTGCCGTCGGCCGCCAGGATCATGACTTCTCGGCATTGCGGGTTGTGGCCTCGGGCAGAAATCGCCTTTCAGTCCGCCCGCAGCGCGACGTGGCCGCGGGGCACTCCATTCGGTTTCCTGGCTCGACCCGTCACTCCGCCGTCCAGCCACCGTCCATGGACAGATTAGTGCCAGTGATCTGGCTGGCAGCGTCCGAGCAGAGGAAGACGGCCAAGGCCGCCACCTGCTCGACGGTCACGAACTGCTTGGTGGGCTGCGCTTCCAGCAGGATGTCATTGATCACCTGCTCCCTGGTCATGTTGCGCGCCTTCATGGTGTCGGGGATCTGCCGCTCTACGAGTGGCGTCCAGACATAGCCGGGGCTGACGCAGTTGACCGTGACACCATGCGTCGCGAGTTCGAGAGCCACCGACTTGGTGAGGCCAGCGATGCCGTGCTTGGCCGCCACATAGGCAGACTTGAAGGGCGAGGCCACGAGGGAAAGGGCAGACGCCGTGTTGATGATGCGCCCCCACTTGCGCGCCTTCATGCCAGGAAGCGCAGCGCGGATGGCATGGAAGGCGGAGGAGAGATTGATCGCGAGGATCTGATCCCACTTCTCGACTGGGAACTCCTCGACCGGCGAGACGAACTGGATGCCCGCATTGTTGACGAGAATGTCCACGGCTCCGAACACCTCCTGCGCTTCGTGCACCATGCCGGCAATCTGGTCGGGCCTAGACACATCAGCGGGCGAGTAGACTGCCTTAATCCCGAACTCGG
Source organism: Microvirga medicaginis (assembly GCF_052658925.1). Classification (NCBI taxonomy): domain Bacteria; kingdom Pseudomonadati; phylum Pseudomonadota; class Alphaproteobacteria; order Hyphomicrobiales; family Methylobacteriaceae; genus Microvirga; species Microvirga medicaginis. The sequence goes on along the minus strand of NZ_JBQWEL010000010.1, from coordinate 112,943 downwards.
CCTCAAGGCCAGCCCGTTCCTTCTCGATATCGTGCGGATCGCCGAAGCCGTTGATCAATACATTTGCGCCCTCCTTTGCGAGCGCCCGGGCAATGGCCAATCCGATCCCGCTGGTTGAGCCGGTCACAACGGCGGATTTGGAGCAAAGCGTCATTGAAGCCTCCTTGTTGCTGTATCCAATCGTTCGGTCTGAAGCACTCGTCTTGTAGGGATCTCCCTACGATCCTCAGCCCATCGAGTGTGGCACCTTGTGCGAACCATCATCCGACCATTACTCGTATGCGTTCACTCTGCATGTCTCGCGGATCCTGACGACTGAACAACACTTCAACTTCAGCATGATACCAAGCACTTTCAGGGCATTGTCAGTGGAAGAACAACACCCACCCGACTAATGCGAGCGGGGCAACAGCCCCCAGGGCAAAAGACACTGCGTTGCCTGTCATGCCATGCCTTCCTGAATGCGTTCGCCATCGTTGTGAGCCATCACGTAGCTCCAATCTCGGTCATAGACCCGCGCTAGCGACACGGCTTCTCAGGCCGCCCGGTTTGTCTCGACCGCGTTCGTTGTGAAAGTTGCCGTCTCCGCGGCCACAAGGGCCTGATGAATGGCGTTGAATACCGTAACCGCGGTCGGCTGTTTCAAGACAAGATCCCCGCGTGACGATATGCGCTGCTCCGCGCCAGCCAGGATCACAACCCTGTTCCCGTGCACCTCATGGTACTGGTCAGCGAGAATCCAACCGTCGACCAGGCCGGGCAGCACGACACGCGTGTACAGCCAACTGATGGGGTGGCTCCAGTCACGCAAGGCTAAAAAGGCCCTCTCGCCCGTATCCGCCGTAATGACCTCATGGGCTTGAGCCCGCAGCCACTGCGCGAGTGTCTCCCGCATAATCGGGTTGTCGTCGGCAATGAGGATCCGTTGTGGTTTAACCGTGTTCATGGTGCTCTCCGGAGTTCGCCGAGGGCTCTTTCGTCCATCAGCGCACCCCCGTTTCGTTTTCCGTCTCAGTCCCGGGGTGTATGCTTGCTATCCCGCATTGCATGCGAGCCATTGGTGATGGTGCTGCACTGGGGATCGGCTTGCCTTGGTCCAGGGGGCGCAGCCTGTAGCATGCACACTGGAGAACTTCATTCCGCCGGTTCGTAGCGTCTCTGTTTCCAGTGAGACGGCTCGGATGGCGCCAGATAGTTATGCGCGACCTTGCCGAGTCCGAGCGTCAGATCGGTCACGATGTGGGTTGCCGAGACCACCTCCAGGACAGGTAGCTCGGCCAAGGGAGCCAACGCATGCGGCCACAGACTCAGGGACGCCGGACCGACCCAGACCTCTTTCAGGGTGATGTCCTCCAGGTGATACTCGACAAGTTCGCAGATGCGGATGGTGCCGTCGACATGCGGGATGATCTTGAGCAGGAAGTTGGGCTCGCGAAGCGAGGTCATGACGCTTCCGAAATCGGCAGCCCGGTGCTTGTAGCCCATTGTGGCGGTCGCGATGCGAACCGGACCGTAGTCGAGCGTGCCGACCAGGGCATCGACCTCAGTGCGCAGGGTGGGATTCGCAAGCTTCTTAGGAAAGCCCCACAGCTCACGCCCCCCAGCAATGGGCGAATGGTCGTTGAGAAACATGCAATGGGTGTAGCTGCCCTTGCGGCCGCGGAACGAGACGGGAATGACCTGTCCGCTCTCGGTGTAATCGCCGAAGCCGTTCGAGTCCGGCATGCGGATGAACTCGAACTTCACCAGCGGCTCGTCGATCTCGAGCGGTTCCGGGACGAGCTCCCGAAGCTTCTTCGGATCGGTGCGGTAGGTGATGATCAGATACTCCCGGTTGCGAAAGCGATAGGGTCCGATCGGGTAGGCCGGGCTGGTCAGGGGCATTGCGAATGCTCTGGTCCGAACAATGTCTTCGTGCATAGCTAAACTCTCCTGTTTTCGATTGAGCGGGCCACGAGTGCGGCAGGCCGACTCGCACATCACATAGGTTGGTGCTGAGCTCAGCCGCGCTTGAGATCTCCGGCGCAGGATGTTCCCGGCGCTCTATACTCTCGTTGCGCGCTACTCCCGCCCGTCCTTGCCGAGATCGAACGTGCGGACTCCCTCCTGACCGTCGGGGCACTGCAACACCTCGGGGTGGCGTAACGTGCGAACCGCATCGTGATAACCGGCGCGCCAGTGCTCCTCCATCGATAACCGGGAAAACTCGTAGTCCTTTGAGTGGCCTTCGTAGTGTTTCGACCGGTAAATCAGCTGGATGATGTTGTACGCTTTGCGATCCGCCTCCGGGCTGAGGATCTTTGCCTCCTCGCTGGTTCGCAAATTATCCGGCAGGTTCGACAGGAGGCTTGCAAGCGCATTGCGCAGATGCTGCACGCGCTTGAACTGGTCCGTGCTGGCGCGCGTCCGGCTGGAATACTGGATTTCCTTGTGCCGCGTCGCAACCTCGGCCAGGTTGCGGGGCAGTTCGCCGTGGGCGCTCCACAGATCGACTTGGAACGCGAGTGTATCCTGCCGTCGGCCCGCATCGACCACCCAGTCGAGCGGCGTGTTCGAGACGAGCCCACCGTCCCAGTAGTATTCGCCGTCGATTTCGACGGCCGGGAAGCCGGGCGGGAGCGATCCGCTTGCCATCACGTGTTCGGGATGGATTGTGTGCGTAGTGTTATCGAAATATACGAAATTGCCGGTGCGCACGTTCACGGCGCCGACACTGAAGCGCATCGCACCCGCATTGATCCGGTCAAAGTCGACAACCCGCTCCAATGTGCTTTTCAGGTGTTTGGTCTCGTAGAAACTCGTCGCCTCGTGGGCACCGTCCGGGTGCAGCCAGGGAACCAGCAGCCGGGGCGTGAAAAAACTTGCGGCCCCACCGAAGAGAGCCCAGGTCGCGCTCAGCTGGTTAAAGAGGGCGCGCGCGATATCACCTTTGGGGGTGATGGTATGGAGGACGCTGGACCAGTCGAGCAGCGGGTTGGCGGTAATCTCCTGCCAAAAGGAGCGCAGCTTGGCGACCCGTTCGGCAGGTCGGTTCCCGGCAATGATTGCGGAGTTGATGGCACCTATGGAGACTCCGGCGACCCAGTCGGGATCGATGCCGGCCTCCGCGAGAGCTTCGTAGACGCCGGCCTGATAGGCCCCGAGCGCACCGCCACCCTGCAACACCAATGCGACGCATTCGAACGGGAGGTGTCGTTTGGCGGCAGTTAGATGCGGTTGGACTTGAATGTTCACGGCAGGCGTTCCTTCGCCTCAATGGCTTGTCGCCGCCGCCGCCGCGCGGATCCGCGGCGCAGTCAGCAACCGGTTGACAATGTGAGTGATCGTGCGGACCGACCAGACCTCAAGCTCTTCGGTTGGTGTGGCCTCTCTGCGATAGCCCATCGGCAGGATGCGGATCAGCATCAAGTGGTTAGGTTGCAGCAGCATTTTGGTCTCCGCATACGTGTGGTCTGCCGCCAGTGCATACATCGCCAAATTGTCCGTGGTCCAATATATTGTTTTAGGCATTATGATTGGTTAAAAATATCAATGGACCGGCGCCAGCTTCGGTAATTCTTCACGCCTGTCGAGGAATTGCGTTGAGCACGTGATTTACAGACCCTGCTTCAGCAGTACGATGCGCCTCGAAGCTAGGATGTGTTCTCCCGGGACACTGACCATCCAGCCGTGATCAACTTCCTGGAGACCGTCCGCCTAGATCAAGCGTGGATATGACCAACCCGACCAACTTGTAGGTGCGTTCGACGTTGATGCATGGAGGTTTCGTGAAGTCGATCTGAGCTACAACTCACCCTCGGCGTTCTCCAGCATGTTCCGCCCCTAGGGCGGGCAGACCTCGAAGCAGTACCATCGTGCGATTTAGCTCCTTTGGCGGTACATTCCACTGCAGTGAACGGCAGCCTAGGAGCGAGCCTTGGCTTCCCCATTCCGGTCGGGCAGCATCCAAACAGATATCCAGTCAAAGTCAGCGACGGGTCACTTGCGGAAGTGCAGCCGTGTCTTCAGAAGGTCAGCTTCCATGTGACAAGCTGACCTTGAGCACCACGTCCAGGCATCAAGACAAGTCTCAGTTGGGGCTCCAACGGTCTCTGTTTGAGCCGCCCCTCAGAGCTCGGAAAATGCATTTTTCGACGAGGAGAAATCACCGCCTGAAGAGGCGTGTTACAGGCGTTTTGAACGATACATTCGGTGACAGAGAAAACGTCGACAACGCCCAGGTCATTGAGAATGCCACTGTCTCTGGCCATTTGGAAAGTCAGCGATTTTGGAAGAATGATGGTGGTCTTGAGAGGATTCGAACTTACTAACCGTGTCTCTGCCATCGAAGGTCCGACCTGGATGGAAAACTCAGACCGCTCGTAAATGCAGAGAGAATCGCTTCTCTCCTGCCCTGCCCCATGGGTCAGCTTTCATCGTGGCGTAAAAACCCTGGTTCAGTCAGATGCGCAGGTGCCGCTTCTAATCTCCTGGTTCGACCAGGTCTGAGCCATGTCAGAAGATCCGCTTATCGCCACAACGCGGACCTTTGATTGGCTTCGAACCCAGTCTGTGCCGACCGGACAAAAAGATTGCGTTAGGCCTGGATGCGATCTGCCGTCAGGCTCGGATCGGCAACAGCAAGGGCGGCCCCCTCCGACCGTACCCGACGGCTCGAGCGGTCAGCCGGCCAACGTTCCCTGAAGATCCTTGGCCAGCATCGGGTCATTCCACTCCTCGCCCCAGACCTGGACGACATGGCCTGGCGACGCCTCCCGGTACAGGCGCTCCGGCGGGAGGTAGTCGACTGACCTGATGGGGCTCTTGATATCCCCGTCCGAAACCCGATGGCGGCTGCCGCGTCGCGTCGGGTCGGGCACCGGGACAGCGGCAAGGAGGCGCCGGGTGTAGGGGTGCTGAGGGTTCTCGAGAATCGCGCTGCGCGGCCCAATCTCGACGATCTCGCCGAGATACATCACGGCGATGCGGTGGCTCACGCGCTCGACGACCGCCATATCGTGGGAGATGAACAGAAAGGCGAGGTGCAGATCCGCTTGCAGGTCGAGCATCAGGTTGACGACCTGGGCCTTGACCGAGACGTCCAGCGCCGAGACTGCTTCGTCCGCCACGATGACTTTCGGCCCCACCGCAAGAGCCCGCGCGATCGCGATGCGCTGCCTCTGACCGCCGGAGAACTCGTGCGGGAAGCGCCTGGTCATGTCGGGCGAGAGACCGACCCGGCTCAGGAGATCGGCGGCGATCTCACGCGCCTCGTGCCGCGTTGCGAGCTTATTGATCAGAAGAGGCTCGGCGATCGCGGTGCCGATCGTCATGCGAGGATCGAGGCTTGCGAACGGATCCTGGAAGATCATCTGGATGAGCCTGCGGCGCTGCTGCAGCTCGCGGGGGCTGAGCCCCATCAAGTCCTCACCGTCGAGCCGGACGGAGCCGGCGAGCGGCTCGATCAGCCGCATGACGGAACGTCCCGTCGTCGACTTGCCGCATCCGGATTCGCCAACCAGCGCCAGCGTCTCGCCACGAGCGAGGCTGAACGAGACGTTCTCAACCGCGTGAACCCGTCCGCTCACCCGGCCGAACAGGCCGGACCGCAGATCGAAGCGCGTCGTCAGTTCCTTGACTTCGAGCACGGGCCGTGTCGACGGCACGATCGTATCCGGCGTCTCGACGGCGGGCTCCAGGATCCCGGTCGCACGATCGACGACAGGAAAGCGCATTGGATGTTGTCGCCCAGCCATCGAGCCGAGCACCGGCACGGAGGCGATGAGCGCGCGCGTGTAGCCCTGGCGCGGCCTGGCGAAGATCGTCTCCGTGGACCCGCTCTCGACCGCTTCGCCGTCGAACATCACAACGGTTCGGTCAGCAATCTCGGCGACGACTCCCATGTCGTGGGTGATGAAGAGGACGGACATGCCCTCCTCGTCCTGGAGGCTCTTGATGAGGTCGAGGATCTGCGCCTGAATGGTCACGTCCAGGGCGGTCGTCGGTTCGTCGGCAATGAGAAGCTTCGGCCGGCAGGCGAGCGCCATGGCGATCATGACGCGCTGGCGCATGCCGCCCGAGAATCGGTGGGGGTAGTCGTGGAGACGGGCTCTCGCATTCGGGATGCGCACCTTCTCCAGCAGGCGCACCGTTTCCGCGTCGGCCTCCGCCCGCGAGAGACGCCGGTGCAGCATCAGCGCTTCCGCGATCTGAAAGCCGATGGTCAGCACGGGATTGAGGCTGGTCATTGGCTCCTGGAAGATCATGGCAATGTCGTCGCCACGAACGCGGCGCATCTCGGCGCTCGGTAATTCCAGGAGATCACGGCCTTTGAGGAGCACTCGCCCCGTGACCCGGCTCGTATCGCGGGGCAGGAGGCGCATGATGGAAAGAGCCGTCACGCTCTTGCCGGAGCCCGACTCGCCCACGATGGCGACGGTCTCTTTCGGCCCAATCGAGAAGGACAGGTTGCGCACGACGGGGCGCCACGCACCCTCGACGCGGAAGGCGGCGGTGAGTTCCTGAACATCGAGGATCGATTCCATCACGCTCCGGCCTGCTCTCTAGATGATGCGTCGCGGGTCGAGCGCATCGCGCAGGCCGTCACCGACGAAGTTGATTGACAGGACAGTGAGGAAGATCGCGGCTCCTGGAAAAAGCGCCCAGTGGGGAGCAAACTCAAGATGATCCTTGGCGTCAAAAAGGATGCGTCCCCACGTGGGAATGTCCGGTGGGAAGCCAAGGCCGAGGAACGAGAGGGTCGACTCCGCGATAATTGCCGTCGAGACCTCAATCGTGCTCGCTACGATCACAGGTCCGAGCGCGTTTGGCAGAATGTGGCGCATCACCTGATGCCACCGGCTCGCGCCTTGGGAGCGCGCCGCCTCGACGAATTCCTTCTCCCGCAGAGAGAGGAACTGCGCCCGCACCAAGCGAGCCACTGGCATCCAGCGCAAGCCTCCGATCACCAGCACGATCACGACGAAGACACCGCCCTCTAGGCCGAACACAGCCTTGAGCCGGTCGCGGAAGAGATAGATGACGAGAAGCAGGAGCGGCAGTTGAGGCAGCGACAGGAAGAGGTCGGTAAGCCACGTCAGAAAGGAGTTGGCGATGCCGCGGGACATGCCGGCGACCGCGCCGATCACGACCCCGACGAGGGTCGCGATGATCATCGCGGCGAATCCAACCGCAAGCGAGATGCGCCCGCCATAGATCATGCGCGCGAGCAGGTCTTGGCCCAGGTCATCGGTGCCAAACGGATGAGCGAGGGACGGGCCCTGCAAGGTTGCCGCGAAGTCGATGTCATTGATTGCGACGGACCAGAGCAGGGATCCGAACATCACGCCGAGGCACATCAAGCTCAAGATGAAAGCCCCCGCCACCGCCAGCCGGTGGCGACGGAACCGCCGCCAGGTCTCGCTGCCCCGTGAGGCGGAGTGAGCAACTGGGGAAGCCGCTTTATCGGAAAGAGATGCGGGGATCGAGCCAGCCATAGAGCACGTCTGCGAGGAGGTTGAAGAATACGACGAGGCAGGCGAAGACGAAAGTTACCGCCATGACGACCGGGGTGTCATTCGCGAGCATCGCGTTGATGAGAAGGGATCCGATGCCGGGCACCCGGAAGATCTGCTCGGTGACGATGGCGCCGCCGAAGACGGCGGGCATCTGCAACGCCACGAGGGTGACCACCGGGATAAGGGCGTTGCGCGCAACATGGCGCAGCGTCACGGTCCGCTCGGGCAAGCCCTTAGCGCGTGCCGTGGTGACGTAGTCCAGCCGAACCACGTCCAGCACCGCCGCGCGCACGTAACGAGTGTAGGACGCTGCCTGAAACAGGCCCAGGACGAGGACCGGCATGAAGGCCTGCCGGGCGTGCTCCCAGTACCAGCGCCAGCCCGTCTCCGGGATGTCGGCCCTGTAGACGAACGGCAGCCAGTCGAGCTTGATTGAGAAGATCAGGATGAAGAGCAGTCCCGTGAAGAAGGTTGGCAGCGAGAACCCGACAAAGGCGAGGGTGTTCGCGATCTGGTCGAACACGGAGTAAGGACGGGTCGCGGCATAGATCCCGACGGGCAGCGCGATGGCGAGCGCTAGAACTTGGGACGATCCGATGACGAAGAGCGTGGTGGGCACACGCTGGAGGATGAGCGTGTCGACGTCGACGCGGCTCGCGAACGAGAAGCCCCAGTCGCCCTGCGCCATCGCGGCAAGCCAGCGCAGGTAGCGCACCAGAATGGGGTCATCAAGCCCGAAACTTTCGCGCAGGTTCGCCCGCACCTCAGGCGGGATGTTCGGGTTTGTCGCAAGCTCGCTGAACGGGTCCCCCGGCGCAAGCGCCAGCACTGTGAACAGGATGAGGCTGATCCCGAGCAGGCTCGGGATCGCCACGAGGAGGCGCCTGATCACGTAATTCGTCATCGGGCGCCCTCGTATCTGCCAGTCCGTGACACCGGAGGGATCATGTCTCGCGGTACCAGCTGTTGAGCGTCCACAGGTCGGCGTCCCAGCCGCTGTAGTTGGGCACCAGCGTGTTGCTGCAGGCAGCCGTTCGCGTGCGGGAGATGATCGGCAGGATCACGTTCGCGCTGCAGAAGATGTCGTTCATCTTGATAAAGAGCGCAGCACGCTTGACCGGATCGAGCTCCTTCTGCGCCGCCCGATAGGCTTCGTCGGCCGCCGGATCGACATAGCGCGAGATGTTTCGCCCCTGCCACTTGTTCTCCTTCGTCGCGACCTCCCACGAGACGAACTGATTGAGGAACCGCTCCGGATCAGGTTGCGGCTGCGTCGTCGTGTACATCTCCATGTCGCAATAGAGCTTCGTGTAGGTGTCCGGATTCGCGACGTCCGACGAGAAGAACACCGTCGCCGTCACGGACTTGAGCTCGAGATCGATGCCGGCCTTCTGGCAGGCCTGCTTGATGATCGCCTGCGTCTTCTGGCGAGGCGCATTGATCGAAGTTTGGAAGACGTACTTGAGCTTTTTGCCGTCTTTTTCGCGGATCCCGTCTGCGCCTTGTTTCCAACCGGCTTCGTCGAGGATCTTGTTCGCCTTGTCGATATTGAACTCGTATTTCATGTTGGGCGAACGGAACTGCTCCGGAGCATTGACGAAGTTCGCCGTGGCCGTGCCGCCGCGGCCGTAGATGAACCGCTGGATCGAGTCCCGGTCGATGAGCAGGTTGATGGCTTGGCGCACCGCCGGATCTGTGAGAGTGGGGTGCTTCGACTTGGCGTGCGAGCGCTCGCCGTCGATCTCGGTCCAGGGATCGGTGGTGTTGAGGATGATGAATTCCAGATCGCCGCTCGGAACCGTGATGACCTTGCCGCGCCCACCCGTCTCCATGCGCTTAAGGATATCGTCCTCGACCTGCATGTTCCAGGCGTAGTCGAACTCACCGGTCTGAATCACCGCCCTGGCCGCCGAGACGGCATCGCCACCGCCCTTGATCTCGATCGTATCGAAATGGGGTTGACTGGGGATGTGGTAATCGGGGTTGCGCTCGCCGCGCAGGATGTCACCGGGCTTGAAGTCGACAAACCTGTAAGGCCCGGTTCCGACAGGCTTGAGGTTGGCTGGCGCCTCGCGGGATTTGGCGCCTTTATACTCCGCGAAGACATGCTTCGGGATGATCATGCCGACCACGCCGACGAAGGGGTCGGCCCAGAACGGCGTGGGCTGCTTAAAGACGAGCCGGACAGTATGGTCGTCTACCTTCTCGACGGTTTTCAAGCTGGTGTAGGAGCCGCTCGTCGTGGCGGCGGTCGCCGGATCGATCGCATACTCCCAATTGAACACCACGTCGTCGGCGGTGAAGGGCTGGCCGTCATGCCATTTCACGCCGCGCTTGAGCTTCCAGGTGACGGTAGTGCCGTCCGCAGAGAGCCCGCCGTTCTCGCGGCTCGGGATCTCGGCTGCGAGAAACGGGATGAGGTTGCCGTCCTTGTCCCAGCCGGCGAGCGGCTCGTAAAAGACCCGGGAGCCATTCTGGTCCTTGGTTCCCGTCGCGAAATGCGGGTTGATAAGGGTAACGGCTTGCCAGAACAGGAGCTTGAGCGGTCCGCCGCCGCCGGCCTTGGTCGGCTTGTAGGCTGGTTGGGTCTGCGCGAAGGCAACGCCTGCCTGAGCGAGCAGCATGCCTGCCATCGGAGCCGTAAACCCGACCGACGCCATCCGGGCGATGAAACCGCGGCGCGACATGCGCCCATCCTTGACGGCTCCAATTAATGACCGAAGCTTCTCTTCTTCCATGGAGTTCTCCCTGCGCGCGGACAGCTGGCCGACCAGCCCTCGCCTTTTCTAAGGCAACTCATGCGCCAGGTACCCCCGGGCGCCGTGCACCCCATCCTGAGCAGCATTCGCTCGACTTGCAATAGGGTTCGAGCCACTGAGTTGGTGGCCCCCTCGCACCCATAAGGCTGTTGCCGTTGACCGTCTTGGCCTCGGACCGGCTGCCTCGTGATCCCGCGCCAGACCAGCGACCCGCTCCAGCGCGAACAAGGAGCACGGCAGAAAAGCCCCTAAGATCTCGCTCTGCGAGCGAGGCCCGCTTTGCCCAGAGGCAATTTGAACTCCACGATGTCTCGGCAGGAGAGCACCAAGACGACCGCGACATCATTCCGAACCTCGTAGGCGCTCGCGATCTCAGCTTGCGGCACCACGGCATTTTCGCCGCCCCGCTGTAGAACCCGCACTTGATCCCCACCCGACGCTACCACGTCCCAACAAGCCTAATCTGCCTTGCATCCACCAGTGCACAATACGCTTCCTTCGGGCAAGCGGGCCCACGACAGGAAGCTTTGCGATCGAGACGAACGTCCACTTTGGGTAATTACGAAAGTGCAGCCGTGGCATTGGACGGTCAGCTTGCACACGATAAGCTGACCTTGAGCACCAAGTTCGGGGCAAGACAAGTCTCAGTCGCGGTTCGAACCGGTGTCTGTTGAACCACTCCTCAGAGCCGGGAAAATGCGCTTTTCGAGGAGGAGAAAGCGCTCAACCGCCGAGAACCGGGGTAGAGAGACAGCCCGCATCCAGCTAAACCATTGAGAAATGGCACCGTCTCCAGCCACTTGGAAAGTCAGCGATTTTGGAGGATTGCTTGGTGGGTGTGCAAGGATTCGAACCTTGGACCCGCTGATTAAGAGCTTGCGATGGACATCGCGGCGAGAATGAGCAGCCCCCCGCACCGCTTCGGGTCCGCGGAGATATCGAAGCTGCCGACGAGGTCATCAGGGTCTCCAGGCTAACGTAACGAGGGAAAGAACCAGGCGAGCCGATGCGAGAGCATCGGCTCGCCCCTCGTCCGTTTTAATCAACCTCGCCAGCGTGCAACCTTCTCGAGGAAACGATACAACCGTCCATCATCGGTAGGAACCAGGGATGCCCATCGGAGAAATTAAGGCGCGGGAAGTGAGTATTGACAACGCCTCGATCATGGCTCGAAACGCAAAGCATCCTCTCTGCAGTGCGTGCCGCATCCGAGGATTGGTGGCCGGTATGACGAGCGACGATAGGAGGTCCACAGGAGGGCAATCGTATTTCTCTACATTTCCAACCCTGCCTTGCGGCTCTCCAACGTCGATATCACGTTAAAGCCAATCGACCGGAATGGCTCAGGCGCGATCCAGCTGGCGGTACCCATGCTTGCAGCCATTTTGTCGTGCTCGCCAAAGCCAAGCATTAATTCGGCCAAGTGACGGCCTAACATGGTTCCCTTCGCAATGCCGCTGCCATTGCAGCCACCCGACGCATAGAGCCCATCGTCGGCCTGCCCCCACCAGGGCGCACCGTTCATCGTAAAGGCGGTCGTTCCCGCCCAGAGATATTCAAACTGAACGTCTCTCAGGTTGGGCCAGCGCCGCTCGAAACGATCCCTGAGTTTTCGCGCCGCATAGGCTCCGTCCAATTCGCCTTCGTGTGCATAGAGACTACGCACCATGACCCGGTTCCGGCCGATCCGGCGCAGGGTGGTGCCAAGCCGGTGCGAGGGCAGAAGGCCCCATGCCGCCGATTCACCAATCTCCCCGATTCTGTCGTCGGCGATTTCTTCCGTCACTGCCGCATAGGTGTAAATCGTCGCCATGCGTGACTTAAGATAACCAAATTTGGGGATGAAGGCGTTTGTCGCCAGTGCAAGCTTCTTGCATTTCACGACGCCGTTTGGCGTTTCCAGTACCCAGCCGTCACTTTTTCGGATGGCCGTCACGGGCGTGTTTTCGAAAAGCTGGATCGGCGCCGGCAGCGCATCCGCGAGACCCCTAATCAGCGCAGCCGGCTGCAGCAGCCAGGTGTCCTGCATGTAGATGCCAAAACGATAATAGGACGTGCCGATACGGCGATGGATGTCGTCGCGCGACAGCACCGTGTGAGCGATCTTGTTTGCGCGCGCAACTTCAAGCACATTGCGCAACGAAGCCTCGCCGAGTTCAGTCGCGGCGCCCCGGATCGACCCCGCCTGTTTCAGATCGCAGCCGATGCCGTTATCACGGACTATGCTCATGAGCCAGTCGAAAGCTTCGGTAAAAAAGCCGGTCTGGATACGCGCCTTCTCCGCCATTTCGATCGAAGCATTGCGCGGCAATACGTCTGAACCGGTGAAGCCGGAGTTGCGTGCGGAAGACCCCTCCCCGACCGTCGTCGCCTCAATCACTGCAATACGCGTGTCGGGGTTCAACTCGTGCAGGCGTCGCGCCACCGCAAGTCCGGTATAGCCTGCGCCAATGATCGCATAATCGACGGTTAGATCTTGTTGCAGCGAGGGACGCGGCTGACGCGGCGGAAGCATCGCGTTCCAGCCGCACAGATTGGAATACCGGGGATAGGTCAGTTTTGCCATTTTGATGCCTGAACAGTGGAGGGAACGCACCAAGGGCGCGCTCCCAAGACACTCGCTTTAATCCTTGAAATGCGCCTGCTCGGTCAGCAGAGGGCCAAGCGACATCGAACCCTTTAGTTCGAAGCCCCAGTCGAGCTTGTCCTTGCGTATCCAGACCTGGGCCGTTTCGGTGATCGGAACGCCGCAGACATCCGCTACGATCAGCTTCTGAGCTTCCTGCCAACGCTCGATCTGCTTCTTGGGATCAGTCTCGGTTCTTGCCGCCTCGATCTGCTTGTCGGCGACGCTGCAATGGCTGAAATTGGTCACCTGTCCGGGTTCGCCAATCCCGCTCTTGGAATAGTAGAACTGGGTGAGATAGGTGTCGGCCACCGGGAACCGGGCCGCGCCGTAGTCGACGAGCGGGCTCAGGTCCTTACGGATCATCTGGTGCCAGGTGGAGTGTTCCGCGGGCTGCAGCTCGAGCTTGATCCCGGCCTTGGCCAACTGTGCCTGCAGCAACTGGTCGGTTGTCGCGTAACTCGGCAACTGGCTCGAAATCATCTTGACCGTCAGGCCATTGGGGAATCCGGCTTCGGCCAGAAGAGCCTTGGCCTTTTCGAGATTATGCTGTGGAAGGCCCGGCTCCGGGTTCAGGCCCAAATTGTTGGATGGGATCACCGACTTCGCGACGCGCGTAAATTCGGGGCCACGGAACTGCGCGATCTGGGCAGGAGCAAGTGCATAGGCGACAGCCTGCCTCACCCTGATGTCGTCGAACGGCTTCTGGTTTCTGTTGATGTGGAGGACCGTCAATTCCGCAGGATCGAAAATGTCGATCACGGCACCGGGCATCGCCTTCATCCGCTGCAGCCAGCGCTGATCGGTCGTACCGGCAGAGACGTCGATTTCGCCCGACGTGAAAGCAAGATCGCGCCCAGCTGCCGCATTCAGGAAGCGGTAGGTCACCTTCTCGATTTTCGGGCTGCCGCGGAAATACTTTTTGTGTGCGGTGAAATGCACCGCAACGCCCGGCTCGATGGACTCGAACTGGAAGGGGCCGAAGCCGACCGGATTGCGAGTGAAGCCTTCTCCCCGCTCTTCGTACGCCTTCTTGCTGATGATGAAGCCGCCCGCATAATTGGTCAGCAAGCCAAGCAGGCTTGGCACCTGATTGGCGAGCGTGATACGAACCGTGTGTGGATCGACCGCTTCAACGCTCTTGAAGGCGGCATAGTCGGTCGAGAACGCGGAGCGCTTGGGGTCCGCGGCCTTCTGCAGGCTGAACACCACGTCATCGGCCGTCACTTCGCCATAGCCGTGCTGCCACTGTACGCCCGAGCGCAGCTTGAAAGTCCAGACCAGATTGTTGTTGGTCGCTTCCCAACTCTCCGCGAGATCGCCTTCGATGGTTGCAGGATCGGTCGAGCCAGGCGCGAATCGAACCAGACCGCCATAGATCCAGGCGACCAGCGTCCGGTCCGAAGTGCTTGACGCGAAATGCGGGTCGAGATTTCCGATATCAGCGGCGGCTGCGCCGAGACGCAATTCCGCCTGAGCTGCCATTGCAGTGACTGGCGCCAAAGCCGCTCCAGTAAGAAGGGCGGCGAGCAGTGGGACACCCAATTTTCCTCGATATTGCATTGTGATCTTCCTCCCTATTGTGGATTGTGTGTTTTAGAAATCGACAGCACTTTCAGAAGCGGTCCGAAGCCGGCTTCTCCGAGGCCGCTGACTGCCGAAATGATGTTGTTCTGGTGGGCCTCGTTGAGGTTTACCCGCCCGATGTTCTTGAACTTGCGGGCAACCTGTTCCCAGTTCATAGGATTGGCGACGTCGCCCAGCGGGTGATCGATCACTATCTCCTGCAGGCCCTCGCCTTGGTCCAGGAGAACACGGGCTGGCGTGCGCACTGGGAAGGCGGTGGCGAAATCTTCGGAGGCCTCAAGTTCGATCCTGTCGGCCAATCCAAGGACTTCTTCGTCCATTAGGCTGGATAGATCGACTGGCTGTAGCGCCTCGGGTCCGCGCAACGCAGCAAGCGCGCAGCTGAAATAGAAGCTGTACTGGCCGCCTTCCAATGAGCGCGGGGCGCGTTCATTGGCCAGCCGAAGACCTTGCGGGAAGGTCTCAATGCGAAGTCTCGTAATCTTGCGGCCCGGCTGGCGCAGTGCGAGAATCGCGTCGATCGCGGCGTGCATGTAGCGGCAGCAAGCGTAAGGTTTGAGATAACATTTCTGCAGCTCCCAAACCTCGCCCAGGTTTCCGAGGAGGATGTCGGGCGTGTAGCGGTCTTCCTTGTCGAGGAGATCGAGCGGACCAGTGGCACCCGCCAGCGCACGATAGGCGCCGGTGATACCAGCCACAACCGCCGGCGGAATGCCTTCCTTGACTGTGCTGCCCTGAAACTTTGACGATCCCGTTGGAAAGACGATCGGGCCTTCCGATCCGGCGATCGCCAGAGCGTGCGCCAGCTGCTCGTTGGTCAGGTCGAGCAACCGGCCTGCGGCGGCGGCGGCGCCATAGCTCACCCAGCGGCCGCTCGCGTACGTCTCAATCGTGCTGGTCGGGCGCGAGGCGGCGACGCGCAGTGCGATGTCATATCCGAGCGCAATCGCGTCCATGATGTCGGCGTCCGACGCGCCGAGCGCCTGCCCGACAGCCAAAGCCGCCGGAATAACACCCGCCCCGGCGTGTCCGGCCGCGCCCCGATGCCCGTCGTCAATATCG
Organism: Microvirga medicaginis; assembly: GCF_052658925.1. Classification (NCBI taxonomy): domain Bacteria; kingdom Pseudomonadati; phylum Pseudomonadota; class Alphaproteobacteria; order Hyphomicrobiales; family Methylobacteriaceae; genus Microvirga; species Microvirga medicaginis. The sequence goes on along the minus strand of NZ_JBQWEL010000010.1, from coordinate 97,413 downwards.
AGTGCGCTCGCCGCTGCGCTGTTGGCCATCGCAGCACCGGCCACGCTCAGGGCGATCTCTGTCATCCAGACCTGCGCCTTGCCCGGGCCATAAACGTCACAGGCCGCTTTGCGAGCGGAAGCGGCGAGTGGCGAATGTAGGCCAGCCGCAGTAGCGCCCATCAGGTCGAGCAAAAGCAGCGAGATCGCTTCGCGGGTCTGTTGCGGCAGTTGCCCGCGTGGGTAACCACTCACAAAATCCGCGAGCTTGGTAAGGGCATGCATTTTATTTGCTCCACATTCTCAGCTTGTCTGACGAATGAAATGACCGTCCGCCGCCTTGCTCCAGCGCGCGGCAGGTGCCACGTATCCCAAGGGCTTCAGCGGACTTCTCGGCGGCCCCGCGTCGGAGGCGCGGCGCACGCGCGTCCCACGCTGGTCGGGATGAGTGATCGGGATGGCCGACAGCAGGCGCTGGGTATAGGCATGTCCCGGTCGCCCGATGACTTCGTCCCGCGGGCCTATCTCGACGATCTCGCCGAAATACATCACCGCCACGCGATCGCAGATGCGTTCAACGGCGGCCATATCATGGCTGATGAAGAGATAGGATACGCCAAATTCCTTCTGGAGGTCGATCATCAGGTCGATGATCTGCCCCTTGATGGCGACGTCGAGCGCCGAGACCGCTTCATCCGCGATGATCAGGCGCGGTTCCATGGCGAGCGCCCTCGCAATGCAGATGCGCTGGCGTTGGCCGCCGGAGAACTCGTGCGGGAGACTGGATGCGCGTTTCGGGTCCAGTCCGACGCGTTCCATCAACCATTCCATGCGTTCTTGCGCGGCACGACCGGTCCGCAAACCGTGGACTTTCATCGGCTCCATGATCGCTGAGCCAATGGTCTGGCGCGCGTCAAGCGATCCGAATGGATCCTGGAAGATCATCTGCACCTGTCGGTGCATCTGCGCGAGGCTCTTCGGGTCCTGGTAGTCTATCTGGTGACCATCGACGACCACGGAACCGCTATGTACCGGGGCGAGATTGATGACCGCCTTACCAATCGTCGACTTACCCGACCCGGATTCTCCTACCAGCCCCAGCGTCTCGCCCTTGCTGATGGTGAAGGACACATTTTCGACGGCGTGCACCGCCCCCTTTACGCGACCGACCAGACCGCCGCGCACCGGGAACCGCACCGAAAGGTCGCGTACTACCAGCACCGGGTCCGTGCTCAGAGCCTCCGGCACGCTTTCGATGGGCGTTGCGGGGATTACATTGGCCTGCAATTTCCCGACAAGGCTTGGCGCCGCCTCAATCAGGCTGCGTGTATACTGGTCCTTCGGATTGCTGAAGACTTCGCTCACCGAGCCCTGCTCGATGACACGGCCATGCCGCATGACGAGAACATCGTCGGCGACTTCCGCAACAACGCCCATATCATGCGTGATAAATAGGACAGCGGTGCCGGTCTCGCGCTGCAATTCCTTCAGCAATTCGAGCGTTTGCGCCTGCACGGTCACGTCCAGCGCTGTCGTCGGCTCGTCGGCAATGATAAGCGCCGGATTGCAGGCCAGCGCCATCGCGATCATCACCCGCTGGCGCATGCCGCCCGAGAATGTATGAGGATACTGGTTGATGCGCTCCTCGGGGTCGGGAATGCGCACTTTGCGCAACAGTTCGAGAACCGCCTCACGGCGCGCCGCGCCATTCAGCTTACGGTGGATTTTCAGGACCTCACCCAGCTGTGCGCCAACCGTCTGCACCGGGTTGAGCGAGGTCATCGGCTCTTGGAAGATCATGCTGATCTGACCGCCGCGGACGCTGCGCATTTTTGCCTCGGGCAAGGCAAGAATCTCGCTACCGTCGATCTGAATCGAGCCTTCCACATGAGCGATGTGCTCAGGAAGCAGCCTCATGATCGCCAGAGAGGTCACACTCTTGCCAGAACCGGACTCTCCGACCAGCGCCAGGGTTTTGCCCGGCTTGATATCGAAGCTGATCCCGTGGACGACCGGCTTTTTGGCGAAGGATATCTTCAGATGCTTCACCGAGATCGCAGGTTGATCGCTCATCAGCTGGCATCCTTCAGTCGCGGATCGATGGCGTCGCGCAAACCGTCGCCGATCAGGTTGAGGGCAAGAACGAGCACCAGGATTGCAAGGCTCGGAAAAATAGCCAAATGGAAGGAGCTCAGGATGTTATCGAAGCCTTCGCGCACCATGCCACCCCAGGTTGGCGTGGGAGGGGCCAAGCCCAGGCCGATGAAGGCGAGCGATGCTTCGGTGCGCACAGCAGTCGCCATCCAAAGTGAGGCCATCACCATAATCTCGGGTAGGATGGCCGGGAGGATATGCCGGAAAAGAATGCGGGAGTTGGAGAAGCCCATGGAGTGACAGGCCTGGACATATTCCCGGTCGCGCTGCGTGATGACACCGGCACGCGCTATCCGCGCGAATGCCGGTATGGCCGTGAAGGCGATGGCGATAACTATGTTTGTCAATGTCGCGCCCATCAGCGCAACGAGCGCAAGACCGAGAATGAGCGAAGGAAACGCTAGAACAACGTCCATGATCTGCATCAGCACAATATCTGTGCGGTTGCCAGCGTAGCCAGCAATCATTCCCAGTAAAGAGCCAATAATCATCGCAATGACAATGGCGCAAAAACCGATGGTCAGCGAATAGCGCGCACCATAGAGCAAACGCGACAAGACATCCCGGCCGAATTGGTCGGTGCCCAACCAGTTCTCGGCGCTTGGCGGGTAAAGATTGAGGAGGATGTTTTGCTCATTTGGATCATAGGGCGCCAGGAGAGGCGCGAAGATTGCGCACAGCACCATCGCGACGACGACCGCCAGACCAAGCCATGTGGAGAAGTTCAAACGCCGCAGAAACTGCCACGCGAAGCGGGATTTTTCCGGCGCGACCTGAGGAATTGAAACGGTGGTCATTTGTACTGCACTCGCGGGTCGAGGAAGCCATAGGTGAGATCCGTGAGCAGATTCACCGCGACGACAATGAGCGTGTAGATGACGATCATCCCCTGCAACAGCGTGTAATCGCGCTGCGTAAGAGCATTCAGAATAAGCTTGCCCAGCCCCGGTCTGGAAAAGACGATCTCAGTCAAGACCGAGTTGCCAATAAGAATGCCGAGATACAGGCCCACCACCGTGGTGATCGGGATCATGCAATTGCCGAGCGCGTGACGCCACACAACGGCGTGATGCGACGCGCCCTTGGCTCGGGCGGTGCGCACGAAGTCCTGGCTGAGGACCTCAAGCATCGCAGAGCGCGTGACACGCGTGATGTAGGCCATCATGATTAAAGCAAGCGAAATCGTCGGCAGCGCCATTTGTCTCAGGCGATCGACCATGCCGTCCCCACCGCCAGAGCTGATGACCGGGAACCAACGTAGGTTGATGGCGAAGATCATCAGGAGGATGATCGCTGCGACGAAGGCTGGAAGCGAGAGCCCAATCAAAGAGACCAACCGCAGAATCAAGTCCGTAGGCTTGTTTCGCCTGACGGCGGCCCAGACGCCGGCAGGCACGCCGAGCAGGACGCCAAGGATCAACGAGGCGATTGTCAACTCCAGCGTATAGGGCAGCACGTTCGTGATCTCGGCGGTGATTGGACGCCCGGTGATCATTGAAGTCCCCAGATCGCCTTGCAACGACCTGAGCATGAATTGCCCGTACTGGATAAAAATGGGTCGATCCAGACCTAGCTTATGATGAAGGGCGGCAATGCTCTGAGGACTGGCTTGATCGCCCAGAATAACGAGTGCGGGATCCCCCGGCAGAATCCGCACGATCACGAAGACCAGCGTCAGGACGCTGAATAACGTGAAAAGTGCAAATCCTATGCGTTTGATCAGAAACGACACCATGCGGTTGCCCTCACTGAGAATTGGTTGGGAAAAAGGATGATGCGGACGCGCGGTGTCTCCCACCGACGAGCGGTTTGCACAGCAAGGTTCGAATGTTCCTCCCTCAGCTCGAAGCTGTATTGTTGGTGTTGAATGACAGCTAAAAAAATGGCACAAGTCAACCGGTTCCAGTTATTGGAATAGATTTTTCTTTTTGTTCTAATTATTAGAACTATGGAGCCTGATATGGCCCAGAACGCCTCCACCAATGCGGTGCGTGCGCTCGACATTCTCCTCGTTCTCGGCGAATGCGGCGCTGAGGGCATTGCCCTGGCGGATATCGCCGAGCGCGTTGGTGAGGCGAAGCCGGCAGTTCATCGCAGTCTGGTGTCCCTGATTCAGAAAGGATTCGCCGAGCCTGCAGGCCGTCATGGCCACTATCGGCTTGGACCTGCGATCCCCATGCTGGCAAGGCGTCAGGAACGGCTTGAGCCGTTAGTTTTGAAGTTCAGGCCCGGTATGACTGAATTCGCGCGCCGGACGGGCCACCCTGTCTACATGATGGTGCAGGCTGGCCTCGACGCTGTTTGCGCAGACATGGTCATACGCTCGCCAGACCGGCAATTCAGTATGGGTGTTGGTGGTCGCGTCCCAATGGGCGTCGCAGCGGGCAGTATTGCCTTAATGTCGATCATGCCGGAATCCGATTGTCTGTATCTGCTTGAGACCAACGCCCATCGATATCTGAGCCACCCGTCCGTCCAGTATGTCGACAAGTCAATTGTTCTTGGTCAGGTTCGTGATGCGCAACGCCGCGGCTTCGCCGTCAATATGGGCTACTATCTGCCAGGTGAAGGCGGTCTCGGCCTGCCTGTTCCCAGCTCGAGCCTGTACGAAGTCGATGTCGCAATCTCATTCAACGCGCCTCTCGAAATGATGACCGAGGCCTGGCTGCTAAGGGTCATTGATGAGTTGCGGGACTGCCTGGGCGACGCTATCGCTAGCAGGAGCGAGCAGCCTTAAATCGCGCTTTTCTTGTATGGAGGAAATCAAATGGACATCGAACGTGAGGACTTAAACCATCGCCGGAGCAGGCTTGTGAAGTATAACGGCATGTGTTTTCTTTCCGGCCAATTTTCCGACTCGGGCGGTGACATCACGCAGCAGACGACCGAGACGCTCGCCAAGATCGACGCCCTGCTAGAGCGCGCGGGCACGAACAAATCGCGATTGCTTACCGCACAGATCTGGTTGCGTGAGATGTCGGACTTCAAGGCGATGAACGAAGTCTGGGACGCATGGATCGACCCCTCCAATCCGCCTACGCGCTGCTGCGGTCAGGTGCTGATGGCGGACCCCGACATGCGCGTCGAAATTGTCGTCTCGGCGGCTCTTTGAGTACGATTCATTTTCCCATGGGCATCTCACCCGGTTGGTAAGACTAGCCCTGTGACCCCTCTCCAACCAATGGATATTACATGAGTTGCGAGATGACTTCCCCAATTTGCGGGACGCCATTCACGCCGCACGATCCTTGTTGGCACGTGGGGCGTCGACAGGCTCAAGGAACGACGTTGCAACTTGGCCGTGGTCTCTTCGAGCTTCATTAGCGGCGCCCTGCAGCGGAGACGTCAGGAATTGCTCATCATCGCATTCGAGGTGACTCTTCAAAAACGAGACGCACTAAGGCGCTTTTGATCTGGGCTTGAATCTATTCGGGTAGCTGTGCGTTGATTGGCCTATGGCCCAGGAGGCGAGCCATGCCGCAGCCCGATTCTCCTGATCTGCGTGAGCGTGTTTTGGTCGCCTGCAAGCGCAGCGACGGCAGTCAGGTCGAGATTGCCCGCCGCTTTCAGGTCTGCCTCGCCACCATGTCGAATTGGCGCCGCCAAGAGCGCGAGGAAGGCCGACGCTGCCCCAAGCCGCACAGCGGGAGCGTGCCCTCGCGCCTGGATGCGGCAGCTTTGGAGGTGCTACATCAGCTCGGGATCGAAGCCAATGACGCGCTGTGGCCGAGCGCACCAGCGTGACGGCGTGCCTGGCGGTAATCTGTGAGGCACTCAAGCGTCTCAAGCTGCAGCCGAAAAAGACCCTTCGCGCAGCTGAGCAGGAGCGGCGCGAGATTGCCGCCGAGCGCGAGGCTTACCGCCAGCAGATGAGCAAGGTTTCCGTGGAACGCTTGGTGTTTGGACACTTAAGAATCCGCGTGGGCTAACCCCGCTGCCGGGATTGTTCGATACGCTAGCCATTTGAGTCGGATCTGCCAGGGTCAGCTCCGGGTCACGAGCAGGAGATCGGCGCTAAGTAAAGGGCGTCCGGCCTACCTCGGAAAGCTGACGAAGGCTTTGGAAGGATTGCTCAGCCCGGGTTTTCTGTCGGCATAAACTGCCAAGTTTCATTGCGGGAGAGCTTCGCTTCAGGAGCACTGCAATGCAAGACAGTATCTCTGACCATCCCTACCAACCCACACACCTTGGAACCGGGGCAAGCTGATTGGGCATAAACCGCCTCTCAAGGCAAAGGAGATCTGGTCCATTTGGGTCAGGGTCCAGGTTGCTCACCGCATCCGGGATTTGGCTCTGTCCAATCTAGCCCTCGACAGCAAGCTGCGAGCTTGTGACCTCGTCGCGCTCCGGGTCGACGATGTTGCCCTCAATGGGCGGGTGCGACCCCGAGCTTCGGTCATACAGCGGAAGACGGGCCCGACCGTTCAGTTCGAGACCACGGAGCACACTCGTGAGGCTGTGGGACGCTGGCTGGAGAAGAAGGAGCTGCATAAGGGCGAGCCGCTGTTTCCCAGCCGGATCAATCGAGCGAGACCTATAACGACGGGCCAGTACGCTCGCCTGCTGGCATCCTGGCTTCGCGTGATTGGGCTCGATTCCCTCGCCTCCGGCACCCACTCACTCCGGCGCACCAAAGCGTCGATGACCTACCGAAGGACAGGCAATCTCCGAGCGGTTCAGCTTCTACTCGGCCATACCAAGATCAAGAGCACGGTTCGGTATCTTGGGATCGACGTCGACGATGCCCTTCTGATTGCAGAGCAGGTTGAAATCTAAGCGTAGGGGCGGCTCTCCGACGAGCCGCCTCAAAGCTCATGCACCGTCCGGACTTCAGGCTTAAGCAGCCACAAGAAAAATACCGAGGCGTGCCAAGAGGCGACATTTGGCATTTACGCTGGATCTCCTCCCATGTTCTTCAGAGGGATTTTCGTCGACCACTTTCGAACGGAACGGTATCGTCGCACAGGTTCCAGGCCGTAGTCGCAGATCTACGCAACGGGGGCATCGACGGTGCAGACAACTCCGGTTGCGGGAAAGGCAATCTCCACCTGACCATCCAGATCCTGCGCCAGGGTGCGCTCGATGAGACGCGACCCGAAACCGCGCCGACGAGGAGCCACTACGGGCGGTCCTCCAGCTTCAGTCCAGCGCAAGGTTAGCCGGGGCGGCGCAGCACCGTTCTGCACCTGCCACGTCACCTCAATCGTGCCGGTCTTGTTGGACAAGGCGCCATACTTCACCGCGTTGGTTGCCAGCTCATGCAGCGCCATCGCCAGCGCCAGCGACATGCGCGGCGTGACCCGCACATCGGGACCCTTGATGTGGAAGCGGCTCTCCCCCGCAATCTCGTAGGGCTTAAGAGCGTTTGCCACCACTTCGACCAAGTCGGCGCCCTCCCAGCTCTCGCGGGTGAGCACGTCGTGGGCTCTTGACAGAGCCAGCAGCCGCATCTCCAACGCCTCGCGAGCGTCACCTGTCGTCTCAGCGGTGCGCAAGGTCTGGGCTGAGATCGACTGCACGGTGGCGAGCGTGTTCTTCACCCGATGGTTTAACTCGTTGATGAGCACTCTCTGATGCTCGGCGGCGCGCCTTTCCTTGTCGAGTGCCGCTCTCAGCCGCTCCTCGCCATCGTGCAGCTCCTCCAGCCGGGCCCGGGCCTCGTATTGCCGAAGCCTTCCCCGCAAGGCGGAGCGGGCGACGCTCACGAGCGTGCCGGCATGGAAAGGGCGCTCCAGGAACACCACATTGCCGAGAACCTCGGACAGACGGGCCAGGGCTGGATTGCGCTCAACCCCGCCACCGCGACGTGTGAGGAGCACGAAGGCAAAGTCAGACCACGGGGGCTGGTTCGACAGCCAACGGGAAAGCTCCTTCAGATCAGCGGTGCGGAAAGCCTCGTCTGTGACGAGCGCGAAGCCCGCTCCCTGGGCGATCTCGCGCATCAGCGCCGGCAGGTCGGGGCAGATCTCGGCCGCAATTCCCGCAACGTGCAGGATGTCTGCCGCAACGGCCGCATCCCGACCATGCGGCGCCAGGATGAGCGCTCGCTCCGAGCGGGACTGGAGAGTGTCGCTCATACTCACCGGTCTTCGAGCAGCCGGGCCCGGTCACCCTCGGCCAGGATCGGAGTGCCGCGCAAAATCCCCTGGAAGTCCTCCAGGGGCTCTCCAATGGCAATGCCCCGGCTGTCGATCCGGATCTCGCGGATAGTGTTCTCGTGCGTGCCGAACCGCTTCTTGATGATCGAGATCGCCCGGCGAACCTGGCCGAAGGCCTCGAAATAGCGCAGCAGGATCACCGTGTCGGCCAAGTAGGTGACGTCAACGGGTGACCTCGTGTCGTCAAGAAGCCCGTGCTGGGCCATCGTCAGCAAGGTCGAGGCGCCCTGCCGGTTGAGGTACTGCAACAGCTCATGGATATGCAGGGTCAAAAACTGCTCGTCCGGCATGGCGGCCTGATAGCCATTAAGGCCATCGATCACGACGGTCTTCACGCTGTTGCTGTCAACCATGGCCCTAACCCTGTGGGCAAACTCTCCCGGTGAGAGCTCAGCGGCGTCGACCTGTTCGATGAACATGTTGCCGCTGGCGCACAAAGCGTCCAGGTCGATGCCCATCAGCTTGGTCCGGTCAATCAGCAGGCCAAGCTCCTCGTCGAAGATGAACAGCGCCGCCTTCCCGCCCCGCGCGGCAGCCGAGACGGCAAACTGGACAGCCAGCAGGGACTTGCCCGATCCCGCAGGTCCCATGATCAAGGTACTGGAGCCTTGCTCGATGCCGCCGCCCAAGAGCATGTCGAGCTCGCCGATGCCGCTGGTAAGCACATGGCGGGTGAAGTCTGTCTTGTGCTCACCGGAAACCAGCCGTGGAAAGACCTGCACGCCCCCTTCGGCGATGATGAAGTCGTGGAACCCGCCCCGGAACGCTTGGCCGCGGTACTTGATGATCCGCAGACGGCGGCGCTCGGCGCCATAGTTGGGCGTAAGCCCCTCCAGGCGGATGACACCATGGGCGAGGCTGTGCACCGTTTTGTCATTCGTGTCGGTGGTCAGGTCATCCAGCAGGAGAACGGTCGCGCCCTGGCGAGCGAAGTAGTGCTTCATCGCCAGGATCTGACGACGGTAGCGCAGAGAGCTTTGTGCCAAGAGGCGGATCTCGGAAAGGCTGTCAATCACGATCCGGACCGGCTGGGTTCGGTCAATGGCCTCGAACACGGCCTTGGTGGTCTCCCCGAGCTCGAGATCGGACGAGTAGAGCAGGCTCTGCTGGTGCTCCTCGTCGAGAAGGTTCTCCGGCGGCACCAGTTCGAACACCTGAATGCCATTGCCAATGTCCCAACCATGCGAGGCTGCGCCCTCACGCAGCTCCCGCTCGGTCTCCGACATGGTGATGTAGAGCCCAGCTTCTCCAATCTTAGCTCCTTCGAGCAGGAACTGGAGGGCAACTGTGGTCTTGCCGGTGCCGGGGCTACCCTCAAGCAGGTAGACGTGCCCGGGCGACAGGCCGCCCACAAGGATGTTGTCCAGACCCGCAACCCCGGTCCGGGCCTTCGCGGCGGGCTGAGGCTTAGCGGTCATAATGAAGTCCTATCTCTTTCTGAAGAGCGTCCGGAAGGGTGTGGGTGGGGATCAGCCCGAGCACACCCGCCAGCGTCTGTTCGGCATACCAGACGTCGTGCTGTTGCTGGCGGTCGAGCCAAAAGCCGGGTGTCGTGCCTGAAAGACGAGCCAGCCGCGTGGCCATCTCGGGACTAACAGCAGCCGAGCCGGCCAGAACGCGATGGAGCGTCTGACGCGCGATGCGAAGCTCGCGGGCCGCTTGGCTGACCGAGAGGCCAAGGCCCGGCAAAACACGGTCGCGCAAGATCCAGCCTGGATGGGGCGGAGCCACTGGAAAAGCATCTCGGGAGCGGATCATAGTCTTAACCGTGGGCTCAGGCCGAATGTAGCGTTATGGGCGACAGGTTGCCGAAAACAAGGGCTGCCGCGGATCTGAGCATAATCGATCTATCTGCTCGCCCTGCACGGCTCCTAAGGGAGATCTGCTTCTCCCTCATCAGTTCAGGAGCGCGAAGGTCGGCTTGGGATCAGGCTGCGATGTTCCTGCGACTCGAAGAAGGACGGCTGACGCGCCCTAAGCTGACCAAATGTTTTCGTTCGAGGAGTGCCATTTCCAGATCTTAATCCGTGACGTTCAAGCGCCTCCGCTCGGTGAACCTGCGGGTAACTGGATCGACGAGCGTTATGACCGGATTGCGGAGACTGCGATCCTTCCCGCCTCATCCGGCAACAAAAACCCCTTTCGTCCCTCGGTTCAGAAGGCTGGCTCCAACCGGAGCCATTCCAACTGGCAGCGATTGTCGAAATGTGCCTTTTCATCCTGCGACTGCCACAGGAACCCCATGGGCATCGAGTGCTTGCTCAACGATCGCGGAGAAGCGGTCTCCAGCCGCGGATCTGCCGGTCCGAGCAAATGCGCGGGGGATCGCCGAAGAGATGCCAGCATCCGATGCCCACGCCTGGCTTGACGGCCCAGAACCCCACATGCCACGGGATGTCAGGTGGTGTCTCGTCCTCGATCATCCAGAGGATCACGGGCGTGCCGTCGCGCGGCGCGGCGCTGACCGGGGACCAGTCGCCACTCATGATCGTCCTCGACAAGGCACGTGGGATCTTCCGGATTACTGCGGCGTTTGTAAGCACCCATAAATTTCATACGCGGGTTGCTCGATGAATGTTCCCGAGTCTGGACTTCGTTCCCCGGCCACGGACGCTCAAATCAAGCTCGTTCAATTCGAGAAGCAGGCCACCATTGCCTTGGCTTGCATCGTGATGCTCTCCGTCGCGGGCTACGCGCTCCTGCTGCAAGTGCTTCCCTAGACTCAGGTCCTTCGCTTATCCCTCGAGCCTGACGTCAGGCTCCGGCGCGTGGAGCTTTCCAAACCCACTTGCAAGACAGTCCGCGATCAGGCGACCCGTCATGGTGATCGTCATGGCGCAGGCATCAGCGGTGCTGCACGTGTTCCGGCTGCCTACTCATCCGTTTGCCCCTCATCGGCCAAGGGGGCCTTCACCTCGCACCTGACCCCGACGGGGTCATAGGTGATCCTGGCCTCGCCCGCGAGTTCATGCCCCAAACCGCGCTCGATCAGGCGCGAACCGAAGCCCTTTCGGGTCGGCGGCGAAACCGGTGGCCCGCCGCTCTCCTGCCAGCGAAGGAGAAGATGCGGTGGATCGCCTGGCTGAATCTCCCATGCGATCGCGATCCGACCCGAGGCATTCGAGAGCGCCCCGTATTTCGCGGCGTTGGTCGCCAACTCGTGCAGCGCCAGGTTCAGCGCCAGGGCCACGCTCGGGGACAGCCGCAGGCTCGGCCCGCCGATCTCGAAGCGGTCGCGCTGGTACGGCGCAAGAGCCTCGGCAACGACCTGTGACAGCTCCGCCCCCTTCCAGTTCTCGCGCATGAGCAGGTCGTGCGCTTTGGACATGGCGAGCAGGCGGGCCTCGAAGCTCTCGCGCGCCGTGGTGTCCCACTGCCCACTGCCGAAGGTCTGCCGCGCGAGCGCCTGCACCGTGGCCAGGACGTTCTTCACGCGATGATTGAGTTCATGCACCAGAAGGTCTTGCAGGCGCTCGGCCTGCTTGCGCCCGGTGATATCGCGGGCGATCTTCGACGCGCCGACGATCTGACCTTGTGCATCCCGGACCGGCGAAACTGTCAGCGAGACCTCGACCGGGCTACCGTCCTTGCGGCGGCGGATGCTTTCGTACGACTCAACACGCTCGCCGTGGCGGATGCGTTCGAGAATCCTTGCCTCCTCGTCGCGCCGGTCCGCCGGGAGCAGGATCGTGATCGGCTGGCCGATCACCTCCTCGGCGCGGTAGCCGTAGAGTCGTTCCGCGCCCCGATTCCAGCTTGCGATGGCGCCGGTCAGGTCTATGCTCAGAATAGCATCGTCCGACGACTCGATGATCGCAGCGAGCTGCCGCTCGGCCTCCTCCGCGCGTTTGCGTTCGCTGATGTCGCGGAAGTAAACCGACAAGCCGCCGTCATTGGTCGGATAAATGCTGACCTCCACCCACCGATGGAGGATCGCGGACACGGCCTCGATGCGGACGGGCTGCCGCTCCCGCATCACTCTTCGATGGGCCTCGTAGGGCTCGGAGCCGACAACCTGCGGGAACGCCCCGCGAAAATCCTTGCCGATCAGGTCGTCGCGCCTGCGGCCCCACCATTCCTCGGCCTTGCGGTTGACGTACGTGAAGCGCCATTGCGGATCGAGGGCATAGAAGGCGTCGGAGATGCTTTCCAGGATCTCGAAGGTCCGCTCCCGCGAGGCCGCAAGGGCGCTCTCGGTCCGTCGCTGCTCGGTCCGATCACGCAGCACCTTCACGTATCCGACGATCTCGCCGGTACTCTCTTTCAGCGGGGTGAGTTCGCCACTGGCCCAAAACCGTTCGCCGCTCTTGCGCTGGTGCCAGCGCTCATCCGTGGCAAACCCGTTCTCATAGGCCGTCCGCCTCTCCTGGGCGGGCGCGCCGGCTGCGACATCCTCCGGCGTGAAGAACCGGTCCATGGGCCGACCGAGCATTTCTTCCTCGGTCCATCCGAGGATACGCCGCGCTCCCTCGTTCCAGCTTGTCACGCGGCCTTCGAGATCACTGGCCACGACAGCATAGTCCGTCACGCTGTCGAGGATCTGCTGGGGCAGAGATTCCCGATCCCCGAAGATCGCCCTGGCGCGGGCCAACAGCGACTGGCTCTTATCGGACATCGCGGTCGCTTTCGGAGGAGGCCCGGCGCCGACGGCCATGGCCCCGGTCCTGCTCGGCCAGGAGGCGCAGGGCGGCGCGGACGACTTCGCTCGCGCTGCTGTAATGACCGGTGGCGATCTTCTCATCAATGAGCGCCGTCAGTTCCTGGGTGAGCGAGACGCTGCGGACGAATTTGGCGGGCATGGCTTCACCGAAGGGTAAGAACTATTACGACCGTAAATCGCGCCCCCAAAACTGTGCAATATAGATGTTCTACCTATCCCCTCGGGGTACGGAAGGGGCTGGATTGTGGGTTCCGGACGGGCGTCAGCCGAAATGCGCCTCATGGGACCGGAAGGGGACGGAGCTGCCCCCTGATCCGCATCAGGTGGCCCTCGGCGGCCCGCATCCGGTCCATGAGCCGGTTCATCCGGGTCAGCAGCCCCTGCCCGTCCTGGGCCGCGCGTGCAACGTCCTGGGCATCCTTGCTGAACCGCTGCCGTTGCTCCGTGCGGGCGAGTTCCCGGCCCAACCGGTCGCATTCGTCCGCGAGCTGACACAGATGCGCGACCAGTTCTTGTTCGGTCATGCGCTCCAAACTGGTCATGATCCCTCGGCCTCTCCGGAGGCATCCGGCACGCCGAAGCCATTGCCACCGGACCGACAGCATAACGCGCGATTGGGGTGAGTTCGTGACACTACTCCCAGAGAGGTGCCCCCAAAGGCAGGATTGCCGCCTTGCGGAGTCCGCCCACCTGGGACGGAGGCCACGCCGCAATCGATGAGAACCAGAGGAAGCCCATGGCCGCGATCCCCGACCATTCGACCGCCCCATCCGTCGCCCACGAGAGTGCCACCGGAAGCAGTGCGCCCTTGTCGCCCGGTAGCTCAAGGCCCTTCAGGCGCGCATCCGGACAGGTCCCGGTTCGTGATCGCCTGAACACGCCGATGGCCCTATCTCAACGCTCTGTCGGCATTGCCTTCCTTCTGGCCGGGGCGCGGCTTCTGCCCGTCACGGCCTTTCTCCCTGGAACCGTCGCAAGGCTCACGGTCCGGTCGATGTGAAGGATCTGATCCGCACCCGCCATCGTCTCCGGTCGATGGGCGACGCTGATACGCGTGATCGCAAGGCTCCTGAGGCCTTCGTTGATATGCCGTTCATTCTCGACATCAAGATGGGCCGTGCCCTCGTCGAGGAAAAGGATCTTGGGCTGCCGATAGAGCGCGCGGGCCAGGAGCACCCGCTGCTTCTGGCCTCCGGACAATGAACTGCCCATATCGCCGATGAGGGTGTTATAGGCCACAGGACTGTAAATGAAGATCATCACCAGGGTCGCGACGGCCATGAGGCTATCGATCAGGGCGGTGATGACACCCTCCGCAAGGAGATTGCGGATCGGCTCGATTGAGGAGAACCGCGAAAGAATGTCGCCGATATGCCGCTTCTCGAAGAACGACAGGGGCAGCCGGACCAGATGGTGAAACAGGCGCGCGCCGATCTGGAAGTGCAGCGTGTTCTGAAGGATCAGGACGATGTGGGATCGCAGGGCCGTGGACACCACCGTGATCGCCGTCAGCAACCCGAAACCGAGCGCCAGGATGAGCAGGAGATCGACATCGCCCCGCGCGATGACCTCGTCAATCGTAACCTGCATGTAAAAGGGGCTGGCGATGACGAGAACCTCGAGCACGATTGACAGGGCGAGGATCTGCACCAGCACATGCGGCATTCCCCGGATGTGTCCCCAGAAAGCCCTCAAGGGGAGTTGGGTCCGCTCGTCCTTCCCCGTGAAAGTCTCGGTCGGAGTGAGCTCGACGGCAATACCGCTCAGGTGCTTCGATGCCTCCTCGAGAGGGTAGCGTCTCTCGCCGGAGGCCGGATCATGGATGATGATACCCTTGCGCGTGACGGCCTTGAGAACCACGAAGTGGTTGAGATCCCAGTGCACGATCGCCGGCAGCCGCAGTTCCGGCAGATGGCCGAGCTCGAAGCGAACCGCCCTGCACGCGAGATGCAGGTAGCCAGCCACCTGGATGAGACTACGCAGGGTCACGCCCTTCAGCGAGACGGGAAAGCGTCGGCGAAGCGCATTCAGGTCTGTCTTGTGGCCATGATACGAAGCCACCATGGCCAGGCACGCAAGACCGCACTCCGCGGCTTCCGCCTGAACGATCACGGGCAGGCGCCGTCCTCCCGTGAAGTTCAGCAGGCTTGGCTTCATGCCCGCCGTGACGCTCATGAACGTGCACTCAGCAGCGGATCGAGCAGCCAATTCATCAGCGATCGCTTCAGCATGTCCTGCTGCTGCTTGAACGTCGCGCGATGGTTGTCCGATTGCATTATCCGCGTTCACGCCATGGCCTCGAAATAGAGGCACCAGTCCTGCGGACTGTCACCCCAAGCAGTAGAGGACGACGCCAGCGCCGAGCGTCGAGATCAGGCGGCAGGTCAGCAGGAATGTCCCCATCGCGGTCTGGACATCGACCTGAACCCGGCTCTTCGGCGTATCAGTTGGGTTAGACTAGATAGTCGGTCGATGTCGGATTGAATTGACGACATGACGACGCGTCCTCGGTGAAGCCGAGCTGGACGAAATACTTCAGCATATCGCCTCATGAGGGGATCGCAGGCCCCGTGTGCCAAGTAGGTGCCAGTCGCCAAGCTTTGTCACCAACCTCGATCGGGCAGGCCCGGCGAGCGGCTGGCGATGATAGCATATTGTGACTGCCACCGTCCTTCTCCTTGTCCGATGACCAAGCAAGCCCAAGGTCTGCAACGGATCAAAAAGCGATGTATTGCGGGGTCAACGAAGGTCCGCTTATCGCCACAACGCGGAATTTCGGCGAAGGTCAGCCTCGTGCCAGAAGGCGACATTCCTATATTGCCGGCGAATAGCCACGATTCGGTCTCTAAGAGATCTGCTCGATAGCCTATATGTCGCTAGAAAATCCCCGCAGGATCGACGTCGCGCGTGCAGCTACCTCGCGAGATGCACGACTGAGCGGCTTCTGCTGCCCGGTCACCAAGACGACATGGCGGTTGATGTAGGGGTTCCGAATCACGCTGCTCGCAAAAATGCCATCATGCTTCTCGCCTGCGATGGTCTGCGGAGCCTTGATCATGTAGCAGCCGCAATTCAGCGTCATCTCCTTCTGGGCAAGGATCGAGTCCGCCTCGGCAACGATCGTGAGCTCGATCCTCATGCGTTTGGCAACAGCGTCAACGGCCATTCGAAGGCCATTGGTGAGCGCAGGCAGAACGAGGGGAAAATTTGCAAGCTGCTCGAAATCGATCTCATCAGGCAGATCCCAATGGGCAGCAACGCCAGCCAGAACCAGCCGCGAGTTCAGCATCAGGCCGCTCCCTTTGAGGGAGCCTTCCTTGTACTTGCTATAGATGCCCACATCCACAATGCCTTCCGACAGCCAGCGTTCAATCTGCTCGCTGAAACCCTCGTAGACTCGCAGGCGGATCCCCGGCCTTTCGCGGCGTAGCTGGTTGAGTAGTTTTGGAATAACATAAGAGATCAGCGACGGCGGCAAGCCAAGCGAGACATTCCCGCTCGGAAGGCGGCTGAAGGCCCTTAAATCCTCCGAGACCTGCTCGACCTCCCGCAACAGAGATTGGGCCCTCATCAGAGCTTCCTGGCCGAGTTCCGATAGAGCAACACCACGTCCCGTCCGATAGAAAAGCGGGCCATCCCACTCTGCTTCCAGCTCACTGATGATCCGACTGACCGTCGGCTGGGCCACACCGAGAGAGACCGCGGCCTTGGTGAAGCTTCCCAATTCGGCTGCGCGGGTAAAGGTCCGCAAATGCTCCAGGTTCACAGCAAATCCATCCAGATTTCGGATATCCGATATTACTACCATGTACTGGACGGATCACAAATGACCGCTAGCATATCCTCCAACAATAAAGCTTCGGGCATATCCTTGCAGATTAGCCCAGAAGAAACAAAATAACATAGGGAGGAAATACATGCGATGCCATCAGGCGCGAGTTGGCGCAGGACTTGTCAGCTCTTTACTACTTGCCCTTGTCTCGACATCGGCGCTGGCCCAAACCAAGGTTGTCCGTTTTTTACATAACGAGACGGATCCACCGAGCATCGAATTCTACAACAAAGCGATCAAGGAATTCGAGGCGGCGAACCCAGACATCAAAATCGAGATGGAGGCCGTCAGCACCGACGGACGCCTCCAGAAGGTCTTGGCTTCCATCAATACAAAGACGATGCCGGAAGTCTTCAAGCTTCTCCCCGAGGAGAGATTCGAGTTTGCCCGCAAGGGATATCTTGTCCCACTTGACGATGTCATCAACGAGATCGGCGCGCAGGATTATGTCGCCGGCTCGCTCGTCCCTGTTGAGGGGAAGACCTACGATATCCCGTACACCTTGGGCAATTACGGCGTGTTGTGGCAGCGCGACGATCTGCTGAAGGCGAAGGGGCTGGAAACACCCAAGAACTGGGATGAACTCAAAACAGCCGCCAAGGCCCTCACCGATAGCGGCAACTTCGGCTTCATTTTTCCGGCCGGCAAGAACCGAATGACCAGCATCTATCTCTCGGAGATGATCTGGAACGCCGGTGGCACCTATTTCGACAAAGATCTGAACGTCACGTTCAACAACCCCGGCACAATCAAGGCCCTCACGTTCCTGAAGGAAATGGCGGCCTACTCGCCGTCCGGCATCAGCTCGTATTCCTACGGCGACATGATCAACGTCTATTTGACAGGCAAGATCGGGCTCGACATCTATGCCCCACGCCTTGCGGCCAATGCAGCAGCGAACACGCCGGAAATCTTCAAGCAGACGAGTGCTAAGCCCATGCCGGTGGGCCCGAGCGGCGTGGCGGTCAAATTCGTCAACGCCAACAGCTTCGCCCTCGCCTCACCCTCCGTCGGATCCAAGAATGTTGATGCGGCCCGCAAATTCCTGAAGTTCATCGTGACGGGCGAGCGCCTCGAGAAGTTCTCGCTCACGGCGTACCCGCACCTCATTCCGCCCCTGAAAGGCGTTCAGGAGAAGGTGATCAAGGCGGGCGCCGCAGAAGTTTTGAACGGACGTGAAGATATCGGGCGCCTGTCCTTCGATACCTCCAACTCCCTCGACTTCGAGTCCGAGGCCGGTGCGGTCTTCAAGGACGGCAAGGTGATCCGCTCCGGTGTGGTCAACCCCTATATCGGCTCGATTGTCGCCCGCGGCATTCCTGCCGAGGTCGTCCAGCGCGTTGTCCTCCAGGGAGAGGATCCCGCCAAGGCCGCCGCATGGGGCCAAGAGCGCATGAAGCGCATCGTCGACGAGCTCAAGAAGTAACCGTCGCGGCAAGAACCCAGCGTCCGCGTCATGCGACGCGGACCCCATTTTTCGGAGATGTTTTCATGGTCCAGGATCAGGCGAATCCGCCGGTCGTATCTCTGCGCGAACGCGTCAAATCCCCGCCCGCAGAGACCATGGTCGATTCCTATTACGCTCCGGCGGTTGCAGCCGGAATCCGGTTCCAGTTCGAGTCCGAATTGAAGATCCATCTGGCTCACGCGCTCATGCTGGCAGAACGCAAGATCGTCGACCGCTCGGAAGTCGCGCAGATACTTGCAACACTTTTGGAATTGCGCCAGGCCGGCGTGTCCGCGCTGACTATCGACTACCGCCAGGAGGATCTCTACTCCTATATTGAGCGCTTTATCGTGGAGCGCCTCGGCCCTGCCACAGGTGGACGCCTTCATACTGGTCGCAGCCGCAACGACTTGCATACTACATCCTGGCGGATGGCTCTAAGGACCCGCCTCCTCGATCTGCTAGCCACTGTCCTGCGTCTGCGCCGCACCCTTGTCAATCTCGCCGAGAAGCACATCGACACGGTGATGCCGGGTTACACACACACGCAGCATGCGCAGCCCATTTCCTTTGGCTATTATCTTCTCTCCGCCGCCGATCTCGTCGAACGCGACTTCCGCAGGCTTGCTAGCGCGTTTTCCTGCTGCGATCGAAGTCCACTCGGTTCCGGCGCCCTCTCCACCACGGGTTTTCCCATCGATCGCGAAATGACGAGCCGGTTGCTCGGTTTCTCGGGCTTGGTCGAGATCGGCTACGATGGCGTCGCCATCCGTGACGACGTGCACGAGACCGTTGCGGCTGTCGCGATCCTCATGACGGGCGTCTCGCGGGTTGCCACCGATCTCCAGAGCTGGAACACAATGGAATATGGCTTCATCGAGCTCGATGATGCCTATTCCAGTGTCAGCAGCATCATGCCGCAGAAAAAGAACCCGCAGGCGCTGGAGCATGTGAAAGCTGTCGCCGCCATCGCCATCGGTGCTCTCAATACCGTGCTGGCCTGCAGCAAGAACACGGCTTTGGCCGATGTCAACGACGGCGTCTCTGCACCCAATGCTCCCGCCCTTGAGACGATCGAGCGGGTCATCCGCTCACTTCTGGTGTTCGAGGGCGCATTGTCCTCACTCAAGGTGCGTGCCGATGTCATGCGGCGCTCGGCGGAAGTTGGATTTGGAACGGCGACCGAGCTTGCGGACATTATCGTCCGCGAGACCGGGATGTCCTTCCGGATGGCTCACAACGTCGTCGGGCGCGTCGTCCGTGAGACGATCGAGGCCAGTCGCATTGCGACGGACATCACCACGTCGGACCTCGATGCAGCCTCACAGGCCCTCTTCGGACATCCTCTCGGTATTCCCGAGAGCAAAGTCCGGACGGCCCTTGATCCGGCCGAGAACCTAAAGACCCGGACAGTAACGGGCGGCCCAGCTCCGGAGCGGATGTTCGACATGCTCGCCCGTCGGAAGACGGGCCTTGAGCATGACACAGGGGAGATTGATCGAGTCCTTCACCGTATCGGGGATGCCGATGCACAACTTGAAGCCCAGGCCCGGCAACTGATTGCTGAAGTGGGCCTGCCTGTTCAATCCCAGATCGCGAGATAACTCCATGGCGCGACTTGAAATCCGACAGGTCAGTAAGATTTTTGCGGATCACACTGCCGTTTCAAATGTCAGCCTTACCGTGAATGATGGCGAATTCTTGGTCCTCCTCGGGCCGTCAGGATGCGGAAAGAGCACGCTGCTTCGCATGATTGCGGGACTTGAGCTGCCGACTTATGGCGATATCGTCATCGGCGACAGGGTTGCGACCCGGCTTCAGCCGAAGGACCGCAACATCGCGATGGTGTTCCAGAACTACGCACTCTACCCGCATCTCACGGTATACGAGAATATCGCCTTCCCATTGCGGGTGCGTGGTGCGGACTCCAGGCTTGTCGACGAGAAAGTGCAATGGGCCGCCGGTCTTGTGGGGCTCGGCAAGCTGTTGAAGCGCAAGCCCCGTCAGATGTCCGGCGGCGAGCGGCAGCGCACCGCCCTGGCACGCTCCCTTGTGCGCGATCCGGATGTTTTCCTCCTGGATGAGCCGCTCTCGAATCTCGACGCGAAACTGCGTCACTCGGCCCGCGAGGAGCTGCGCCAGTTTCAGGATCGCGTCGGCGTCACGTCGGTCTATGTCACCCACGATCAGGTGGAAGCTATGGGCCTTGGTGACCGCATCGTCGTGATGCAGTCTGGAACGGTTCGACAGATCGGCACCCCGGAGGAGATCTACCAGCATCCTGCCGATACCTTTGTCGCCACCTTCATGGGCTCACCGCCCATGAACCTCGCCTCACAAGGAGATATCACCCTAGGCTTCAGACCCGAAAACTTTCTGCCCGAGAGCAACTACCCGGCAGGAAGCGAAATCACGCGCATCGCATTCCGCGTCCATCGTGTCGAATATCTCGGGGGCGACCGGCTGCTTTACGGCCATGTGTCAGGAAATCTGCCCGAAACGCCCGCGATTGCGCGAATTCCATCGAGCGTGACCTACTCGCCCATCATTGGTTCGGAGGCAACCTTTGCCGTTGCGACCAGCGATCTGCGGCGCTTTGATACTGCAAGCGGCAAGGCGCTCCCGGTCACCGGAATTGTGAGTGAACGGAGGCTCGCTAATGGTTGAAACCCGCGCTGCGCTTTCCGGCGATCGCACGCTAGCTTATGCGACGCTAGCCCCGAGCGCACTCTTCCTCCTGCTACTGGCCGGCGTGCCAACCATCACCGTGTTCGTCACGGCCACGCAGGATGTCGGCATGGGCGAGATGTCCGGCCCCTATGTGGGCCTTGAGAACTTCGCCTGGGCTCTGACCAGCGAAGCCTTCTACACGGCCTTGTGGAACACCTTCGTCTGGGTTTTCGGCAGCGTGTCGATTGAGATGGTGCTGGGCCTCGGTCTGGCGCTTCTTCTCAACAAAACCTTCGCGTTTCGCGGCATCGCCCGCGCCATTATCCTGGCGCCGTATCTCGTCCCCACCGTCGTGGCCGTACTCACCTGGCGCTACATGTTCCACGATATCGTGGGCATCATCAATGCAGGCCTCATCTCCATCGGGGTGATCGACAAACCGCTGCTCTGGCTCAACAGCCAGTCCCTGGCGATGATGTCCGTGATCCTAGTGGGCGTGTGGAAGTTCTTCCCCTTCGCGGTGATTGCCCTTCTGGGCATTCTTCAGGCGATCCCACAGGAGCAATACGAAGCAGCGAAGATCGACGGCGCGAGCAGCTTCCAGCAGTTCTGGCGCATCACCCTGCCCTATGTGATGCCAGTCTTTCTGCTGACGGCGCTTCTGCGCACCATCTGGACCTTCCACAAGTTCGAGATCATCTACCTGATGACCGGAGGCGGTCCCCTCGATGCGACAACGACACTGCCGATTCTCGTCTATCTGAAGGCTTTCTCCGATTTCGAGTTCGGACGCGCCGCGGCCGTGGCGATCCTGACATTCAGCATTCTCGTCATTCTCCTTGGATTGTATTTCGTCCTGATCAAGCGCGCGGAGGCCCGCCAATGACGTCCGCGACCCTGTCCATCGCCTCGGATCGCTCACGCCGCAACTATGAGATGGCCGATGTGCACCATCTTGCCTCGCGCATCATGCTGTACCTGCTGGTCTTCACAGCGGTGTCTGTCGTCGGATTCCCGCTGTTCTGGATGGTGCTGTGCTCCTTCAAGCCCGGCGGCGAGCTCTATGCGACCCCGCCCACTTTCCTGCCTCAGGAGTGGACGCTCCAGAACTATCGCGACCTGTTCGTGCAAACCAACTTTCCCACATATTTCGCGAACAGTCTCATCGTGGCCGGCGGAGCCACCTTTCTGTCGCTCGTGATTGGTGGTCTAGGCGCCTACAGCCTCAGCAGGTTCAAGTTCTTCGGCATCGCCGCGTTCTCGAATGCAGCGCTGATTTGCTATATGCTGCCGGAAGTTCTCATCGTTCTTCCGCTCTACATCTACGTGGTCAAGCTCGGCCTGGCCGACACGCTGATCGCGCTGATCATCGCCAATACCGCCTTCACCCTGCCGCTCGCGCTCTGGTTCATGCGGTCCTACTTCAATGCGATCCCCGTGAGCCTTGAAGAGAGCGCAATGATCGACGGATGCACGCGCCTGCAAGCCATGTACCGGGTAACCGTTCCACTTGCCCTCCCCGGAATCGTTTCAGTGGGCGTTTTCGCCTTTAATCACGCCTGGAACGAGTTCCTGTTCGCGCTCGTGTTCACCTCCTCCGAGCGCAACAAGACGCTGCCGCTCGGCCTCGCCACCTGGATCGGGCAGGACAACATCTATTCCTGGGGCATGCTTCTGGCCGGCGCCGTCCTCGTCACGATCCCCGTGGTCCTGTTCTACCTGCTTGTCCAGCGCAAACTGGTCGTCGGCCTCTCCGAGGGCGGCGCCAAGGGCGAATAGGTTTCAACGCAATATCCCTTAGTCCTGAGGTTATCATGAAGATCAAGAACATGACGGTCATGGCCGTTGAAATCCCTCTCTCGAAGAATTTCGGCGGCAGCCGGTACAACGTCACGAAGAGATGCACCATCATCACCCGCATGGAAACCGACACAGGCCTGATCAGCGAGGTCTATAACGGTGACAATCGGGATCACATGCCGGAGGTCGTCGACATAATCGAGAAAGAGCTTGTGCCGCTCGTGATCGGCGAGGAGATCTTCGCCGTCGAGCGCATCTGGCAGAAGCTCTTCAAGCAAGCGGAGTGGAACCGCGACCGCAAGCTGGTCATGGAGGCCATTGCCTGCATCGACAGCGCGATTTGGGATCTCATGGGCAAGGCAGCTGGCGTCAATGTCTGCCGCCTGCTCGGCGGATATCGCCAGGAGTTACCGATCATCTGCATTGGCGGCTATTACGAAGAGGGCAAGACTCTCTCCGATCTCGGAAAGGAGATGGAGCGCTTGAAGAATGCGGGCCTTGCCGGTTGCAAAGTCAAGGTCGGCGGATTGTCCGCCGAGAAGGATGCCGAGCGTGTGGAGGCCGCCCGCAAGGGCGCCGGCGACGACTTTCTGATCGCCGTCGATGCCAATCGCGGCTGGCCGGTCTCGGAAGCCACGCGCTTCGCGCGCATGATCGAGAAGTACAACATCGCTTGGTTCGAGGAACCATGCCATTGGTATGACGATGCACGAATGATGGCGCAGGTGCGCCGCTCCACGAGCATCCCCATCGATGCTGGCCAGAGCGAGGCCACGAGCGCCGGCGTCCGTCGCCTCATTGCCGAGGGCGCGGTGGACATTGTGAACTTCGACGCCTCGGAAGCCGGAGGCATCACCGAATGGCGGCGGGCGGCAGCCCTGTGCGCCTTGCACGACATCCGCGTCGGGCACCACGAAGAAGCGCAGATCGCCATGCACATGATTGCGGCGATTCCGAATGGTGTCTGCGTGGAATGCTTCGAGCCGGCACGCGATCCGATTTGGGCCGAGATGATCGCCAACCGTCCCAACCCGAAGAACGGCATCATCCAGGTGCCGCAAGGGCCCGGCTTCGGTCTTGAGCTCAACTGGGACATGGTCCGGCGCTTCCAGGTTCACTGAGTCCGAACGTGACGGCTCTCGACCACGTGGTTCCTTCGGGCTTGAAGGCCCGAAGCCATCGGGTTCGTCTGGCAAAGCGTACCCGTCTGGCCACGGCCTTCATCCTGATGGCCATTTCCGGGCTCATCTGGACCTCATTCAGCCTCTTTCTCGTCGCTATTGAAGCAGAGCTCCACTGGTCGAGGACTGAGATCTCGGGGGCTTTCAGCGTCTTCGCGCTGACCAATGCCCTCACGGCTCCGGCCTTCGGTTATGCATTGGGTCGGTGGGACAGCCGTCGCCTGCTCGCGGCGGCGGCGCTTGTTCTGGGACTCGCCCTGTGTGGAGTGACTCTGGTCGAAACGCCTGACGTCTACTGGATCGTTTTTGGCGTGATCGGCGGCATCGGGAGCCACTGCACAAGTTCATACGCTGTCTTCGCGGTTTTGGCAGGCCGCTTCCGCGAGCGCCCGGCGACCGCGATGGCTATCGCTGATGCGGGATCGAGCTTCGCCACCTTCCTGGGACTTCCCTTGATCCACTGGATCATCGTGGAGGCCGGATGGCGCACGGCCTATTTTATCCTTGGCAGCTCGGTGGCTCTCGTCGGTGGCGCTCTCCATCTCCTGGCCATGGATCCGGTTCGGCGATTGCAGCAGGGGCCGGCCGACGGGCCTTCGATCAAGTCGCCCCTCCTGCCCCTTCTAGCACTCGCCGTTGCCTATTTCTGCGGCTCGGCAGCCTATCAGGGACTTGTCACCCAGCAGATCGCACTTCTGGAGCATTATGGCCTGGCCGAAAGCCTTGCCGTATGGGTCGTTGCGCTGGCCGGCCTGATCCTTTTCGTCTGGCGCCTCTGGTCCGGCCATCTCTGTGATCTGCGGGGCCCGGGAAGAGTGATGATGATCGCAGCCATCGGGATCATCGCAACCTTCGCGTCCGTCGCGATAGCCGCGGCGCTTGCTGCACCAGGTGCGCTGCTCGTATTCCCAATCGCTGCGGGCATCGCATTTGGCGGACAGCAGGTACTACTCGCCGCCACCGCGCGGCTCATGACCCATCCCGCTACTCTCGCAAGCATCCTCGGGATCTGCCGCATGGCCTCGGGCCTCGGTATGGCCGCCGGCCCACTTGTCGCCGGTTATGCTTATGACTGGACCGGTCAATATGCATTGCCGATCAGTCTGCTCGCAATCACGTCCCTCGGGCACGTTGCAGGATATGCGACGGCGCTCAGCGTTAGCGCCAGGAGATGAAGCTCCGCACTCATAGCCTAGGGATCATTGATCCAATGTCCTGGCGCATAAAGTCCGCTCTGGGTCAGGAACCGAGATTCCCTGCGTTTTCGGAACGTCCGGTTCGATGAGGATTGCTGCCTTCGAGCTTAGTCTCAGGCGTGCCAATTCCTGACCTTCCACTTATCGTCATATCCCAATGGGATCAGGATCGCTCCATGCCTCGCGCCTCGCAGTGGCGTACTCTGACATTAGCTTTTCCAACCTGCACAGGGTTAATAATCCACAAGCGGCCGGGGCCCTCACTTCACGAAGGTCTTCGACAGGCCAACCGTACGGTCGACGATCATCACCACCGCGAGGGTGAGCAGAATCAGCAGCACCGACACGCTTGCCACCAGCGGATCGGCTCGGCTCTCCACATGGTGGAACAGTTCTACCGGCAGAGTGGTGAGGCGCGGCCCAGTGAGGAAGAGCGTGATCACCACCTCGTCGAAGGAGACGAGGAAGCATAGAGCCGTCGCCGCCACGATGCCGGGCGCCATCATGGGCAGCGTCACGCGTCGGAAAACCGTGAGCGGACGCCCGCCAAGTGTCGAGGCCGCCTCCTCGCAAGCGAGGTTGAGGTTTCCGAGGGTCGTCGCGAGCACGCGCAGAGCATAGGGCAGCGTGATCACGAGGTGCCCGATGATGAGGCCTGTGAAGGTGCCGAGAAAGCCTATCGACGCGAAGACGATGAGAATCGCGAGCCCCAGCACAATGGTGGGCAGCAACAGCGGTGCAGTGAAGAGATTGTAGAGGAACGTCGATCCGAAGGTCCGCATCCGTACGATCACGTAGGCGGCCGGGATCGCAACCGCGAGAGAGATGACGGTCACGATCGCGCCGAGCATCAGGCTCGTCCAGAAGGCCGAGATCATCTTCGGACTGTCGGCGAGCGCCGCGTACCAGCGCAAGGACCAGCTCCCGGGTGGGAACGACAGGATCTGCTCGCCGCTGAAGGAGATCGGCACGACGAGGATCACGGGTGCCAGGAGGAATAGGAACAGGAGCGCCACGAGAATCTTCATGGGCACCGAGGTTTCATTCGCTTCCATGGAGAGCTCCTAATCGATGGCGCGCAGAACGCGGGCATAGGCTCCGAGCGCGGCCCCGAAGATGATCAGAACGAGCATCGAGAGCGTCGCGGCGAGTGGCCAGTTCAGGGTGACAATGGCTTGATCGTAGATCTCGGTCGCGAGCAGGAAGACCCGCCCTCCCCCGAGCAACTTCGGGGTAATGAAGGAGGAGACCGCCAGCACGAAGCAGAGAAGGCAGCCTAACGCGATGCCGGGCAGCGTCAGGGGTAGGATTACCCGCCAGAATGTCTTGGCCGGTGGGGCGCCAAGGGTCATCGCCGCCTCCTCGATCCGGGGGTCGAGCCGTCCAAAGCCGGCGAGAAGAGACAGGATCATGTAGGGCATCAGGATCTCGGTCAGGCCGATGATGACGCCAGTCGTGTTGAACATGAGTCGCGGAGGCGCGAAGCCCATGGCCGCGATGGTGCTGACGATCGGGCCCTGGTCGGCAAGGAGTGCGATCCAGCCATAGGTGCGCACCACCGCAGAGGTGAGCAACGGCGAGATGACCAATACGGTCAGAAAGGTGCGCCACCGTCCGGAACTGCGGTGGAGATAAAGCGCGATCGGATAGGACACGACGAGGGTCGCCAGCGTAATGCCGAGGCTGACCGTGATCGAGTTGACGATGAGCTCGATGTAGAAGGAATCTCCGAAGAGCCCCGTCCAGTTGGCGAGTGTGAAGGCTTCGCGCACGCCGCCGCCAGCCAGTGCCTCGTTGAAGGACATCCGCAGCAGGTTGAGAACCGGCACGATGAACCCGATGGCGTTGATGACCGCGATCGGCAGGAGAAGCATAATGGCCGTTCCCGTCCGGCCGAGAGCCAGACGGGGCATGGTAAAAGCCGTAGGGGCAGCGATTACCGTCATGCACCCCTCCCGAACACCATCGTGTCCTCGACGCGCCAGAGCACGGCCACCGGCGTTCCTACTTTCCGGAAGCCGCGTCCATGATCAGAAGCCGCCTCGACCACGATCTCCGCCCCGTCCACATCGACATGATACTGGAGCAGGTCGCCGATGAAGGTAACCCGGGTCAGACGTCCGGCGACACGGTTCACTCCCTCTGGGGCGGCATCCTCGCCAGAGCCTGCCTCGATGAGCCTCATGCGGTGCGGGCGGATCATGATCTCGACCATGCCGCCCGGCCGACCGGGCACGCGGACTTCCATGGAACCAATGGCGACGCGCCCGTCCCCTTGGGCCGTACCCTCGAGGCGATTGGTACGTCCGACGAAGGACGCAACGAACGGGGTCGCCGGATGCTCATAGACGTCGACGGGTGTTCCCACTTGTTCGAGCTGGCCGCCGCGCATGACCACGACCTTGTCGCACATGCTGAGTGCCTCGACCTGATCATGGGTGACGAAGACGGCGGTGATGCCTAGGCTTTGCTGAATGTCGCGGATCTCGTTACGCATCTCGTCGCGCAGCTTGGCATCGAGATTCGACAATGGCTCGTCGAGAAGGAGGATCGAGGGGCGGATCACGAGGGCGCGGGCAAGGGCCACGCGCTGCTGCTGTCCGCCCGAGAGCTCGCGCGGCTTGCGCTCGGCGAGTGCCTCGAGGCGCACCATGGCGAGCGCCTCCCTAACGCGCCGCTCGATCTCAGGCTTCGGCACGGAGCGCATCTCGAGCCCGAAGGCCACGTTCTTCGCCACGCTCATATGGGGAAAGAGAGCATAAGACTGGAACACGAGCCCCATGTCGCGCCGGTAGGGCGGTATCACCGTGATGTCATGCCCGCCAACCGCGATGCGCCCATCGGTCGGCTTGATGAGACCGGCGACCATGCGCAGGGTCGTTGTCTTGCCGCAGCCGGACGGCCCGAGAAGCGCGACCAGCTCTCCCTTCGGAACCGCCAGGTCGAGGGCTGCGACGGCGACGGCGTCGCCATAGCGCTTCGAGAGCCCCTCGAGGCGCAGGTGCACGTCGCGATCGTTGGATACGATCGGGCTTCCGGAACGGATTGTCTGATGCATCATGGCTTACTCCAGCGGGCATTCGGCTGCGGCAGGGCGGTTAGCGGCTCAGCGGAATGACGCGGCGGCGCCATTGCTCCGTGATCGCATCGCGGATCCCGGCGACGGCAATCCAGTCGATGGCGATCATCTTGTCCATCGAGCCGGCCGCCGTGCGGGCCAATGCCTCCTTGGAGATCTTCTCCTGCGCCTTCGTGTTGGTCGGCGCGTAGAACATCGCCTCCGTAAACGCGGCCTGGGTCTCAGGCTTGAGAGCATAGTCGATGAAGGTCTTGGCGGCATCGCCCGCCGGCGCGCTCTTCACCAGATTGATCGTGTTGATCTGGAAGCCGCTGCCCTCCTGCGGCAGGACGACGCCGAGCTTGCCGCCAGACGTGTCCGCATAGACCTGAGCGCGGGCGTTCCAGCCGATTCCGAGCGCCGCCTGACCGTTGGCGATAGGCGTATAGACGTCCGGCTTCGGGTCCCAGGTCTGCACGTTGGGAGCGAGTTCGCCGAGCTTCTTGATGCCGGGCTCAACGGTCTTCTTGTAGTCCTCCTGGCCTGCCATCTTGTTGGCGATGATCGTGAGCGTCGTGCCCTGGATATCCGGTACAGCGGGAATTGTGACCTTACCGGCATATTGTTTATCCCAGAGCGCGTTCCAGGAGGTGGGCTGCGTCTTCACCTGATCCTTGTTGTAGAGCAGGACGAGATTGTCGAAGGTCACAGCAACGCCCCCGACGCCCTCGATTCGGGCGGTGGGGTAGAGATCGGCCACGTTCTTCGACACGCTCTCGTCTATCTTGTCGAACAGGCCCTCGTCGGTGGCCGCCTTCGAAACAGACACGTCCATGATCATGACGTCGATCTGCGGCGCCGCTTTCTGAGCGCGAAGCGTGCCGAGCATCTGGGCCGAGTTCGGCATACCGTAGAACTGCACCTTGATGTCCGGGTGAGCCTTCATGAACGGCTCGATGACCGCCTTCGTGTAGTAGTCCTGAAAGATGCCGCTATAGGCAGCGAGCGTCACCGTCTTCGTCTGGGCCAGGGCAGGCGTACCGGCGACAAAAGCCATCGCCGACACGCCGACCAGAATACGCAGCTTCATCATCGTCATTGTTTCCCTCTGATTTTTGACTTCTCTTCCCGAACCGGCACGTCAGGCGACGCGCCGGACCTTCTCTTCCACAAGACGAGTCGCGCCGGAGATGTCCGGCAGCCTCTCGCCATTGCGAAGCCGCTCCAGCAGCTTGATCTCGGCTTCCTGCATGCCGATCGCCCGCTCGGCGACGGCCTTCGCCTCGGCTGGGTTGAGGACGATCACGCCGCTCTCGTCAGCAAGGATCGCATCACCCGGCTCGATCACCTGGCCGCCGACCGTCACGGGCACGTTGATCGCGCCCTCGAGGCCGAGGATCTTGGTCGTGATCGGCGATGGGCCGCGACACCACATGGGCATCTCGACCCGGCGGATTTCCGAGAAGTCGGTGGCCGGACCGTCGACGATGCCTGCCTTCACGCCCGCGATCTTCATGGAATGAGTGATGACGCCGCCCCAGCAGGCATGCCTGTCGTCACTGCAACGATCCACCACCACGATGTCGCCCGGGCGGACGAGCTTGGTGAGATAGTGCAGGATCGTGCTGTCCGCATGCGGGAGCCGCACGGTGACGGCGGTGCCGGCAACCCGCTTCTCAGGCAGGACAGCACGAAGCTCGCGGTCGACGAAGCCCGAATGGAGGAAGTGCCCAACGGTCGCAGTCTCGACCTGCTCCAGCAGCGCAGTCAGCTCCTGAGAGATCTGCTTCGGCATCTCATTGACAGTGAACATATGCGCGCTCCTCAGGCCAGGACGTGGTGCTGAGCGACCGGCACGTTGCGGCGCACATGCTCAATGTAGTCCAGGTCGAGGCGTGCGCTGGTGGTTGCGACCTTGTCGGAGCACTGAGCAACCATGTGCCCCCAGGGGTCGATCACCATGGAATGGCCCCAACACCACTTCTTGCCGTCTGCGTGCGAGAGCACCTGTCCGACGGCCAGGAAATAGGTCTGGGTCTCAATGGCGCGAGCGCGAGCCAGCGCCTCCCAATGGTCCTTACCCGTCATAAGCGTAAAGGCGGCCGGCAAGACGATCACGTCGGCGCCCGCATCACGCAGCTTGCGGAAAAGTTCGGGGAAGCGGATGTCGTAGCAGATAGCGCAACCAACGGTGACGTCTCCGACCTTGTAGGTCACGACGTCTTGGCCGCGGCTGATCGTGTCCGACTCGCGGTAGCTCACGCCGCCCGGGACATCGACGTCGAAGAGGTGGATCTTGCGGTAGCGAGCAAGCTCGTCGCCATTGGGGCCGAACACCAGAGTCGTGTTGTAATGGTTGTTGCCCTCGCGCTCGACGACGCTGCCTGCATGGATAGTCACCCGGTGCTTGGCAGCAAGACCCGACATGAGCTTATAGGACTCACCGTCGGGGAAGAACTCGCCATTGCCATGGATGTTGTCACGCCCCTCACCGAGATAGGCGTAGTACTCGGGAAGAACGATGAGATCGGGCGCCTCCTCGGCTACCGCCTTCTCGATCATCGCGGCGGCGGTTTTCAGGTTCTCCGCCTTGTTGTTCTGGGAATTCATCTGAATTAGACTGACTTTCACGGCACGGCCTCCTTTGAACCTATGGTCAAATGTGACCGTACCGTGCTCGCCGGGACAACCGCGAAATACTTTCCCTGGAGCCTAAGTTTTCCTTGTTCGGCACTGCACAAATGGTGCGCTGCGCCGATCAAGGTCGACCTACCAGGATGCTCCATCCATCTGCGCCAATGAAAAACTATGGGCGACTTCCTGCGCCATCTGCGCCATTACAGCCGAAATCAGGTTGTCCGGATGGTCAGAATAGACTGCGTGGAAGCTGAGTGGCGGAAAGGCTGGCGTCACGTCGAGCGCTATCAGCGTTCGGGCCGCGAGCTGCTCTCGCACGATCACGGTTGGCAGTGGCGTTATACCGATGCCGTCCTGCGCCAGCCGGATGATAGTGGCGAGGGAATTGGAATTGTAGATCGTCGGATCCTCGATCCCTATGTCGGAGAGCTGCCGCAGGACACGATGATGGGGCACGCTGTCCTTGGAATAGGCCAGGATGGGCTGGTCTGCGACCTCCGCCAGAGTCAGTGGTTTGTCTGGGAGGGCGAGCTTCGGGCTGGCGAGCCAGGTGCACGCGAAGGTGCATAAATCGAGATTGATGATTTCGGGTGCGATCACCGGCCCCATGATGAGCGCGAGGTCGATACGTCGTTCGGCAACCTCACGGGCAAGGTTGAGGCTCGTATCGGTATTGAGATCGATGGCGACGCTTGGGTAGCGCGTCCGGATGCGCTCGATGAATTGCGGTAGCCAGGCATGAACGATGGAGTCGATCGTACCAATCTTGATTGACCCACGAAGGCTTCCAGGATCGCTTACGGCCTCCCGAAACTCGTTGGCGACCCGCACCAGTTCCTCGGCCTTCGGGACTGCCTGCTGCCCTAAGGGGGTGAGGCGGACACAGCGGACATCCCGCTCAAAAAGCCGGATCCCGAGATCTCGCTCGAGGGTGGCAATACGGTTCGAAATTGCCGCTTGTGTGGTGTGAAGCCTCTCGGCTGCCGCGCTGAAACTCCCCAGCCTCGCGACCCAAAGAAACGTCTCGACGAAGCGCAGGTTCATTTCCGAACATCCTAACAGGGGCGGAGCTTCTTTCTCAGAGCCTAAAGGCTCATTGGTGAGTGATGCAAGTTACCCATGTTTCTGAGAGGTAAGGCGCTCATGAGAGGGAATGCGGCAATGTCTGCAAAGGATCAATTGCGGAAGTTCAGCCGCGGCTTCAGACAGTCAGCTTGCACACGATAAGCTGACCGTGAGCACTAAGTCCGGGACAAGACAAGTCTCAGTCGCGGTTCGAACCGGTCTCTGTTGAGCCACTCCCAGAGCCCGGAAAATGTACTTTTTGCGGAGGAGAAAACGCCGGCGAAAGAAGCGGACAGAAAGCGCTCAACTGCCGAGAACCGGGGCAGAGAGACGGCCCGCATCCAGCTAAACCATTGAGAAATGCCACTGTCTCTGGCCATTTGGAAAGTCAGCGATTTTCGAGGACTGCTTGGTGGGTGTGCAAGGATTCGAACTTACTAACCGTGTCTCTGCCATCGAAGGTCCGACCTGGATGGAAAACTCAGACCGCTCGTGAATGCCGAAAGAACCATCCCTCTCCTGCCCTGCCCCATGGGTCAGCTTTCATCGTGACGTAAAGCCCCTGGTTCAGTCAAACGAGCAAGTTTTAGTCCGCACACCCGCTCCCCACCCGGGCCTCTCCATATCGAACGAGAGATAGTGGGCGGGGAGGCCGGAGCGGCCGACTAGATTGACCGCGTGGCACCGCCGTCAATGCGGATTTTTGAGCCTGTCACGTAAGAGGCGCGCTCGCTGGCAAGAAATGCCACCATATCGGCAAATTCCTGCGGGCGGCCGTAGCGGCCAGCCGGAATGCTTGCCATCGAGGCCTTTGCGACAGCCTCAACGGACGAGTTGCTACGGTCGGCGGCTGCCTTGTCGAGCTGATCAACACGCTCCGTGTGGATGCGGCCCGGCAGCACAACGTTGACGGTAATTCCTTGTGCGGCCACTTCGGACGCGAGCGTCTTCGACCAGCCGATCACCGCGGACCGAATTCCGTTGGACAGCGCTAGGCGGGGGATTGGCTGTTCGACACCGGAAGATGCGATGGTGATGATCCGTCCCCAGCCTCGTTCGGCCATAGGCGGCAGCAGGCGCTGCGTTACGTGAAAGAGGTTTGCAGCCATCGCCTCAAAATGGACGAGCCAATCATCGCGCTTGGACTCGCGAGCTTCCGCTGGCGGCGGACCACCGGAGTTCCCGACGAGAATGTCGACCCCGCCTGTCCCGAGGAGCCGGTCACAAAGGACATCGACAGATGCGACGTCTGAGAGATCAAGTTGCTCGGCAGTCACGCGCCCGCGGACATCTGCCGGGAGTTCGGCGATCCAACCATTGATCGCTTCCACACGGCGAGCCGCCGCTACGACGGTTGCTCCCTCCACTGCAAGAGTCCGTGCTATGGCTGCGCCGAGGCCCCGGCTCGCCCCAATGACAAGCGCCCGCTTTCCATAAAGTCCGAGGTCCATCATCCAATCTCCGCAAGGCGACGAGTCTGACGAGCGATGAGGCGCTCGACCTCTGCGATGTCTTTATTCGAGAGCTTGGGGCCGGGCTTGCGCAGGGCTCCCGAGGCAATAGCCCCACGCTTCGCTAGCGTGTACTTGCGGAGTGTCAACCCAAGGCCCGGCTGCTGCTCGTAGCGCGCGAGAGGAAGATAGGCATCGAAGAGATCATGAGCGTGCTCGACGTCACCTGCCGTGTAGGCCTTCCAGACGTCGACCATCATTTCCGGATAGGCGAAGCCAGTCATGGCCCCGTCGGCGCCGCGCCCTAGCTCCTCAGGAAGGAACATGCCGCCGTTGCCGACCAGGATTGAGATGCGCCGCTCTCCCCTGTCGCTCGCCGCGCGTAGCGCCGAAATCTTGGAAAGGCCGGGCCAATCCTCGTGCTTCAGCATTACGCAGGTCGACAGCTCCTTCACGATACGCAGGATCGTCGCAGGAGAGATCTGCACGCTTGTCACTAACGGAAAATCCTGGAGCACAAAGGGCGTATTGCCGAGAGTTTCAGCGACCGCCTCATAATAATTGTAGATTTGATCGTCAGTCCTGAGATTGCCGGGCGGCGCCACCATGACACCGGCAGCGCCTTCCGCCATCACGCTCTCGGACAACTCGCGCATCGGCGCGAAGCCGGGAGCCGACACGCCCACGACCACCGGCACGCGGCCTCCAACCCGCGCCAGAACGCGCTTCACAAAAGCGTTCGACTCCGCAGCAGTCAGCTTGGGTGCCTCGCCCATCATGCCCAACACGGTCAGGCCGGTGGCGCCCTTCTCGAGATAGAAATCGACCATCCGGTCGGTGCTCTCCAGGTCGAGAGCGCCGTCATCTGCGAAGGGAGTGACGGCGATGACATAGACGCCCTTGGCGCTTTCATCGAGCAATGCCATGAGATGTCGTTCCTTACTCTTTTTCTGTGAGAGGCAGAAGTTTGCCCGGATTGAGGAGCCCGGCGGGATCGAATAATCCTTTCAGGGCAGCCATGATTTGGAGTTC
Source organism: Microvirga medicaginis (assembly GCF_052658925.1). Lineage (NCBI taxonomy): Bacteria > Pseudomonadati > Pseudomonadota > Alphaproteobacteria > Hyphomicrobiales > Methylobacteriaceae > Microvirga > Microvirga medicaginis. Next base: position 63,094 of record NZ_JBQWEL010000010.1, on the reverse strand, counting down.
TATAGGGGCCTTGTAGCGTGGCATGTCGCCGACGCGCAGCTGCCCGATTCCGTGTTCGGCGCTGATGGAGCCTCGGTAGGCTTTGGCTTCGTCATGCACGACTCGGGTGAGGCTCGGGGCCAGAGCGGCGAAGTCGGCTTCGCTCATATCCGTGGCCCTTAGCAGGTTATAGTGCAGATTCCCGTCTCCGAGGTGACCGAAAACCACATGCCGGACGCGGGAGGATACCGCCGCCACAGCCTTATCGGCAGCCACGATGAATTCGGCCATGCGGGCAACGGGAACCGAAATATCATGTTTGGCGGCTTTTCCCTCGCGCACCAGAGCCTCGGAAATTGCCTCACGCAGGCGCCAGAAAACCCTGGCCTGGGCAATGTCCTGGGCAATCGTGGCATCCAGAGCAAGCTCAGTTTCAGTTGCGGCGACGAGCGCGTCCTCTAGCCGGGCTGTCAGAGCCGCGTCGTCATCCGTATCAGACAACTCCACCAGCACCACGGCCGGAGGCACGGCTCCAAAGGGAATACGGGCATCGGCGACGTGGCGAAGTACGAGGTTTACGCACGCGTCGGTCATAAATTCGAAGGCCGTGAGGCGATCGCCGCACTTGTCCCGCACGACAGAAAGCAAAGAGAGTGCCGCCTCCGCATCCTGAACGGCAACGAGAGCCGTTGCCTTCGCCTTTGGTTCAGGAAAAAGCTTCAGTACCGCGCCGGTAATGACGCCGAGTGTACCTTCGGAGCCGATGAAGAGATCGCGTAGGGCATAACCGGTATTGTCCTTGCGCAGGGCTGCGAGACCGTCCCAGATGCGACCGTCTGGCAGGGCAACCTCGAGGCCGAGGGTCAGTTCCCGCATTGTGCCGTAGCGCAGCACGGCAACCCCGCCTGCATTCGTCGCGAGATTACCGCCGATTGTGCAGCTTCCTTCGGCTCCGAGACTCAAGGGGAAGAAGCGACCGATCTCTTTCGCGGCAGTCTGAACGTGGGCCAGCACGGCTCCGGCATCAACGGTGATCGTGTTTCCAATGGGATCGATCTCGCGGATTCGGTTCATTCGCGTCAGCGACAGGACGATTGCGCCCCCAGATGTATCGGGAGTTGCACCGCCCGACATGCTTGTGTTGCCGCCCTGCGGAACTATCGGAGTTCTCGTCTCATGGCAAAGGGCGAGAATGGCCGCCACCTCCGCCGCAGAGCCGGGCCGGACCACTGCCTGTGCCGCGCCATGGTACTTTCCGAGCCAGTCATTGAGATACGGACCGATCGATGCATCGTCGGTGAGAACGTTCCTCTCGCCAACGATGGTTGCAAGCCTCGTGAGCAGATTGGTCATCGGGCGGATCCCACGGATGGACGGCCGCCCCACCCCAGACGCACCCGGCCGACCGCCATGGTGACGGCCGCCTGCGTAGGCTCCACGACAGGGATCCCGAGTTCCCGCTCCAGCGTCTCGCGAAAACGGGCCATGCCGGCACATCCCATCACAAGAACGTCAGCCCCATGTGTATCCCGGAGCGTACGGCCGACTTCGATCATACGCCCGAGGGTGCGCGTCTCGTCGGAAAGCTCGGAAACGCCCAGTCCGATGGAAAGATCGGCGGCGAAACGATCGAGTACGCCCATAGCACCGAAATAGCGAAGATGACGTGGAATCGAGGTGGGCAGAATCGCAATCACGCCGAAGCGCTGGCCGAGCGTCAGGGCAGTCAGGACGCCGCACTCGGCAATACCCAAGACCGGTCGCACACTCTGCTCGCGCAGCGCATACATGCCTGGGTCGGAGAAGCAGGCCACCACGAAGGCCGCTGCCTCGCTCTCAAGCGACGCCGCTTGTTTCAGGAGCGGGCCGACAATGCCGTCCACATCGCGCTGGGACTGGATCCCTGGAGGGCCATCAAGCAGGGTCACACAAGCAATCGCAGGGCCGTCTGTGGAGCGCAGCGGTGCCACAGCAGCGTCGATGCCCGCCGTTACGGTTTCATTGGAGTTGGGATTGATGACGTAGATGGTTCCGCTCATGGTTCGCCTTTATCGTTGTCGGCCCGCGATCTCTCTTGTTTTGCGTGCCACGACTCGTAGCTCTGCCGCGGCACTTGGAAACGATCCCGCGTGGTGACATACCAGTCTGCACCATGCAGACGGCCAACGAGGTCCAGCGCGTCGATATCGACATGGAAGTTCTCGTCTACGAGACCATCCCGGATGTGCAGATGGATGACTTCGCCCACAACGAGATTGCGATGGCGCGTGCCCAGTGACAGGGATACCGTTTCTCGGCACTCAAGTTGCACTGGAGACGCCGCAATTCGTGGAGCTGCTACCTGTCGACTTGGGGTGGATGCTAGGCCGGCGGCGGCAAGTTCGTCGATCCCGGACGGCAGGTCGATAGCGCAGACCGTCATGGCTTCCACAAGAGCTCGGTCGACGAGATTAACCACGAAGCTCCCTGTCGCACGGATATTGCGCATCGTATCCTTCAACGGCGCTTCTGCCGGCTCACGACCCTCAATGCCCAAGACGACAAGCGGGGGAGCATGGCTGAAAACGTTGAAGAAGCTGAATGGCGCGGCGTTGACGTTTCCCTGTCCGTCAACAGTGGTGACGAGTGCAATGGGTCGCGGTAGAACCGTGTTCACCAGAAGCTTGTAAAGGTTGCGATCGGTTAGCTCGCCTGTCGCCCAATCCATGGCATCACCCGAGTATCGTGTCGAGCCGGCGCACGGTCTCGAAGAGAACGCGGGCGCCGTCAGCAGCCTGCTGCGGTTCAATCGATTCCTCCGGCGCGTGGCTGCGACCGTCGCGGCAAGGCACGAAAATCATTCCAATCGGCCCCGTCAGCGCAACGAAAACACCATCGTGTCCCGCCCCGCTCGGTAGGTTCCTTGCCGATAATCCCTGGGATGATGCTGCAGCCCTGATCGCCTCGCGCACGAAAGGAGCGCAGGGTGTCGGCGAAGCATGGCTCACAGGCTCCACCTGAACTTGGAGTCTGAGTGCCTCAAGCGAAGGGCGGACCTCTTCAATCAATGTTTCGCTGAAGGTACGGGTCGCGGCTTCGTCGCCGCATCGTACTTCAAGAACCATTTCGACTTCACCCGGCACCGCATTAGCCGCGTTCGGACGAACATCCAGCTTTCCGACCGTAGCCACGAGGGGCTTGTCGCTGTCCGACAGCGCGAGAGCGCGCGCATAGACTGTCTCTACGATGCGCACCGCACCGACCAATGCATCCGCCCGAAGGGGCATTGGAGTTGCGCCCGCGTGATCGGCGCGACCCTTGATCGTGATGCGCTCGCGGTGGATACCGACAATATCCGTGACGATCCCAATGGGAGTGCCCTCCTGTTCGAGCACACGCCCCTGTTCGATATGCACCTCCACATAGGCCGCCGTGCCGTCGGGGGAGCGTCTGACGGAAGCGAGGTTTTCGGGATCTCCGCCAACATAGGCCAAGCCCTCCCTCAAGCTCATACCGTCAGGCCGCCTGAGATCCAGCATGTCGGCGGACAGCATTCCGGCCAGAGCCCTGCTGCCGATGCAGGACAGGCCGAATTCGCTCGGCTCCTCGGCCAGAAAATCGTAGACTTCCAAGGGATGACGCAGACGCTCGCCACGTTCAATGAGGCTCTGCGCTACTTCAAGTCCGGCGAGTACGCCAAGAATGCCGTCATAACGACCACCCGAGGGCACCGTATCCGAGTGGGAGCCGATGACGATCGGCTTCAGGTTCGGATCGGATCCGGCGAGCCGGCCGACGAGGTTGCCGGCAGCATCTATCGATGTCTCAAGCCCGCCAGCGCGGAACTCGTTGGCGAGCCATTCCCGCCCCTTTAAGAAGAGGGGCGAGAAGGAGCGGCGCGTCCACGGGCGGTCGGGATCGGTGATCCGCGACAGGGCCTCGATGCGCTTCCATAGGCGATCGGAGTCGATGGTCACGGCCGTTACGCCGCCGGACGGAGGAAGCGACCGTCGCCGGCGTTGTTGCGGATCGCCGATCCGTCCCAGGCGAGTGCGCCGCGCACATAAGTTGCCGCCACGCGGACGGTGAACTCACGGCCCTCGAAGGAACTCCACTTCACAGCGGAGAGGCTCTTCGACGGATCGAACGGGAAGCGGCCGGATTCCAGTACGACGATATCCGCATCGGCTCCCGCTTCAAGGCGCCCCTTATCGGCCAAAAGGAAAGCCTTCGCCGGTCCCTCGCAGAGCTGCTTGACCACCATGGTCGGCGAGATGCCGTGCTCCTCGCAGCCGGTCCAGAAGGCCGGCAGAAGGGTTTCGATACCCGGACCGCCTGAGGTGTTCTTGAAGATGTTCGGGTCACTCTTCTTCTCAAGTCCCCACGAGACATGGTCGGAGGAGACGAAGTCGCAATGTCCCGCTGCAATATGGCTCCAGAGGAGCTCCGTTTCGGCCTTCGGGCGAATCGGCGGATAATGCTTCACCTTCGCGCCAAAGCGCCGGACATGCTCCTCTTCGTTCAGCATCAGATATTGCACGCAGCTCTCAATAGAAGCCTTATAGCCGGCGCGCTTGTACAGGTTGGCGATCTCGAACCCGCGCGAGGTCGAAACATGGACTGCGTGCGCGCGCGCACCTGTCTCAGCACCGATCTCGTAAATACGGGCGGTGGCGAGGTTCTCGATCAGCGGAGTGTGCGCGCGGCCGAAGGCATCGGGTCCAGTGTCGCCAGCCTCGATGAGGCGGGCGATGTTGCGCCTCGTCATTTCCTGGTCCTGGTTATGGACACCACAGAGCAAGCCCGTCGGGGCAAGGCGCCTGAAAGCCTCATAGATTGTGTCATCACCAATTCTCGGGAAGCGGGTGGGGTTCGCCTCGAAAGTTGAGAACTTAAACGCGCATGCGCCCGCCTCAACCAGACCCGGAATCGCATCAAGGCCATTCTCGACTGTGATCGTGGCATAGAGCGCCACATCAACGTGGGCGTCACGTTGGACCGTGGCGACCTTTTCATTGAACAGGGTGGAATTCGTCACCGGCTCCGGCTCGTCGTAGGGCATATCGACCATGACCGTCACGCCGCCCGCCGCGGCCGCACGCGAGCACATGCCGATGCCCTCGTGGTTGGCCTGGCTGCCGGAATGGACCTGCCCATCGATCACACCGGGGATGATCCACTGGCCACGGAAATCCTGCGCCTCGCGAGCCGAAGGCGGCGCGCCTGCACCGACGGCCGCAACTTTTCCACCGGAGACGGCGACATAGCCGTCTTCGATGATCCGGTCTGACAGAACTACGTTGCCGCGAAGGACGAGATCAAAATCGCTCATGAGAACCTGCTTATTTGAGAGTGGCGGGCAAAGCCGACCTGTGATGCCGCGAGCATAACGGCAACCGTTCAAGACCGATCATGCTTATTCTGGCATGCTTCATAACAGCGTGTTATTCCCTGCTGTGAGATGCCTCCGTGCGGTTCCTGCCCAGAGCATAGCTCGTCAAGTCGAGCCCCAGAGCTTCCTCGACGACGGGGTACACGCTAGGATCAGACACGCTGGCGCTGAGCGGGATATGATCTTTCGCAATACGCAGGATGGCGAGCTCCATGCCTTCCCGTACGTGGCCGACGCTGATCGGCATGCCATCATTATCCAGCGTGGTTATGACGTCCGGATAGGTCGCGACACGCTGCCCGTCGAGGTCGGTCACAGCCATATATTCATTCATCACGTGCAGAATGCGGGCACTCTTCCCCTCACCGATCTGAATGGTGCCGACATCAAAGGCCTGTCGGGTATACTCGACGGATTTTCGCACGACGGTGCCTCGGCCGACCACCACAGCCAACGTCTGATCGCAAATCGCGTCAATGACAGCGCGGCCGCCTTTCGGCCTTGCAGCCAGAATACGTTCGCCGAGCGCCAATGCCATTGAGATCCCACCGAGAGCCGCATGCTGGCGGACATAGGAGGCCGGAACGGGGTTGCGGCAGGAAGCAATGAAGCCGCCCGACATATCGGAAGCCGTACGCAGGATTGGCGAGACTTTCCCAGTCGTACCGCGAACCACGAGCTCGATATAGGCATTTTGGGAACGGTTTCCGCCCGCCGCTGTCTGAATTGTCACTTCCGGACTGCCCGCAAGCCCGATCGATCCCATATCACCGGTCGGGTGAGCCCGAATGTCGCCCACCGCATCGATGACCTTCGTGCCCAGAACAGCACCCGGCAGCCAAGCGTTCAACGTACTGGACATGCCATTCTGGCCGATCATCAGACCGTAAACTGGTTTCCCGAGTGCGTCCTGCAGCAGCTCGACAGCACGCACGTAGTCGATGCCAAGCATCTGCCAATCAGTCGTGCCAGCGGGGGCTCCAATGGCTGCCGCTGTTGCGATGATGGCATCGTCGGGAACCTCATCCATGGAAACAAGCTCGGGCTGACCTGTCATGACCGCTGCCTGGCCCAACATGCGGCCATGATCCGGCCAACCGCCCCCTCCGGCTGCGAAAACCGATCCGCCAGCGATTGCCGCCTCGACATCATTAATGGTCAGGATGCGTTTCATGTCCCCTCCCTCGCCGGTGCGGAATGCCGCCTACATGCCGGCCGATACCCGACCATAGTGGCTGTTATACCAACGGGTTCATGCTATTTCTGCGTCAGGCCATAACAGGGTGTTATCTGGATGCGTTTCAATCTGCGTCAGATCGAGGTTTTTCGGGCCGTCATGGTGACGGGCTCGATTAGCGGCGCGGCCCGCCTCTTGGCGGTATCGCAGCCTGCGATCAGCCGGTTGCTCGCATATACGGAGGACCGTCTCGGCATGAAGCTCTTTGAACGGGTGAAAGGCCGCGTCCAGCCGACCCCTGAGGCCAGGCGGCTCTTTGCAGAGGTGGATCAGGTCCACCAGGGTGTTGTGCGGGTCAACAACCTCGCGCAGGAATTGCGTGAGCGTGGCACGGGCGGCATGCATGTTGTCGCCAGCCCAAGCGTCGGCCAGGCTTTCGTGCCTGAAGCCATCTGCCACTTCCGGCACCATTTTCCCGATGTGCGGGTAGAGTTTGAGATCCTAACCCTGCAGGAACTTGTGGCCCGTGTCAGCGCAAACCGGGTTGATCTTGGCCTTTCAGTCCTGCCCGTCGATGAACCAACCATCGCGGACACGGCGATTATGAAGGGAAGTCTCCGGGTTATCTTCCGGCGCGGCCATGAACTCGCGAACCTGTCCGAGATCACCCCCGCTGATCTGGCGTCCTATTCTCTTATCGGCTACGGCCCGCAGACCCCCTACGGTCTCCATATCGAACGCGCCCTTTCGGCGAGCGGCACATCGCTCCGTTTCGACACTGTCGTGCGCTTCACGCCCGTGGCCTGCTCCCTGGTCCAAGCCGGAGCCGGAGTCGGCATCGTGGACGAATTCGTGATCCGCGGCGGTACTTGGCCCGAAATCGAGGCGCGGCCGTTCGTGCCGCATACGCAGATGCACGTTCACCTCGTTACGTCGCGTCTCGAGCCTCTCTCGCGCATTGCTCAGGCATTCACAAAGATCCTGCACGACCTCGGTCGCGCACCGATCCCGAAATCCGATCCGCACACGAACACTGTTTCTTAACACAATGTTATGCCTCGGCCATAAGATAGCATGGGCAAGGAATGGGTGACTGCTGATACGCTGATCTTCGGATGGCTCATTCCATCAATATAATCATAAGGGAACAGAGGTTATGTGGATTTCATCGATGAAGGGAATGCGTACTGCAGTTCAAGGCTTGGCTCTTGCCGCTCTGCTCGCTACTCCCGTCCTGGCACAGGATGCCGATCACCCTCAAAGCGAGAAGCTGAAGATCGCCTGCGACCTCGGTTTCGCACCCTTCTGTTTCAAGAAGCCGTCCGGCGAGATCACCGGCTTTACCTATGATTTCGCGGAAGCCATCGCGAAGAAGCTCGGCCGCCCGGGCATCGAGGTCACGGACAGCAACTTTTCGGCGATTTTTGCTGGGCTGTTCTCCAAACGCTACGAAATGATTCCGGCACCGACAAACATCACCGCCGAACGCGCAGCCCAGATGTTGTTCAGCGAACCCTACATGCCGACCGGCATGGGCTTCCTTGTCAAGAAGGGCGGCAAGATCGCCAATCTTGAGGACCTGAAGGGTAAGGAGCTGACCGTTAATAACGGCAGCATCTCGGACAAGTGGCTCACAGATAATCAGGCCAAGTACGGCTATTCGATCCAGCGCTATAATAAGAATGCGGATGCCGTGCAGGCGGTCATGATCGGTCGCGCTTTCGCGAATGTCGCGGATGCTCCCGTCTCCCGCTACGTCTCGACCCAGGTCCCCAATACCGAGGTTGCTTTTGTCCTCGACAGCGGCCGGAACTTCGGCATTGCCTTCCGCAAGGAAGATACGGATTTCCGTGCAAAAGTTGAGGGGGCCGTCGAGTGCCTGAAGACGGATGGCACCCTCGCCAAGATTTATGAGAAATGGTTCGGCGTTCCGCCGGAGGAAGGATCCTCGACTGCGAAGGTCTATCCTGGAACAGGAGCGCCCGAGTTCGAGGGCTACGATGCCACCGAACGCAAGGCGTCCTGCCAGTGATGGTTATGCAAAATAACATCGGCACCACCGATGACGACGATCTCGTCGTCATTGAGGAGCTCCGTAAGTCTTATGGTACCGTGGAGGTCCTCCACGGTATCAACCTCAATGTGAGGAAGGGCGAGGCCGTCGTCATCGTCGGCTCGTCAGGCTCGGGTAAGAGCACTTGCCTACGCTGCATCAATCGCCTCGAAGAACCCACCAGCGGGCGTATTGTCGTTGGTGGGAGCGAGATCACGGGTAGGAACGTGGATCTCAACGCCCTGCGACGGCGCATCGGCATGGTGTTTCAGAGCATCAATCTCTATCCGCACAAAACGGCGCTAGGCAACGTGACCCTCGCCCTGCGCAAGGTCCTCGGCCTGTCCAAAGCAGAGGCGAATGCGAAGGCCCTCAAGTACCTCGAGCTTGTCGGTCTTGGCCATAAAGCGGACTCTTATCCAGCACAGCTCTCTGGTGGACAGCAGCAGCGTGTCGGTATAGCCCGAGCGATGGCGCTCGAACCGCAGGTGATGCTCTTCGACGAGCCTACCTCGGCCCTCGATCCGGAACTGGTCGGCGAGGTGCTGAATGTGATGGTGCGCACAAAAGAGATGGGCATGACCATGATCGTGGTTACTCACGAGATGCAGTTCGCCCGTGAGGTGGCGGATCGGGTGGTGTTCATGGAACACGGGTCGATTCTGGCGCAAGGTACGCCTGAGGAGATCCTGGTGTCTCCGCAAAATCCCCGCATCCGCGAATTTGTGACACGCACCAAATCCTGACGGCGGCTGATGGATCAGATTGTTCGATATTTCTTCGACTTCCCGCTGATGGCGGCCTACTGGCCGGACATCCTCAGGGGATTCCTCGTCACGGTCCAGATGTCGGTGCTGACGATCGTAATCGGGATTCCGCTTGGGCTCCTGATTGCAATCATTCGGCTCTACGGCATCAAGCCGCTCAACGCACTCATCATCTTCTATATCGACTTCTTCCGTTCGATTCCGCAGCTTGTGCTGATTGTGCTCGCCTACTTCGCCCTACCCCATTTCGGGCTGGTTCTCGAGCCGTTCACTGCCACTGTAGTCGCTCTCGCCGTGGTTCTATCGGCATTCGCGGAAGAGATCTTCTGGGCCGGGATCAATGCAGTCCACAAGGGGCAGTGGGAGGCGGGCCGCTCGACTGGTTTGAGTTTTACTCAGACGCTTTCTTATATCATCTTGCCTCAAGTGGTGCGGATATCTATCCCGCCCCTCACAAATCGCGCGATCGGCATCAGCAAGGGCACCACTCTCGGTTCCGTCGTCGCTGTTCCAGAACTGCTCAATGTCACATCGAGCATCCAGTCTAATGTTGCCAATCCGACTGCCTTGACCGTCGGTGCGCTTCTCTTTCTCGCTCTATTCCTTCCGTTCGTGCGCTTCACGCGCTGGCTTGAGCAGGCCTACGCCCATCCGAGGACCTAATGAGCGAGCTCGTCAACACCTTCTTCAATCTCGACATCCTCTGGGAGGTCTGGCCTCTCCTCGTCGAAGGACTATGGCTGACCCTAGCCCTCGCAGCAGTCGCGATACCTCTCTCCATTGGGATCGGCCTTGTCATCGCGGTCGCGCAAGACGTGCAGAACACTCCGTTGCGCTTCGTGCTCGTTGCCTATGTGGACGTGCTGCGCGCAATCCCGCCCCTCGTCCTGCTGATCTTCATATTCTTCGGCTTTCCGTTCCTCGGCCTTAGCTTAGGAGAATTCCCGGCAGCCGTCCTGGCCCTGACGCTGAACGGTTCAAGCTATTTCGCCGAGATTTTCCGAGCGGGCCTCGAATCCGTGCCGAAGGGACAGCGGGAGGCCGCCCGCTCGACGGGTCTCACTTGGCTGCAAAGCATGGCCTATGTGGTAGCCCCGCAGGGAACCCGCAACGTGCTGCCCGATCTGGTGAGTAACACGGTCGAGCTCTTCAAGCAGACTTCCATCGCGTCTGCGGTGGCGCTGCAGGAGTTGCTGCGCTCGGCACAAATTGCGCAGGGCCTCCTGTACAACCCGACCCCGCTCGTGGCGGCGGCCATCGTGTATTTCCTCATGTTCTGGCCGTTCGTGCGCCTCGTGTCCCGGATGCAGAACAAGACCGTCATGCATTCAGCCTGACCCTTTGGCAGCAAAGGCCGAGTTTCTTATGAGCATGCAATCGTTCGACGTAGTGGTCCGCGGCGGCCGGGTCGTGACTCCACAGGGCGTCGCGGAAACGGACATCGGCATCCGCGACGGCCGGATCGCGGTGGTAGGGTCGGGGCTCTCGTCCGCGGGTGACGTGATCGACGCGCGAGGTCTTCTCGTACTCCCTGGCGGAGTCGATGCACATTGTCATATCGACCAGATGGTTTCGAGTGGTGCCCGCACCGCCGACGATTTCGCTAGCGCGAGCATGGCGGCCGCCTTCGGCGGAACCACCACGCTTATTTCATTCGCAGCCCAGCATCGAGGCCAAAGCCTTCGTCGCGTGGTTGATGATTACAAGACTCGTGCAGAGGGCAAGTCCGTCGTTGACTACGGTTTCCACCTGATCGTGACGGATGCCTCCCAGCAGACGCTGGACATCGACTTGCCTGCGCTTGTGAGCGAGGGCTTCACATCGGTGAAGATTTATCTCACCTACGACGCCCTTCGGCTTGATGATCGAGCAGCGCTCGACGTTCTGGCAGCCGTTCGGCGCGAGGGAGCGATGCCGCTCATCCATGCGGAGAGCCACGACATGATTGCGTGGTTCACTGAGAAACTCCTGTCAGCCGGCTACAGCAAGATCCATCACCTCGCCGACGCAAGACCTATACTCGCAGAGCGTGACGCGGTGCATCACGCAGTCTCCCTGGCAGAACTCGTCAACGTTCCGATTGTGCTGGTCCATATGTCGAGTGCGGAAGCAGTGGAGCAGGTTCGATGGGCTAAGAAGCGTGGCTTCCCGATCCATGCTGAAACCTGCCCGCAATATCTGGTCCTTACGCGCGAGGCCCTTGGCCGGCCGTCTTTCGAGGCCGCCAAGTTCTGCTGCAGCCCTCCCCTGCGCGACAAGACAAGCCAGGACGCGCTGTGGTCGGCGCTAAGTGATGGGACACTCTCGATCCTGTCCTCGGACCATTCCGCCTTCTTGATGGAAGGTCCCGACGGCAAGCTGAGGGATGGTCCTGATACCGCCTTCAACCGGGTCCAATACGGCATGCCGGGCCTCGAACTCCGCCTTCCCCTGATTTTCTCGGAGGGTGTCGTGAGCGGACGTCTGTCGATCGAGCGCTTCGTGGAGGTCACGGCGACCGAGCCCGCTCGCTTGTATGGCCTCGCGGGCCGCAAAGGCGCCATCGCCCAGGGTGCTGACGCCGATCTCGTTCTCTGGGATCCCAAGAAGCAAATCAGGATCGATCCCGATACATTGCACGATGGCCTCGGCTGGACACCTTACGAGGGGCGCGAAGTGACGGGTCTGCCGGTGATGACGATGGTGCGCGGCACGGTTATCTGTCGCGAGGGTGAACGACTTGCACCTGACGGGCACGGCCGCCTTCTGGCTCGGGCGCGGCCGGAGGCCTGCGCCATTGCGACACCGCCGGTCACCGGCTTCGATGTCGTGAGTGGCCGTTTCGTGTGCGACGCCCCCGCCTCTTAGAAAACTCACCGGTCCGGATCCGCTTTCATGGACCATTTCGATGCAATCATCATCGGCGCAGGCGTCGTGGGGCTTGCAGTCGCGCGGGAGCTTGCTCTGCAAGACCTATCGGTTCTCGTGCTGGAAGGTGCAACGGGCATCGGCATGGAGACATCTTCCCGCAACAGCGAGGTGATCCATGCCGGACTTTATTACGAGCCCGGGAGCCTCAAGGCACGCCTCTGCGTTGAGGGGCGCCATGCGCTTTACGCGTATTGCGCTGCACGCGGTATTCCCCATCGCCGATGCGGAAAAATTCTCACTGCATCCAACGAAGCGGAATTGGCTTCTGTAGAGGCATTGGCAGCACAGGGACGCTGCAATGGTGCAGATGATCTAGAGATGATCACGGGACATCAGGCTCGTGCGATGGAGCCTGCTCTCAAGACCGTCGGGGCAATGTGGTCACCTTCTACTGGAATTATCGACAGCCACGCCCTGATGCTCGCTCTGCAGGCGGATGCGGAGAATGCCGGTGCTCTTTTCGCCTTCCGCACGCCGTTTGTCGGCGCCGAGTGTGCTGGAGGCGTGTTCATCGTCCAATGCGGAGGCGATGAGCCCGTGGAAGTCGGCTGCCGAATCCTGGTGAATGCCGCCGGCCTTCATGCCTCAATAGTTGCACGAAAGATCACGGGCCTGTCGGCAAAGGATATTCCGGAAACGCGCTACTGCAAGGGCAACTACTTCATGTCCTCAGGCCGGGTTCCCTTCTCACAGCTCATCTATCCTGCCCCTCATGCTCACGGCCTAGGCGTCCATCTCACCCTCGATATGGCGGGCCAGGCACGGTTCGGACCTGACACCGAATGGATTGATACGCTCGATTATCACGTCAGGCAGGATCGCCAGCATGAGTTCGAAGAGGCGGTCCGTCACTACTGGCCCGACCTGCCCCGAGGCTCACTAGTTCCGGGATATTCAGGCATCAGACCCAAGCTAACGGAGCCAGGGAAACCTTCCGCAGATTTCGAGATTCATGGCGCGGAGGTTCACGGCATCTCGGGCCTTATCAATCTCTTCGGAATCGAGAGTCCTGGGCTGACGTCATCTCTTGCAATAGCACGTGAGGTGGCAAGTCGACTTTGAGAACTTGCCGCTCGTTTAGCTGGCCATTGAGCCCGCTCGCCCGAATGGAGTTTTCGTCATTTTAGTCAGACAAACCCAGCCGACAGCTGGCGCGCGGTCCGTGTCAAGGGCCTGGCCGCTATACGCAGGAAATGCCTGCTTCGGATCAATTGCGGAAGTGCAGCCGCGGCTTCAGACAGTCAGCTTGCACACGACAAGCTGACCTTGAGCACCAAGTCCGGGCGTCGAGACACGTCTCAGTCGCGGTTCGAACCGGTCTCTGTTGAGCCACTCCTCAGAGCCCAGAAAATGTACTTTTTGCGGAGGAGGAAACGCCGGCGAAAGAAGCGGACAGAAAGCGCTCAACTGCCGAGAACCGGGGCAGAGAGACAGCCCGCATCCAGCTAAACCATTGAGAAATGGCACCGTCTCCAGCCACTTGGAAGTTCAGTGATTTTCGGAGGACTGCTTGGTGGGTGTGCAAGGATTCGAACCTTGGACCCGCTGATTAAGAGTCAGCTGCTCTACCAACTGAGCTACACACCCGTCACCGAAGCGAATTCAGCGGCGCGGTCTCCGCTGAAGAGGCCGTGCGTGTAACAAACCGTACGGCCCCTGTCTAGCCCATTTGGAGAGGTTTTTTCCTCAAGCTGCGGATTTCGATTTGGCGCGGTGATAACTGCCGTCACCCTGTGTCAGAATCCGGTCTTCAGGCTGAATTTGCCCGGGCTCGATCTCCCCCTGCCCCTCCAGTTCCTTCCAGAGCGGGATCAGCCGGTCGATGTCCAGGCTCGGCCAAGCTTCGATGCCGTCGAGCACGAAATAGGTCTCCTGGTAATCATCGATGCGGTAGAGAGTGCGCATGACACGGCCAAGATCGAAGGCAACACGGTTCGGTGACGGGCTCTCGAGCGCAAAAATCGTCTCGCCGGGGGACGAGGCGATCCCCGCGCCGACGATGCGCATCCCTTGAGGGGTCTGGGCGAGGCCGAACTCGACCGTGTACCAGTAGAGCCGAGCCAGATATTTCAATGCTCCGTGCTCGGCGGCCACGAGCCCTGCCTTACCGTAGGATTCGAGATAATCTGCATAGATCGGCTGCATGATCAGCGGCACATGGCCGAACACGTCATGGAAGATATCCGGCTCCTCGATATAATCGAGCTGTTCCGGTTTGCGGATCCAGAAGCCCGCCGGGAACTGACGGTTCGCCAGCATGCGGAAAAAGGCGAGATCCGGGATGAGCCCGGGCACGGCCCTGACTTCCCAGCCCGTCGCCGCCTTGAGGCGCTGGTTCATGACGCGGAAGTCGGGGATCCCCTCGTCGCCGATGCCGAGGCGGTCGAGCCCCTCCAGGAACTGGTCGGCGATGCGGCCCTTCAGAATCTCTCTCTGGCGCTTGGCCAGGGTTCTCCAGGTGGCGTGATCGGTCTCGGTGTAATTCTCAAAGCCCTGATCACGGATGTAATCGCGAGGATCGTCGCTGCCGGTGGCTGTGTTCATGGCGTTTCCTCCGTCATTCTTATCATGCAAGGATAACACCCGCTCCAGGTCATTGTTCGCCGGATCTCTCCTGGAAAAGCGCCCGGTCAGTCATAAAATGACCTGAACGCCTCAATCCGTGAAATTTTGATGAAACGTCACCTGTCTCCCTCCGACCGCCGGATCCTGCGTACCATCCAGGGGGATGGGCGCATTCCCAACTCCACTCTGGCCGAGAAGGTGGGCCTTGCCGCCTCTCCCTGCTTACGGCGACTGAAGTCACTGGAAGAGGACGGGATCATCGAGGGCTATCGGGCGCTCGTGAACCGCAAGGCCCTCGGCTTCGAAGTGGAGGCTTTCGTGTTCATCAAGCTGGAGCAATCAGAGCCTGGTTGGCGAACCCGGCTCGTGGACCGGCTGAAGGGCTATGAAGAGGTGATCGCCTGTCACGCCTTGGCCGGCGAGGTGGACATCATCGTCCATGCGGTGGCGCGGGACATCGAGAGCTTCGGCGAGTTCACCATGAATCGGCTCCTCACTCTGCCCGGCGTCGCCGATGTCCGCTCCAGCTTCGTGCTCTCGACCATCAAGCCGCAGAGCCCGATCCCGGTGCCGGATTAATTGAATAGCCTTTTGCGCCATGGCCGCATGTGTTGCGGCCATCCACGTCTTCATCGCCTAAACGTGGATGCCCGGCACGAGGCCGGGCATGACGGGAAGGTCCCTTACTCTGCCGCGTGCTGCGCGTGGAGGCGAACGCCTCGGCTCAACAGCTTGTTGAGCGCACCGAGATAGGCCTGGGCGGAGGCGACCAGCGTATCGGGATCGGCTGCGCGCGATGTCACGCTGCGGCCATCAGCGGAAAGGCGAACAGACACTTCGGCCTGCGCATCTGTGCCTTCCGTCACCGCGTGCACCTGATAGAGCTCCAGCACGGCCTCATGCGGCACCAGCGCCTTGATGGCGTTGAAGGTGGCGTCCACAGGGCCGTTGCCCTCCTGCTCCTCGATGACGGTCTTGCCGTCGACCTGCAGGCGCATGGTGGCGCGCTGCGGACCGCGCGTTCCGGCGACGATGTGGAGCGAGACGAGCTTGATGCGGTCATGCGCGGTGGCGATGTTCTGATCGACCAGCGCCTCAATATCCTCGTCGTAGACATGCTTCTTGCGATCGGCCAGATCCTTGAAGCGCTCGAACGCATCCTGGAACTGGTTATCGGACAATTGGTAGCCCAGCTCTTCCAGCTTGTTGCGGAAAGCGGCGCGACCCGAATGCTTACCCATGACGAGCGAGGTCTTGGACACGCCGACGCTCTCCGGCGTCATGATCTCGTAGGTCTGCGCATTCTTCAGCATGCCGTCCTGGTGAATGCCACTTTCGTGCGCGAAGGCGTTCCGGCCGACGATGGCCTTGTTGTACTGCACCGGGAACGAGGTCGCGGCCGAAGCGAGCTTCGACGCGCGTGTGAGCATCGTTGCTTCGATGCCGGTCTCGTAGGGCAGCACGTCGCCACGCGTCCTGATGGCCATCACGACTTCTTCCAGTGCCGCATTGCCTGCACGCTCGCCGATGCCGTTGATGGTGCACTCGATCTGGCGCGCGCCGCCCTCCAACGCTGCGAGCGAGTTCGCAACCGCGAGGCCCAGATCGTTGTGGCAATGGGCGGAGAAGATCGCCTTGTCCGCATTCGGCACGCGCTCGCGCACGGCCCTGAACATGCCGCGGTATTCATCCGGCGTTGCATAGCCCACCGTATCCGGCAGGTTGATGGTGGTGGCGCCCGCCTTGATGGCTGCTTCCACGCAGCGGCACAGGTAATCGATGGGCGTACGCGTGGCATCCATGGCCGACCATTCGATGTCCTCGATCAGGTTGCGCGCCTGGGTCACCGTAGTGGTGATGATCTCCAAAACCTCTTCTTCGGTCTTGCGCATCTGGTGCGCCAGATGGATCGGCGAGGTGGAGACGAAGGTGTGGATGCGCGGCTTCTTGGCATGGCGCACGGCCTCGCCGGCCCGGGCGATATCGGCCGAGATGGCGCGGGCGAGACCGGCGACGGTCGCGTTCTTCACCTGCTGCGCGATGAGAGACACGGCCTCGAAGTCGCCGTTGGAGGCGATGGGGAAGCCCGCCTCGATGATGTCGACGCCCATGGCATCGAGCAAAGCCGCAACCTCGAGCTTTTCCTCCAGCGTCATGGTCGCGCCGGGGCATTGCTCGCCGTCGCGCAGGGTGGTGTCGAAGATCAATACGCGGTCCTTGGAGGAGCCGGTGGTGGAAGCGGTCATCGTGTCAGTCCTTCTCGGAGGGAGCGCTATCCAGGGTCTTTAAGCCATGCGCTCGGGGTTGTTCTTGAGATCTTCCAAAAACCCCTGAGAGCCCAGGCGACAGCGCCCAGCCGACCCTCAGGGGCGGCTAAGGAGAAGGAGGCCAAGGAGAAGCGCGCGGCCGGCCGCTGAAGCGGTGCCGTTCTTGCCAGCGCTGTGGGAGCCGATTGCCATCGCTGCCCATTCCTCCAAAGACCGCGGCGCAGCCCGCGAACAACGGGCATGTTTGTAACGGGAGGTTCATGGAATGGCAAGCACTTGAAACAAACGAAAAGCCAAAGCTCGACGATGGTCTAGGAAATATCGTCCGAGGCCTGGTCTGGCCGGAGGTCAAAATGCTCTAGATCAGAGCAAGCTTGGCTTTTGTTCAGGCCATCCCAACATGAGGTGCCTTCGATGACGAACGCGATCCGTGGCTTATGGCTCACCGGCCTCGTGGCCCTGCCGCTCGCCGCCTGCAACCAGACCGCCTCGGGCCCTGCCCCGGTGCCTGCCGGCACAAGCGTCACGCCTTCGAGCTTCCGCATGCCGGACGGCTCCGGCTGCCAGGGCGAGATCGCCCGCTACCGGGCCGTGATGAGCAACGATCTCGCCATGGGCCATGTCAACCAATCCGTCTACAACCGCGTCGACCGGGAGATCGGGCAGGCCGAGGCCGCCTGCGCCGCGGGCCGCGATGCCGAGGCCCAGCGCATGGTCCGCGCGACGAAGGCCCGTCATGGCTATCTGTGAGTGAAGACCCACTCGAAGAAGGATTGCAGAAAGAGGGGCATCGTCTTCGGGTCGATGTCGTCCACTCGGCGGATGATCCGCACATCCTGCAATTCGGGCTCGGGGTCTTTGGCGATGTTGGCGCGGATGAGGCGGGCGCCCTCCTCCGCCGTCATCGGCAAAGTCACCATGCGCAGCAGGGCCATGGTCGGCCAGCGCTGGACGATGATCCACTCGTCATCCACGTGGAACTCGTTCTCCTGAAGACCTGTCTCTTCGATCAGCTCGCGTGTCAGGCTGGAGGCAAGGTCGACAGTGCCGTCAGGCCTGAGATCTGATAGATCGGGCGTCCCCGCCGCGAAATAGACGCGGCCCGCATTCGTGGTATGCGCGCCCATGACGCCGCAGATGAAAGCGCCGTCCGATCCCCGCAACGCGCCCATGGCAAAGCCGTTGGCAATGCTCCTGTCGGGATAGCCGCTGTCGATCCAAGCAACGAAATCGGCGTAGCTCGTCTCGAAGTAGGTGTTGCGGCACTGGTCCTGCTCGAACTCGACATTGCGGAGCAGCAGAACCCGTCCGTTGAACATCTTCGGCTTGTCCGCCGTGCGGCGCTTCCAGTTCGCCTCGATCAAGGAGCGGTTCTGCTCAGCCCAGGCCCATTCCATGGGCACGCACCTCGCCTCGACGCGCGAGACGCGCCTGATCTGAACCTCGCGATTCACGCGATGATCTCGCCACGGGTTACCATGACCGCGCTGCCGCCGATCTCGGCGGAAATCAGCGCACCATTCTTGATGGTCATCTGCAGGAAGATCTCGCTCGGACGGCCCATCTCGACGCCCTGCTCGATGACGATGTTATGCTCGCCATCTCCGAGCGGCTCGCATTGCATGAGCGCGCCTGCGAAGGCTGCAACGGCAGAGCCGGTGGCCGGATCCTCCAGGACGCCCATGCCGGGACCGAACATGCGGGCACGGAATCGCAGGCCATCCGCATTCGGCATGCGGGTATAGACATAGGCTGCGGGATGATCGCTGTCGGCGAAAGCCTTGTCGAACGCCTCGCCCTGCGGCTTGGCGCGGGCCAGCGCATCGAGCGATGCGACGGGGACGAGATCGTAAGCCACACCACCCGTGTGGCGGCTCGGCACATGCCGATCGAAACCGATCTCCGTGGGATCGAGGCCGATCGCCCAGGCGCAAGTTGTCGTGTCCTTGCCCTCGCCCCACGACGACGGCAAGCGCGGCAGGCGGAAACGGGCCTCCCCGCTCACGGCATCCTTCACCTCGGCCACGCAGGGCACGATGCCGACCTTTTCCTTCAGGCCGAAGGCTACGGCGCCGGGCTGGCCGTTCTGATCCAGCAGCGCGAGCAGCACCGCCGTTCCCACGGTGGGGTGACCGGCGAAGGGGAGTTCGCGTCCGGGCGTGAAGATGCGGATATCGGCGCGCTGATGCGGATCAGCCGGCGGGAAGACGAAGACGGTCTCGGAGAGGTTGAACTCTTTCGCGATGGCCTGCATGCGCGCGTCGTCGAGCCCCTCTGCCTCGAGAACGACGGCCAGGGGATTTCCGGTGAAGCCTTCCGATGTGAAGACGTCGAGGGTGATGAAGCGATGGGCCATGCGGATCAAACCTCTTCGACGATGAAACGATGGGTGGGCGAGACGAACTCGTCCTGCGCCGCGATGGTGAGGATCTCGCGGGACCCCGCCTCCGCCGTGCGCTTCAACAAGCCGTAGACAGAGGCGGAGGCTTCGGCAAGTGCCGTAGCAGCGGAGCCCGAGCGCGCATAGTGAACGAAGAACAAGGCCGCGATCGCGTCCCCTGCCCCGTTCACGCTGAGCGCGAGCTTAGGCGTGCGCACGCGCCAGAAGCGCCCACCTTCGCCCGCAATGAGATCGATGGAATCCGCAGGTGTCTCTTGAGCTTCGACGGAAGTCACGAGCACGGCCCTCGGGCCAAGCTGCTGCACGGCGGAGACAGCCTGCTTCACATCTCTCAAGGTTTCCGTCGGCAGTCCTGAGAGATAGTTCAGCTCGAACTGGTTAGGCGTGATGATATCGGCCGCAGGAACCGCCTGATCCCGCATGAATTCGGGAATGCCGGGGCGCACGAAGATGCCGCGCCCCACATCGCCGATCACCGGATCGCAGCAATAGAGCGCCTCCGGGTTGAGCTCCCGCACCCGGGCCACGGCGGAGAGGATCGCATTGCCGATATCGGCCGAGCCCATATAGCCGGAGAGAACGCCGTTGCAGCGCTCCAGCACGCCGCGCTCGGCAATGCCGTCGACCAGCTCCTCGATGGCAGGCCCGTCGAAGACCCGGCCCTTCCAGGAGCCATAACCCGTGTGGTTGGAAAACTGCACCGTATGGATGGGCCAGACCTCGACACCCAGTCGCTGCATGGGAAAGACGGCGGATGCGTTGCCCACATGACCATAGGCAACATGGGATTGGATCGAGAGAACGTTCATGGTTTTGGCCCCTTCTGCTTCCTGGGTTAGCGCATCGCCGATCCAGCATCAAATCAGGGGATGTGATCTTTTTCATCACGAGGAGGAAACATGCCCCCTGTGGCCGTCGGCTTAGGCCTTCGTTACAAGCGCAGCATGAAAGGGATAGCAGCATGAAAGGGATATTGGCGTGAATCTGGAAACCATCACCAATGCCGTCCTGGAGTTCATCCGAGTGCACCAATCCTATGCACCCTTGATCGTAGGCTTGATGACCTTTGGGGAATCCTTCGCCCTTATCTCGCTGATCCTGCCTATGATCACCATTCTCGTGGCGGTGGGCTTTGCGCTGGCGGCAGCTGATGTCCCATTCTGGCAGGTCTGGCTCGGCGCTGCGGCAGGAGCCTTCGTGAGCGCCTGGATGTCTTACGAACTCGGCTTCAAGGTCAAGAAGCGGGCCTATGGCATCTGGCCCCTCTCGCGAAACCCGGACATGATCGAAAGAGGCGAATTCTTCTTCCAGCGTTTCGGCCCCTGGGCCATGTTCCTGGGCCGTTTCTTCGGTCCCACCCGCGCGGTCCTCCCGCTGATCGCCGGCATCTTCATGATGCCGCGCGTGCTCTTCCAGGCTGCCAACATGGCGTCAGCCTCGGTCTGGGCTTTTGTCCTCTTTGCGCCTGGGGCTGGGCTGGCCCATTCCCTGCTCTGGTAAGGTTTTTCCGGGAACCGGGTCAGGCAAGGCTCATTAACCTCCCATACCAAATGGAGGTTTCCCATGGGCAAAGGCAAGATGAGCGGCGACAACTCCGCTGAGAGCAAGAAGCACCCCGGCACTCACATCCGCGGCTCGGGCGGCACCATGAAGAATCGCATGGATCCCGGCAAGCAGGACAACAACAAGGCCGCAAACACCAAAACCAACCAGCAGTAATGCCGGTGCTTTACATGCCAATTGCGGCGGCAGTCGTGGCCAGACACTCGCTCCGATCCGCTGAAAATAGGTAAAAAGAAGGGGCGGAAACTTCCGCCCCTTCTTAATATCGTCTCCTGGCAAGATCAGTTCTTGGTCTTGTCGACCAGAGCCTTCTCCTTGATCCACGGCATCATGGCGCGCAGGCGAGCACCCACGTCCTCGATCGGGTGAGCGGCGTTGCGGGCGCGCACGGCCTTGAACGAGGTCTGGTTGACCTTGTTCTCGAGCATCCAGTCGCGGGTGAACTTGCCGGTCTGGATGTCCTCCAGAACGCGCTTCATCTCGGCCTTGGTCTCAGGCGTAATGATCCGCGGGCCGGTGACGTACTCGCCGTACTCGGCAGTATTCGAGATCGAGTAGTTCATGGTGGCGATGCCGCCCTCGTAGATGAGGTCGACGATCAGCTTCACTTCGTGCAGGCACTCGAAATAGGCCATCTCGGGGGCATAGCCCGCCTCGACGAGGGTCTCGAAGCCGGCCTTGATCAGCTCGACGAGACCGCCGCAGAGCACCACCTGCTCGCCGAAGAGGTCGGTCTCGCACTCTTCCTTGAAGGTGGTTTCGATGATGCCGGCGCGGCCACCGCCGTTGGCGGAAGCGTAGGACAGCGCGATGTCATGAGCATTGCCCGTGGCGTCCTGGTGGATGGCGATCAGCGTCGGCACGCCGCCACCGCGCTGGTACTCGGAACGCACGGTATGGCCGGGGCCCTTCGGAGCGACCATGAGCACGTCGAGGTCCTTGCGGGGCTCGATGAGGTTGAAGTGCACGTTGAGGCCGTGGGCGAAGAGGAGAGCCGCGCCCTGCTTCATGTTGCCGTGCAGCTCGTCGCGGTAGATGTCGGCCTGCAGCTCGTCCGGGGTGAGCATCATGACCACATCGGCCCACTTGGCGGCCTCGGCCACTTCCATCACGCGGATGCCGGCGGCCTCGGCCTTGGCCGCGGAGGGAGAGCCCTTGCGCAGCGCCACGACGATGTCCTTCACGCCGGAATCGCGCAGGTTCAGCGTATGGGCATGTCCCTGGCTGCCATAGCCGACGATGGCGACCTTCTTGCCCTTGATCAGATTGATATCGGCGTCGCGATCGTAATACACGCGCATGATGCTCTGGTCCTTGTGTTTCAGGGGGCGTCCCCCGGTCTTCATGGCATTGCGGTCAGGCCCATGCCTTCGCGCAACATTTGTTTTGTCCAGCGCCGCTTTTAGCGAACAAAACTGCGCTGACAAGTCGAAGTTTGTCGGAAAGATGCGGAAACTGCCCCAATCCGGCAGCCTTGCCTCACCCACAAACGCTCCGAGCCCGGAGAGTTCAAAGTGCCCTCCAATGCTCTAGATTGGCTTCAAAGCGATTCTCCCCTCGAAAGGACAAGCCGCATGCAGGGCCTCGCCACTCCCGATGAAATTCTCGCCTTCTGGCGCAATGCCGGGCCGGAGAAGTGGTTTTCGAAGGACGAAGTCTTCGACCAAGTCTGCCGGGACCGTTTCATGCCCACCTATGAGGCCGCCGCGAGGGGCGATCTCAACGAATGGGAGCTCACCCCTGAAGGTGCGCTCGCCGTTATCCTCCTTCTCGATCAGTTCCCGCGAAACATGTTCCGGGGACGGCGCGAGACCTACAAGACCGATCCCGTCGCCCTAATGGTCGCGGACCGCGCCATCGAGAGAGGGTTCGACCACAAGGTGGAGCCGGAGCTCCGCCGTTTCTTCTACCTGCCCTTCATGCACTCCGAGTCCTTGCGGCACCAGGAGCGCTCGGTGGCCCTGAACGAAGCCCTCGGCGAGGAAGACTCCATCAAATGGGCGCGCCACCATCACGACATCATCGCCCGCTTCGGCCGCTTCCCTCATCGCAACATCATTCTTGGGAGAGAGACGACGCCGGATGAGGAAACCTTCCTGAAAGAGAGCGACTTCAGAGGTTAAACCCTCACAGAATTCCTTCCGCGCCACGTGCCATGGCGGCAACGCCGGTGCGGGACACTTCCACGAGGCCCACTGCCGTCATGAGCTTGATGAAGCGCTCGACCTCATCGGTCGTGCCCGTCAGCTCGTAGACGAAGGACGTGAGCGTCGCGTCGAGCGTGCGCGCGCCGAAAGCGGAAGCGAGCCGCATCGCTTCCACGCGGTGATCGCCCTTGCCCACCACTTTCACGAGGCAGAGCTCGCGCTCCACGGCTTCGCCGGTCATCGTGAGATCGACCACGCGATGCACCGGCACGAGACGTTCGAGTTGGCTCTTGATCTGCTGGATAATGCTGTCCGTGCCCGTCGTGACGATGGTGATGCGCGAAATATGCGCCTCGTGCTCCGTCTCCGTCACGGTCAGGCTTTCGATGTTGTAGCCGCGGCCCGAGAAGAGGCCCGCGATGCGGGCGAGGACGCCCGGTTCGTTGTCGACGACCACTGCAAGAGTGTGCCGGTTGACGGGCTCGACGCGGTGCGCATCGGGATAATGGGTTTTCATCTGGAGCATTTTCGTTGTCCGGCTTCGTCATCTGGTTTCAGGCTGCTTTGCGGTAATTTTCGACCGCTTCTTCATCGACCTCGTCGGCATCGACGATCCAGGTCTCCTTCAGCGCGGCGGCGCGCCATTCCTCGAAAGCGGGAAGCGAGAGGATCGTGTCGACATAAGCGCGCGTTGGCGCATCGAGAGGAAAAGAATAGGTATCGAGGCGTGTCGCGAGCGGTGCATACATGGCGTCCGCCGCCGAGAACGCGCCGAAGAGGAACGGCCCGCCCGCCCCGAAACGCTCACGCGCCTGCCGCACCACTTCACTGAAACGCGCCACGTCGCGCGCGACGGCTTCACCACGGTCCTTTTGCGCATACTTCTTGCCCAGATTCATCGGGCACGCATTGCGCAGAGCGAGGAAGCCGGCGTGCATCTCCGCCGCGACGGAACGTGCCATGGCGCGAGCCTTGCGATCCTCGGGCCACACAGGAGCACCGAAGGCATCGCCCACATATTCCATGATGCTGATGCTCTCCCACACGGTCACATCACCATCGATGAGGATCGGTACTTTTCCGGCGGGAGAGTGCCTGAGCACCTTCTCCTTCGTATCCGGCAGGTCGAGCGGAATCGTGATCTCGTCGAAGGCGACGCCCAGCTGCTTCATCAGCAGCCAGGGACGCAGCGACCAGGACGAGTAGCACTTGTTGGCAATGACGAGGGTGGGCATATGTTTACTCTTTCCGATCACACCAGCATCTTGCCCTTCTCGTCGATCACGGAGCCGATATCGGCACCGGTCTCGCCGAGATAGTCATTCAGCAGCATCTCGTTATGGGCCTTGCCCGACGGGATCATCGGGAAGCAGTTTTCCGTCTTGTCGACGATGCAGTCGAAGATCACCGGACGGTTCACGTTGATCATCTCCATGATCTTCGCATCGAGCTCCGCCGGGTTGTCGCAGCGGATGCCGACACCGCCATAGGCCTCCGCGAGCTTCACGAAATCAGGCAGCGATTCCGAATAGCTCTGCGAGTAGCGGCCGCCATGCAACAGCTCCTGCCACTGGCGCACCATGCCCATGTACTCGTTGTTGAGGATGAACACCTTGATCGGCAGGTTGTACTGCAGCGCCGTCGACATCTCCTGCAGCATCATCTGGATCGAGGCTTCTCCTGCGATGTCGATGACGAGAGCGTCGGGATGGGCGAGCTGCGTGCCGACCGCCGCCGGCAGGCCGTAGCCCATGGTGCCGTGACCGCCGGAGGTCATCCAATGGTTTGGATCCTCGAACTTGAAGTACTGCGCCGCCCACATCTGGTGCTGACCGACTTCAGTCGTGACATAAGGCGCACGATCCTTGGTGAGTTCGTAAAGACGCTGGATCGCGTATTGCGGCTTGATGGTTTCCTTCGAGTTCTTGTAGGCGAGGCAGTTGCGTGCGCGCCAGCCCTCGATCTTGCTCCACCACTCCTTCAGCTCCATCTTGTCCGCCTGGTGCGCGCCCTGGCGCCACAGACGCACCATGTCTTCAAGCACATGCGCGCAATCGCCGACGATCGGGATGTCCACCTTCACGGTCTTGTTGATGGAGGACGGGTCGATGTCCACGTGAATGCGCTTGGAATACGGAGAGAACGCGTCGAGGCGACCCGTGATGCGGTCATCGAAACGTGCGCCGATGTTGATCATCACATCGCATTCGTGCATCGCGAGATTGGCCTCGTAGGTACCGTGCATGCCGAGCATGCCGAGCCACTGCCTGTCGGAAGCCGGATAGGCGCCGAGGCCCATCAGGGTCGAGGTGATGGGGAAGCCCGTGAGGCGCACGAGTTCGCGCAGCAGCTCCGAGGCATGCAGGCCGGAATTGATGACACCACCGCCCGTGTAGAAGACGGGGCGCTTCGCATTCGCCATCAGCTCGACGGCGGCGCGAATGTGGTCCATGTCGCCCTTCACGGTCGGGCGATAGGTCTTGTGCTGGTTGTTGGTGGGACGAACGTAGTTGCCGGCCTTGAACTGGATGTCCTTCGGCAGGTCCACCACCACCGGGCCGGGGCGGCCGTTCTGCGCCACGTAGAAGGCCTCGTGCAGGACGCGCGGCAGGTCCTCGATGGATTTGACGAGATAGTTGTGCTTCGTGCAATGGCGCGTGATGCCGACCGTGTCGCATTCCTGGAATGCGTCGGAACCGATGAGATGGGTCGGCACCTGACCGGTGATGCAGACCAGCGGGATCGAGTCCATCATCGCATCAGCGAGACCGGTGACGGCATTCGTCGCGCCGGGGCCCGAGGTCACCAGCACCACGCCCGGCTTGCCCGAGGAGCGCGCATAGCCTTCCGCAGCGTGAACCGCACCCTGCTCGTGACGGACGAGAACGTGGCGCACCTTCTCCTGGTGAAAGAGCGCATCGTAAATGGGAAGAACCGCTCCGCCCGGATAACCGAAAACATGCTCGACTCCCTGGTCCTGCAGGGCTCGGATCACCATTTCGGCTCCGGTCATCGTCTCGCTCATGGTCCTTATCTCCGTCGGGTCTGCTTGTGTTTGTCTGCGTTGTTCTGGTGTTTCGGGCAATAAAAAAGGCCCCTGAGGGGGCCTGTGCGCCATCGCCGGACCTGCGGGGATCAGTCCCGCTCCGTCGATGGCGCTCGTACTACGAGAATAAGCTTGCGCATTTGGGCAGCTCTCGGTTCAAAAGTTGCGCAGACGCTATCTGATCCCTTTCATTCGGTCAAGCGGGCCAGATTGGCAGATCGCAGCGTGGCTTTTAAGGTGCGCGTCCTATTTTAGTCGTATGACCATGACCGATACCATCTCCTCGACCGGCGTTCCGATGCAGAATCAACGCCTGACCGCCCGCGCCCTCCTCTTGGGCGATCGTCTCGACGTGACAGGGCTCGAGCGCAGCGATGTTCTGTCCACCACCCCCCTCGCCTTCCGGGCCGGCCAGGATGGCTTCGTGGCCCTGTTCCGCTATGGCGTGGCCGTTCTGGTGGGCCTCACGCCCCTGGAGGAGGATGAGGTCATCCGGGGTCTGCGCCAGCGCATCCAGGGGGAGTTCGCGCGCCACGAGGAGGAGACCGCGATTATCGAGATCTCGCCGGACCGGGACGACCAGATCCCGCCGGGCGGCCCGATCTATATCAAGCAGCTTTCCACGGAGCGGCTGATCGTCATTGCCGATGCGCTCTCCAAAAGCGCGACGCTGGCCCGCGACGAGCGCGAGGCGACCGCCGCCTTCGAGCTGGTGGAGCCCTCCGTCGAGCATCTGGCGGCAAAAGGACGTCGCCCCCGTGATCGCCGCAAGATCCTCAAGCATGTGGGCCGCGCTCTGCTCGTGCGCCAGCGCATGTCAGGGCGCGTGGCCGTGGAGGAAAAGCCGGACGTTCTGTGGGACCGGCCCGATCTCGAACGTCTCTATGCACGTCTCGAGGACGAATACGAGCTGAAAGAGCGCGCCGCCGCACTTCACCGAAAGCTCGAAGTATTGGGTGATACGGCCCAGGCGCTCACCGACATCATCGACACGGAGCGCTCCTTACGTCTCGAACTGATCATCGTGCTCCTGATCGTGTTCGAGATCTTCATCACCTTTTACCAGATGTTCACGGGCGTCTCAGGGCATTGAGGCCCGTCATCACCACCTCGTATCCCCTCTCGGGCTCCACCCATTGCCAATCCGGCAGCTGATGGCGGAACCAGGTGAATTGGCGCTTGGCGTAGCGGCGCGTGTCGCCCTGCCCCTTGGCGACGGCCTCGTCGAGAGAGATCTCGCCCCGCAGACAGCTGAGCAAGCCCGGCACACCGTGCGCCCGCATGGCGGGGAGCATCGGGTCGAGGTTTCGTTCGCCCAACGCTTTCACTTCATCGAGCGCGCCCTGCTCCATCATGGCGAGGAACCGCTGGTCGATGCGACTGCGCAGTTCCTCCCGCTCGGGGGCCAGGAAGAGTTTGATGACGGGCACGTCGTTCAGCGGCCCTGGCTGGCGGGCTCCGTGGAAGGAGACGAGCGGTTGCCCTGTGGCCGCGAAGATTTCGAGCGCCCGCTGCACCCGCAGCCGATCCGAGGGGCGCAAGGTGCCTGCCGTTTCGGGGTCGCGTTCCGACAGCAGGCGGTGAAGCTCGGGCGTCTCCAGCCCCTCGCTTTCCCGGCGCACCTCTTCGCGGATTTTTTCCGGCACCGGCGGAATATCCGAGAGGCCCTCGGTCAGCGCCTTGAAGTAGAGCCCGGTCCCGCCCACGAAGATCGGCAGCTTTCGACCTCGGATCTCCCCCAGGACCTGGACGGCATCGGCGACATAGCGACCCACGGAAAAGTTCACGGCGGCATCTACGTGGCCGTAGAGGCGGTGGGGGGCCTGGGCCTCCTCTTCGGGCGTCGGGCGGGCCGTGATCACCCGCAGGTCGCGATAGACCTGCATGGAATCGGCATTGATCACCACGCCGTCGAGGCTTTGAGCCAATTTGATGCCCAGAGCGGACTTGCCTGATGCGGTCGGTCCTGCAATGAGAACGGCGCCGATCTCAAATCCACTCACAGCCCGGTCTCCCCATGGCGTCTTCTCAAGAATCCCTCGTTGCGACCCTGATCGCCAACCCATCCCAGCCGGTCGTCACGGACGACCTCTTAGGCATGGCGGCGCGCGCGCTTGGTCATGAGACGGAACGCACCATTCTGGCAAGGGGAATCGCAGCGGACCTGATCCTTCCCACCCCTGCCGAGGCCAAGACCGTCGAGGCAGACCTCCGCGCGGCCCTTGAGGGACAGCCCGTCGATATCGTCGTGCAGCCCTTAGGAGTCCGCCGCAAGCGCCTGTTCCTGGCGGATATGGATTCCACCATGATCGGCCAGGAATGCATCGACGAGCTCGCCGATTACGTGGGCCTTAAACGCGAGGTTTCGGAAATCACCGAGCGCGCCATGCGCGGCGAGATCGCCTTCGAGCCGGCGCTCCGTGAACGCGTGGCGCTCTTGAAGAACCTGCCCGTCGGCGTCGTCGACGAGATCATCGAGAAGCACATCACCCTGACGCCCGGCGGCCGCGCCCTGGTCCAGACCATTCGAGCCAATGGCGGCTATACCTGCCTCGTCTCCGGCGGCTTCACCCTTTTCACCGGCCCGGTCGCTGCGATGGTCGGCTTCAACGAGCACCGGTCCAACCACCTGATCGTCGAAGGGGAGAAGCTCGCCGGTCTCGTGGAAGAGCCGATCCTGGGCCGCGAGGCGAAGCTCGCGACGCTCATCGAGCTGCGGGAGCATTTCAAGCTCGCGCACCACGAGACCATGGCCGTGGGCGATGGCGCGAACGATCTCGCCATGCTGGGCGAAGCAGGGCTCGGCGTTGCCTTCCGGGCAAAGCCCGCCGTGGCCGCCGCCGCTCACGCGCGCATCGATCATGCGGATCTGACGGCGCTTCTCTATGTACAGGGATACCGGACAGAGGAGATCGTTGCGACGCCGGTCTAAGAAAAATCCAGGCGCCGCAACGCCTGCACTATTTTTGAATGAAGGCGAGCAGATCGTTGTTGAACTGCTCGACCTGGATCTGCGCCAGACCGTGCGCTCCTCCCGGATAGACCTTCAGCGTCGCATTCGGCACGATCTTGGATGAGAGCATGGCCGATGCCGCGATCGGCACGATCTGATCGTCATCACCATGGATGATCAGCGTCGGCACATCGATTTTCTTCAGATCTTCCGTGAGGTCGGTCTCGGAAAACTGCTTGATGCAATCATAGGCCGACTTGATACCGGCCTGCATGCCCTGCAGCCAGAAGGCCATGCGAAGGCCTTCGTGAACAGCCGCTCCCTCTCGATTGAAGCCATAGAAGGGCATCGTGAGATCGTAGAAGAATTGGGGTCGGTTGAGATAGGTGTTCTTTCGAATGTCGTCGAAGACCTCAAGCGGTGTTCCGTTTGGATTGGCATCCGTCTTGAGCATCAGTGGCGGGATCGCGCCCACCAGCACGGCCTTGGCGATGCGCTGCGTTCCATGACGACCGAGATAGCGTGTGACTTCGCCTCCGCCTGTCGAGTGCCCGACGAGCACGGCATCCCGAAGGTTCAGATGGTCGATCACGGCGGCGAGATCATCCGCATAGGTGTCCATGTCGTTGCCGGTCCAGATCTGGCTCGAGCGACCATGCCCGCGCCGATCATGCGCGATGACGCGATATCCCCGCTCTCCGAAGAAGAGCATCTGCGCATCCCAGGCATCCGCACTCAGCGGCCACCCGTGAGAGAAGACGATGGGCTGACCGTCGCCCCAGTCCTTGTAGAAAATATCCGCGCCGTCTCTTGTCGTGACCGTACTCATAGCTCTGCTCCTGATACCCCTTTTTGTGGAACGCGGGCAGCTCATTCGCACGCTCGGCCGTCATGGCCAGCGGCTGTGCCTCATTGGGTTTGCACTGAACTGACTGGGATACTGAACTGGACGAGACTGGCGTCGGATTGCCGGAGGCGGGATCCGTGCGGAGTCTCCGGCGACCAACCTATCCTGATGAGCTATGACTTTTATGACAAAGGTATGGCGGTCAGGCTTGCTGGACCTGAATCCGCCTCACGATATCCGCCACCACGGTGGGATCGGCCACGGTCGACGTGTCGCCATGGTTCTCAAAATCACCAGCAGCGATGCGCGTGAGGATGCGGCGCAGGATCTTCCCGGAGCGGTTCTTCGGCAATTGCGCTGCCCACTCGATGCGATCGGGCGTCGCGATGGGGCCGATGCGGGTGCGAACGATCTGAACGAGATCACGCTGCAATTCCTGGCTTTCGGCGACGCCTTCCTTCAGCGTCACGAAGGCGAAGATGCCCTGCCCCTTGATCTCGTGCGGAAAGCCCACGACGGCAGCTTCTGCCACAGACGGATGTGAAGCGAGAGCCGCTTCCACCTCGACCGTCCCGAGGCGATGACCGGAGACGTTGATCACATCGTCCAGACGGCCGGTGATCCAGTAATAGCCATCCGCATCCCGACGCGCGCCATCGCCGGTGAAGTAGAAGCCGGGATAGGTGCTGAAGTACGTTTTCAGGAAGCGCTCGCGGTCGCCATGAATCGTGCGCGCCTGTCCCGGCCAAGAATCGGCAAAGCACAAGCCTCCTGCCCCCTCGCCGTCGACGGTCTTACCGTCGTTGCCCAGCAATGCAGGACGTACGCCGAAGAACGGCTTCGTCGCGGAGCCCGGCTTCAACGCCATCGCACCCGGCAGCGGGCACAGCAGGACCGCGCCCGTTTCCGTCTGCCAATAGGTGTCGACGATCGGGCAGCGCCCACTACCGACAACTTCATGATACCAGAGCCAGGCTTCCGGGTTGATCGGCTCGCCTACGGAGCCCATGATCTTCAGCGACGAAAGATCGTGCTTGCGCACCGGCCCCTCGCCTTCGCGCATGAGCGACCGAATGGCTGTCGGCGCCGTGTAGAAGATACTGACCTTGTACTGCTCGATGATCTGCCACCAGCGCGACGCATCGGGCCATGTGGGCACGCCCTCGAAGAGCACGATGGTCGCCCCGTTCGCAAGGGGTCCGTAGATCAGATAGGTATGCGCCGTCACCCAACCCACATCCGCCGTGCAGAAGTGGATGTCGCCGGGGTGATAGTCGAACATCGCCTTGAAGCTCGATGCCGCATGCACGAGATAGCCGCCGGTCGTGTGCAGCATGCCCTTCGGCTTTCCCGTAGAACCGGAGGTATAGAGAATGAAGAGCGGATCTTCCGCACTCACCTCCACCGGCTCGCAGGTATCCGACGCTTCCGCCAGAGCCTCATCGTACCAGCGGTCACGTCCGGCCTTCATGGGAACATCGCGTCCCGTGCGGCGAACCACGAGCACATGCTCGACGAAGGGAAGATTCTCGAGAGCCGCATCCGCATTCTTCTTCAGCGGAACATACTTGCCGCCGCGCATGCCTTCATCGGCCGTGATGAGAACGCGCGAGCGGCAATCCCCGATGCGCCCTTGAAGCGCCTCCGACGAGAAGCCGCTGAAGACGACCGAATGGACAGCACCGATGCGTGCACAGGCGAGCATCGCGGCAATCGATTGATGAACGACCGGCAGATAAACGCTGACGAAATCGCCCTTCTTCACGCCGAGCTTTTTCAGCGCATTTGCGAGACGGGAGACCTCGCCGTGAAGTGCGCTCCATGTGATCCGCTTCGTCTCGCCCGGCGTATCGCCCTCCCAAAGGATCGCAGCATCATTCCCGCGGGTGGCTGCGTGGCGATCCAGGCAGTTGTAAGACGCGTTCAGTCGGCCATCGGCGAACCATTCGATGACGACATCCTCGGGCGAGTAATGCGTGTTTTGCACCTGCGTGAACGGCTTCGACCAGTCAAGGATCTGCGCCTGCTCCCGCCAGAATGTCTCCGGATCGTCAATGGATTGCCGATAGAGCCTCTCATAAGCCTCGGCGTTCACGTGAGCCGATGCTTGCAGGCTGGCGGGTACGGGGAAGATGTTCTGGGTCATCGAAGGTCATCGCTGGATTCGCGAGCGGCTCAAGGCTCGTTGAGGAGGCAATGGCCTCCAGATGCCTCCATGGCGGACGCTATGTCAACCAAAACGTTCTTTATTTAGAACATTGCGTCATGAAAAAGGCGGCCGGAGCCGCCTTTCATAAGAGATTTTTCGGTGGCTACTCGATAGACAATGCCACGAAGCGAACTTCGCCCTGAGGATTGGCGACCAGGAGCAGCGCAGACTTGCGCCCTTGAGCCTTCAAGTCGTCGATCTTTTTGGTGACGTCGGCCGGGCTCGCCACCGGCTCCTGATTCACCTCGACGATCACCTCGCCGGCCTGGATCCGCTTGTCGGAGGCCGAGGAGTTCGGATCGACACGGGTGATGACCACACCCTTCAGGTCATCCTTGAGGCTGAAGCGGCGGCGCAGCTCATCCGTCATGCCGGACATGCTGAGGCCGAGAGCCTGGCGCGTGACGGTCGGGGCTTCCGCAGGCGGCTGCTGCAGGCTGGCCTGCTTTTCACCGTCTTCGAGGCGGCCCAGGGTCACCTTCTTGGTCATCTCCTGACCCTTGCGCACGATGGTGACATCGACCTCCTTGCCGACGGGCGTAGAGGCGACGATGCGCGGCAGGTCGCGGGAATCCTTCACGTCCTTGTGATCGAACTTGACGATCACGTCGCCGACATCAAGACCGGCCGGCTTGGCGGGACCTTTTTCGTCGACACCGGCGATCAGAGCACCACGGGCCGAGCCGAGGCTCAAGGCTTCGGCGGTGGCGTCATCCACATTCTGGATGCGCACGCCCAGCCAACCGCGACGGGTCTCGCCGAATTCTCGCAGCTGATCGATGATCGGGACAGCCGTGGAAGCCGGAACCGCAAAGCCGATACCGACCGAGCCGCCCGTGGGTGAGAGGATGGCGGTGTTGATGCCGATGACCTCGCCGTTCATGTTGAACAGCGGACCGCCGGAATTGCCTTTGTTGATGGCGGCATCGGTCTGAATGTAGTTGTCATAGGGGCCGGACTCGATATTGCGGCCGCGAGCCGACACGATACCCGCCGTCACCGAGCCTCCGAGGCCGAACGGGTTGCCGATCGCCATCACCCAATCACCGGGGCGAAGGGCATCGGAATCGCCGAATTTCACAGCCTTGAGGGGCTTGTCGGATTTCACGCGCAGCACCGCGAGGTCGACCTTGGAATCCTTGCCCACGATCTCGGCCTTGAGGCGCGTGCCGTCGGAGAAGATCACGCTGATGTCGTTGGCATCGCCGATCACGTGATTGTTCGTGACCACGATGCCCGAGGGATCGATCACGAAACCGGAGCCCAGAGAGTTCGAGCTGCGCGGACGCGGAGGCGTGTTGTCGCCGTTGCCCTGACCGCGACGGTTGAAAAATTCCTCGAAGAGGTCCTCGAAGGGGGTTCCAGGCGGCAGCTGAGGCAGGGTGCGGTTGCGGGCCTCGACGGTGGTCGAAGCCGAAATGTTGACCACGGCGCCGGTCACCTCCTCTGCCAGATCGGCAAAGGACTCGGGTGCCGAGCGGGCTAAGGCAGGGAGCGGCATGGCAGCCGCGACAAACGTCACGACCGCAAAGAAGGATGCGGCGAGCCGGTTTATGCGGCGCTGAGACGGCATCTTAGCGCATCGTGCGGACCCAGCAGGCCGCGCTAGCGAAAAGCGGTCCCGGTATTCCGCATCAACGATGCGCTGATTAATAGGAGAGAGCATCGGATTTGCCCCAAAAGCGGAATCCACTTTTGGGTCCGATGCTTTGGCGGAGAGCGCCAGCGCATTCGTGGCTTGAGTCATCGAGAACCCTCTCTTGGAGAATGAGATATAGATTGTCGTTCTTGCCCGCCATTCAAGCGGCGAATACGGCAGAAGCTGGGCCGTTGCCTTAAGCAAACCAGCGCACCAGCCATATGATGCCAAGGCCGATGAAGGCCGACACGATGCCGACAAGTCGCATCTGATCGCTCGGGCTGTGCGCGGCCTCGTACATGGCGCGGCGCATTCCGTCGGGAAAGGCCGCAAACAAAAGGCCCTCGACCGCGAGAGCGAGGCCGAGGGCTGCAATCAAGTCCAACATCAGGTTTTTACTGAGCAGGAGCCGGCTGGGGAGCCGGGGTTGAGGGAGTGCCTCCATTGGGGCTGCCGGCAGACCCGTTGAAGTAGCGGAAGAACTCTGAGTCAGGGCTCAGAACGAGGCGTGTGCCGCCTCCCTTCAAGCCTGCCTCGTAGGCCTGCATGGAGCGGTAGAAGGCGAAAAACTCGGGATCCTGACCAAAGGCCTCGGCCAGGATGCGGTTGCGATCCGCATCACCCTGGCCGCGCAGCTCTTCAGCTTTGCGGTTGGCTTCGGCACGAATGATCGTGGCCTCGCGCTCAGCCTGGGCCCGGATGGTCTGAGCACGCTGCTGTCCGTTGGCCCGCAGGTCCGCGGCCTCGCGCTCGCGCTCGGTGCGCATGCGTTGATAGACGGCCTGACTGTTTGCCGCGGGCAAGTCGACGCGCGTGAGGCGCACGTCGATCATCTCGATCCCGAGGCTGCGTGCTTGGCGGTTCACGTCTTCCTGAATCCGGTTCATCAACCCACCACGTTCCGTGCGAACGATGGCATCACGCGAGGCATTGGCAAGGACATTGCGCATGACCGAGTTAGTGAAGCTCTGCAGGCGCTGGTTGGCAAGAGCAATGTTGCCGACAGCCTGATAAAAGCGGAGCGGATCGTTAATGCGGTAGCGCGTGAATGCATCGACCTCGAGGTTCTGACGATCGGCGGACAGGACGGTCTGAACCGGCAGATCGAGATCGAGCACCCGCTTCTCGAAATAGGTGACGTTGTCGATGAGCGGCATCTTGAACTTCAAGCCCGGCTCAGAGATCGCGGACTGCACGGCACCAAAGCGCAGCACGAGTGCATATTGCGTCTGCTGGACGATGTAGATCGAGCTGTAGAGAACGATGGCAACCAGAGCCAGAAGGATCAGGAAACCTGTGCGAAGCGCGGAGTTGTTCATCGCGTGGCTCCCGGACTGGTGGAGGGGCTGTTCTGGGATTGCGGCACTTGGTTGAGCGGCAGGAAAGGCACGACCCCCTGTCCCTTCTGATCAACGATGATCTTGTCGACGCTGCCGAGGACACGCTCCATGGTCTCAAGGAACATGCGCTCGCGGCTGACGTCGGGCGCCTTGCGATATTCCTCATAGACCTGACGGAAGCGCGCGGCCTGACCGCTCGCATCGGCGACGGACTGCTCGCGATAGGCTTCCGCCTGCTGGATGGTGCGGGAGGCTTCGCCTCGCGCTTCGGGAACGATGCGGCTGGCGAAGGTCTCAGCCTCGTTCTGCACGCGCACCGCATCCTGCTGCGCGGCGTTCACGTCGAAGAAAGCCTGCTGGACCTCGGACGGAGGACGGGCTGCCTGAAGCTGCACCACGTTGATCAGCACGCCTGCGCCATAGGCATCGAGCGCTCCCTGCATGATCTGGCGCACTTCCTGGGCGATGCTCGCCTGCTCGGTGGTGAGAATGGCCTGGATATTGCGCCGGCCGATCACCTCGCGCATGGCGCTTTCGGCGACGGACTTGATGGTGCCGTCGGGGTTCTGCAGGTTGAACACGTAATCCTGCGGACGCGCGGGATTGATCTGCCAGACCGCATCGAAATCAATGTCGACGATGTTCTCGTCGCCAGTGAGCATCAGGCTTTCCTCGATCACGTCCCGGGCACGGCCCTGGCCAGTCGCCATCGAGCGGTAGCCGACCTCGACCCGTTGCTGCGCGGTCACGTTGGGCTTGATCACCCGGCCGATCGGATAGGGATAGTTGTAGCGCAGGCCTTCGCCGCTCGTGCTGCTGTACTGGCCGAAGATCATGTTGATGCCGACCTCATTGGGCCGGACCGTGTAGAAGCCGGTCAGCAACCAGATGGCGACGACACCGAGAACGAGGAGGATGAGCCCCCTGCCGCCCATGGAGCCGCCGGGGATGAAATCCTTCAGGCGATCCTGGCTGCGACGCAGGATATCCTCAAGGTCGGGCGGGTTTCCGTTGCCCTGCGGGCCGCCGGAGCCCCAAGGGCTCTTGCCGCCTGATCCGCCGCGCTGCCCCCAGGGGCCACCGCCGCCGCTTTGGTTACTCCAAGGCATAGGACGCCTTTCCTCACTCTGAAAAGACCGGCTGGAAGCCGATGGGAATTTAAAGACCGTTTTGGATTTTGCCTTTTCCGCCTGTCAAGCCTGCGAATTGGGGATTCAAGAGCCGTTCGTCAACCTTAGGCAAGTCAGGAGCGCCTTTCGAGATCAATAAAGGTAAACGGATGCTCGTCGTCCGGCCCCTTGGGATGCGCAATCCGGGCCGTTTCGCTAAACTGTGAACGGTCGATAGACGGGAAGAATGCATCCCCCTCCGGTGCCGCAGCCACCTCGGTGAGGTATATTTTCTGCACATGCGGCAGGGCCATTTTATAAATTTCGGCCCCTCCTACGACAGCAACGGCATTGGCTCCCATCGCTTTGGCAAGTTCCTTCCCCTTGGCCACGGCCTCGTCCCAGCTGTGGACGACATGAATGCCCGGGACGGAGAAGTCGGCATGGCGCGTGAGCACGATGGTCTCACGCCCCGGCAGCGGCTTGCCGATGGATTCAAAAGTCTTGCGCCCCATGATCAGGGGTTTGGCGATGGTGAGCTCCCGGAACCGCTTCAGGTCCGTGCGAAGGCGCCAGAGCAACTGGTTGTTGCGTCCGATGACGCCGTTCTCGGCCACGGCGACCACGAGGATGAGAGGGATCGGCATTACGTCTCCGCCAGTTTGTCGAGCGCCTCGCCCGTCACGCGCTGCACGGTCCATTCCTCCATCGGCACGGCGCCGAGGGAGCGATAGAACTTCAGCGCCGGCTCGTTCCAGTCGAGCACCCACCATTCAAGACGCGGCAGGTTCTCGTCGATGCAGCGCTGCGCGAGATGCTTCAGCAGCGCCTTACCGATGCCCTTCGATCGGAACTCCGGCCGGACGAAGAGATCCTCCAGATAAATGCCCTGACGCCCACGGAAGGTGGAGAAATTGTAGAACCACAGGGCGAAGCCTGCAGGTCTCCCCTCCCATTCGGCGATATCCGCAAATACGCGCGGGTTCGATCCGAACAGCGCCTTCGCCATATCGCCCTCGGTCACCTCGACTTCGTGCGCCAGCCGCTCGTATTCGGCGAGCTCCCGGATCAAGGAGACGATGAGCGGCGCGTCGCGCTCTTCAGCTTTGCGGATAGCAAGTGTCATTGGGCAAGTGTCATTGGGCTTGTACTGAAATTCGAAATCGTCGTGGATTCAATCCGCTTCGTCCTCAGCGAGGACACGGCGCGGCGACCCCCATTCCTCGAGAATGGCATTCATGTCGTCGAGCACGAAGAAGCGGGCGCTTTCCACATCGTAACCTTCATCGAGCAGGTTGTCGTAATCAGTGAACCTGTGGCGGATATACGAGGTGATCGAGAGCCACGCCGCCGTCTCGGGCGAAGCCGTGTGGAGGCCGCGGCTGCCGAGGGCATGATCCGTCACGGACTCGAACTCGTGCTTCGGGATTCGCGGAGCCAGAACCCGGACGGCACCCTCGATAGCCTCGCGCCTGTTCATGCACGTCAAACCGCAACAGGAGCCCTGATGGCAGGATGCGGATCGTAGCCCTCGATGGCGATGTCATCGAAGGTGAAATCGAACAGCGACCGCACAGCCGGATTGAGCCTCAGCTTCGGCAGAGCGCGCGGCTCGCGCGAGAGCTGCAGGCGCGCCTGCTCCAGATGATTCAAGTAGAGATGCGCATCGCCGAAGGAATGCACGAAATCGCCTGGCTGCAGCCCTGTCGCCTGCGCCATCATATGCGTGAGCAGCGCATAAGAAGCGATGTTGAACGGCACGCCGAGGAACACGTCCGCCGAGCGCTGGTAGAGCTGGCAGGACAATCGTCCCTCCGCCACGTAGAACTGGAACAGGCAGTGGCAGGGCGCGAGCGCCATCTTATCGAGATCCGCCGGGTTCCAGGCGGAGACGATGAGACGACGGGAATCGGGATTACGGCGGATCTCGTCGAGAACCCATTTGATCTGATCGACGGTGCCGCCGTCTGGCTTCGCCCAGGAGCGCCACTGCTTGCCGTAGACGGGGCCGAGATCGCCGTTCTCGTCGGCCCATTCGTCCCAGATCGAGACGCCGTTCTCCTTGAGATACCGGATGTTGGTATCGCCCTTCAGGAACCAGAGCAGTTCATGAATGATCGACCGCAGGTGAAGCTTCTTGGTGGTGACGAGCGGGAAGCCCTGACTGAGATCGAAACGCATCTGATGGCCGAAGACGGATATCGTCCCGGTTCCGGTCCGGTCGTCCTTGCGGACGCCCTCATCCATGATGCGGCGGAGAAGATCGTGATAGGCTTGCATGGAGCGCTCCTCCCCTCATCATAGGCCAGCGGACCCGCCCCTCCGAGTCGGGAATTCTCTATTCCTGTGAATCA
Source organism: Microvirga medicaginis (assembly GCF_052658925.1). Taxonomy (NCBI): domain Bacteria; kingdom Pseudomonadati; phylum Pseudomonadota; class Alphaproteobacteria; order Hyphomicrobiales; family Methylobacteriaceae; genus Microvirga; species Microvirga medicaginis. The sequence continues at coordinate 24,397 of NZ_JBQWEL010000010.1, read as the reverse complement.
TTTAATTTTGGCAAACGAGCAGCCGGAACGCCGCGCTCCCGGATTTTTCAGGGCGCTTTTCCTGGCCGATCCGACCGCACACACCCTTTCAAATTCCATCCGCCATCCTTATATTGACCCTGCCGGTCGCGAGACCGGCTACGGCGATAAACGGCTATCGGAATAAACCCATCGGACCCGGGGGCGGTACCCGGCGCCTCCACCAAAGCCCAGGCTGAGCCTGGGTTTCGGCGGGGGCGAAATAGGATCGACGAGGGCGTAAAGGATAGACTTTCGCTCGGCATGGTTCCGCCGATATCGGGCCGATTCAATAGTTGCCAACGACAACTATGCTCCGGTTGCAGTGGCTGCTTAAGCAGTCCCTAAAGCCGACTCAAAGCCCTAGCGGGTAGCACCGTTAGGCGGGGTTCGGAGGCACCTGGCAACAGAAGCCTCCACTTTTGTTTCTGAATAGGGATCGCCTATGGCTGGCAAAGACCTGATCCGCTACGATCTTCTGGTGCAGGACGCGCTGAAGGGCGTCGTGCGCAAAGTGCTGATCGATGCAGGCAAGGACGGCCTCCCGGGCGAGCACCATTTCTACATCTCCTTCCAGACGGATTATCCCGGCGTTCGGCTCTCAAACCGCCTGCGCGAAAAATATCCTCAGGAGATGACCATTGTCCTTCAGCATCAGTTCTGGGACCTGAACGTCACCGAGCACACCTTCGAGGTGGGCCTCTCCTTCTCCGGCGTTCCCGAGCGGCTGCTCATCCCCTTCGATGCGCTCACCGGCTTCTTTGACCCCTCCGTCCAGTTCGGCTTGAAGTTCGACGGCCAGGACGAGGAGGAAGACGAGATTGCCGAGGCTCCGCCGGCGCCGCAGCCCGTGCGCGGCTCCGAGCCCGTGGAGCTGAAGCAGCCCCGAAAAGCCCCGCCCGCCGCGGAGAAAAAGTCTGCTCCCGCGAAGCCCCCGGTCACCAAGGTCGAGCAGACCGAAGCAGTTCCTGCTTCCAAGCCGGAAGCGGCGGACGCCAATTCCTCCGGCACCGCCGAGGTCGTGAGCCTCGACGCCTTCCGCAAGAAGAACTGACCCTCTTCCGATACGGCTCCGACGCCCTGCCGTCGGCGATCCCGGACGTGCTCCGGGACCAGCCGCGTCATGGCCGGGCGTGTCCCGGCCATCCCGATTAGGAGAGCGCTGCGCCTCAGAAGATCGAGATCACCGGCCCAAGGCCGGGGATGACAGAGAGTGAGCTGGATTGCGCCGGAGAATGTTCTCGCTTTGTTCTTGACTGCAGTCCTGGTCTGAACTATGTTGCATCTGTCCTGACCTGCCGGGGGCGCGCTCGCGAGGCGTCGTGACTGCGGGGTCGGGAGCGGTCCCGTGCGGGAGGTGAACGCAGCCTCCGGTGACGGGAGGCCCAGGCTGTGCAAGTCGGGCTCGGATCGGTCACAAGCCGCCCGCAGGTCGAGACGCGACCGCTGCGGTGTCCGCTTGCGGCGGTTGACGGAGCCGGTGCCGCCTGTCCGCCTAAAAGAACCGTGCGCGAGGAGCCGCCTGGCTCTTCACACACCTCACAGATCGAGCCGGACCGCTTCCTCGCGCCTCCCCTCGACCGCTCACCCTCGGGCCGACACGCCGCGAGGACGTTTCCGCGCGCCCGCAGGCTCTTTGACACCACCGACCTCACCCGCCCGTGTCATCCCCGGCCGTCCGCCAGGACCGGGGGGCCCATGGCCCTGCGGGTTCAGTGGATTCCCCGCCCCTCCGATGGCTTTCGCCCTCTCCGGCCGGGAATGCCAGCGATGTACGATTAGCTGTCATGTTCGCTGTCGCTCAACGCGAGCGATGCGTCAGTCGCATCGGCAGACCGCCCCGCGGTCTTAAGGTAATTCTCTGCAGGGGCATTACCTCATGCCCTTCGACAAGATCGAGCCGTACCGCCCGGACGATAGTGGCCAGCACGATGACCGCTTCCTGCAGCGAGAAGCTCGCACCGATGCAGACTCGAGGACCGGCTCCAAAAGGCAGGTAGGCGAAGCGGTCGATGCGGCTCCGCTCTTCCGGCAGGAAGCGCTCGGGCCTGAAAGCGTCGGGCTGATCCCACAGCTTCCGATGCCGATGAAGAACATAAGGCGAGATCGCCACCATTGACCCGGCCGGAATATGCACATCCCCGATCCGATCGTCCTGGATCGCGGCCCGGCTCATGTAAGGTGCAGGCGGGTAAAGACGGATCGCCTCGTCGATGACCGCGCGCGTATAGATGAGCCGTTCGAGATGATGCGGCTCAAGGGGCCCCTGTCCCAGAACGTCATCCACCTCCTGCTCGATCCTGGCGCGGGCCCGCTCATCCTGGGACAGCAGATAAAGCGACCATGAGAGGGCGTTGGCGGTCGTCTCGTGCCCCGCCCCGATGAAGGTCACGATATTCGCCCGCACCTCGATATCGCTCCGCCCTTTGCCTGTTTCAGGATCGGAGGCCTCCAGGAGAAGGGTCAGCAGATCCCGCGGGGCAGGCTCACCGCGGGCGAGTAGCGCCTTTCGGGCCGTGATGAGTTCGTTGACCGTTTCTTCGAAGAAGCGAATGGCCGGTCTGGCACGCCAGCGGCCGATTCTCGGAATCCACTCCGGAAAGCCGAAGATATCGAGAGGATCAACCTGCCCCAGACTGTTGAAATAGCGCGTGATGGCCCGTCCGAGGGCGTCCGGGTCCTGCGGCACACCATGGGTAAAGATCGTCCGTTCCAGCACATCGAGCGTCACGCGGGTCATTTCCAGCGAGGCATCGACCACGCGGCCCTCCGAGCGTCTTCGCCAGCGCCTGACGAGACGCTCTGCCGCCTCGGCCATGGCGGGGAAGAAGCTGCCGACATTGCGAGGCGTAAAGAGCGGCGCAATGGTGCGCCGCTGAAGCTTCCACTCCTCTCCCTCGGCGGTAATGAGACCGCGCCCCAGACCTGGAGCGAGGATACGGATCTGAAGGTCGTCTTTCCGGTAATTGGCCGCGTTCTCGACAAGGATGTGGCGGATCATGGCCGGGTCGTGCACCACGGTCAGATGACCTAAGGTGCCCTCGCCCGCCAGAACCAGTTCCTCGAAATGCTGCTCCATCCAGGTGGTGATGGGATTTTCGCGGACGGCTCTCAAGAAGGCCAGGGTCCCGAGCGGCTCTGTCCGTGGCTTGGGGGCCGGTGGGCGGAAAAGCGGGGCGTCGAGGGTGTCGGTCATCCGAATTTACAAGCCCGTTATGCGGCCTTCGCTGTTGCGAGCGCCTGAGTTTGAGATAAGAACACGCAACTCCATCGAAAGAGGTCAGGATGTCGCCCTCAACCCGCACCGAAACAGATACCTTCGGCCCCATCGAAGTTCCTGCCGACAAGCTCTGGGGCGCTCAGACGCAGCGTTCCCTCCAGAACTTCCGCATTGGCACTGATCGGATACCGCTCCCCCTCGTTCATGCGCTGGCCATCGTGAAGCAGGCCGCCGCCCTTGTGAACAAGGATCTCGGCAAGCTGGATCCCCGCCTCGCCGACGCCATCGCCTCGGCTGCCGCCGACGTGGTGCAGGGCAAGTATGACGGCGAGTTCCCCCTCGTGGTCTATCAGACGGGCTCGGGCACCCAGTCCAACATGAACATGAACGAGGTGCTCTCGAACCTCGCTATCGAGCGCCTCGGCGGCGAGCGCGGCAGCAAGAAGCCGATTCACCCGAACGATCACGTGAATATGGGTCAGTCGTCCAACGACTCGTTTCCCACCGCCATGCACATTGCCGTGGCACGCGAGATCAACGACCGCCTGCTTCCCGCCCTCAAGCACCTGCTGAAGGCTCTTGAGGACAAGGCCGAGGCCTTCAAGGACCTCGTGAAGATCGGCCGCACGCACCTGCAGGATGCGACCCCGGTCACGCTCGGCCAGGAATTCTCCGGCTACGCCACTCAGGTCCGCCTCGGCATCGCCCGAATCGAGCAGACGCTGCCCGGCATCTATGCATTGGCTCAGGGCGGCACCGCCGTCGGCACGGGCCTCAACGCCCATCCGGAATTCGCGGACCGTTTCGCTTCGAAGGTGGTGGAGCTGACCGCACTCCCCTTCACCTCGGCGCACAACAAGTTCGAGGCGCTCGCCTCCAACGATGCTCTGGTCTACACGCACGGCGCGCTCGCCAGCCTCGCCGCTGGCCTCTTCAAGATCGCCAATGACATCCGCCTCATGGGCTCCGGCCCGCGCTCGGGCATCGGCGAGATCTCGCTGCCTGAGAACGAGCCCGGCTCGTCGATCATGCCCGGCAAGGTGAATCCGACTCAGGCCGAAGCCATGACGATGCTGTGCTGCCAGGTGGCGGGCAACCAGACCACGGTGACCTTCGCCGGCAGCCAGGGCCATTTCGAGCTCAATGTGTTCAAGCCGGTGATCGTGAATGCCGTGCTGCAGTCGATCCGCCTGCTCGCGGACGGCGCGATCAGCTTCACCGACAACTGCGTCGTCGGCATCGAGCCGAACAAGGATCGCCTGAAGGAGCTGATGGAGCGTTCGCTCATGCTCGTGACGGCGCTCGCTCCAAAGATCGGCTACGACAAGGCCGCAGCAATTGCGAAGTCCGCGCACAAGAACGGCACGACGCTGAAGGAAGAGGCCCTCAAGGCCGGTGTTTCGTCTGAGGACTTCGACGCCGTCGTTCGTCCCGAGACGATGCTTCAGCCGGGCGAATAACAAAACAAGCGCCATGGCTGAGATCATCAATCTGCGCCAGGCACGCAAGCAAAAGGCGCGGGCCGAGAAAGAAGCCCGCGCCGAGCAGAACCGCATCACCTTCGGCCGCACCAAAACGGAGAAGGATCGGACCCTGGCCGAGCGGGATCTGGCGCATCGCCGCCTCGACTCCCACAGGCGCGACGACAACGAGAAGCCTTAAATGGGCTCCGGCATCGTCAAGCGCTCCGTCTCCATTGCCGGTCACCGGACCAGCATTTCTCTCGAAGAGCCGTTCTGGCAGATTCTGCGCGAGATCGCCGAGCGCGAGAAACTTTCCATCCAGTCCCTTATCGGACGCATCGACGCCGAACGCGGAGAGCAAAATCTCTCCTCTGCCATTCGTGTCTTCGTGCTGATGGATCTGCGCAATCGCGGATGAGAGCCGCAGAAAAAGTGCTCCTTACCAAAAGCTGAAAAACTTATCGTTCAGGACTGCCGTAGATCGGTGGCGGAGCATTGAGCTCCACCGGCGGATTCAGCGGCGGCACCGATGTCTGCGAGGGCGTCGCTTCTTCATCCGGCTGTCGCTGCTGCTCGGATTGCAACCGCTCTGCCTCACGACGGGCCCGCTCGGCCTCAGCCTGGGCCCGCAGCTGGCGCGCCGTTTCCTCGGCGGCGGCTCGCGCGCGTTGACGCTCTGCTTCCTGCTGTGCCTGGATCTGGCGCTGACGCTCGGCGGCAGCGCGCTCGAAGGCTTCGATCTTTTCGAGCTCACGCTTGAGCACGATGGCGGCGAGCCCGTTGCGGAATGGCCCCGCATCCACCTCGCGCACGGGAGCGGCAATCGGGCCATGCCAGTTCAACCCAATGGACGGCGGAGCGCCGGTCCATCCGGCAGGAGACGTCCTGGACACGAGCGAGCCCCGCGCATCGAGCTCCAACGTATTGAGATCGAACGTCACTCCACCTTGCCAAGTCGACGGCCCGCCTTCGATCACGAAAGGCGAGAGGCGCAGCGATCCGCCTACAAGCGCTGCCGATGTCTTGACCGTTTGCGTGGTGAGCGCAGCACGACCCAGTTCAGCATTGATGATGGCTTCAGCCTTCCCCTCGACAAGGGGTTCGTTCTCGGCCAGGGCGCGCTTGAGCGCACGGTCGAACACGGCGGGATCGGCATTCGGTACACGCAGCTTGGTGATCGTCCAATCACCTGCACCGCCGAGAGCCGACACGAGCCCGGACGTGCTTTCTCCCGCCGTGCCGAATCTGAGATTGCCGGACAGGATCGCCTCGATCTGCGATGAACCACCAAGGGCCCAAAGCGGCACGCTATCGAGCGCACCTTCGCCGACGACCGTCGCCGTGGCGCCCTGACGTGTAAGGGTGCTGGACCCCGTGAGACGACCGGTGCCAATGCTGGTGTCGAGATTGCGAATCGAGATGCCGTCGGCCTGGGCCTCGACCGTGAAGCTCGCACGCGTGCCCTGGATGCCACGCCCGAGATCGAGGTTGCCAACCCGGAACGTTACCTGCCCACCGCTTACGAGGCGTCCGCTCTGACCGAATCTGGCGTTGGACCAGATCGCGGTGGCATTGGGATCACCTGGCACATTGAGCGCCAGCGCCGCCGTGAGCCACGGCAGCGACAGTCTGTCGAGAGAGACCTCACCGCCGACCTCCGAACGGGAGCGGACATTGAGGCTCGCCTGGACATTGTTGCTGGCGACCTGCCCCGTCACATCGAGGCGGCTTGCATCGCGCTCGCGCCCCAGCGTGACACGGGCCTTGACGGGGACCGGCGGGTTCACGCCAGCGCCATCACCCAGCAACAGCAGAAAGGGGGTGACATCGGCAGTCACGAACTCCGCTTCGCCGCTATCCACCACGTCATCATTCTCGCTCAGAGAGAAAGGCCGCAGAGTTGCAATCTGCGCCCCTGCCACCTCACCGGCGAAAGTGACGTTGAACTGGCCGGAGCCGACACGCGTGCCGCGAAGATCGATCCGGGACGGACGATTGAGACCCGTCATGTTGCTGCGGTTCACCCAGCGGCCTGTATTCTCCGTTGCGAGAGTAAGGTTGAGATTTTCGGTCCGACCGTCGACAGAATCGACACTGCCCTCGATCGTGCCGCCTGCCGCCGTTCCCTTCATCATCGTGCGCAGACGCAACTCAGTGGAGCCAGGAGGCGGAGCGACGCGCTCGGTTCCCACCTGCACATTGAGTGCACCCTCACGTAGGAAGTGCGGCACGAGCTTGGAAACTCCGCCGACCCACACGCTGCCGAGGAGATCGACGAGAGGAGCAGCGCGCTGTGCCGTCACTTTGCCGGTGATGCTGCCGGAGCCATCAGGCGCGATGCGTCCGCTCACCCGGGCATTGGCGCCGGCGAGATCCACGATATCGAGGTTCTCGACGAGCAACGCCGGACCATCGGAGAGAATGCGTGCCGTGATGCGGCCAGTCGCCGAGCTCTTGCCTGCGCTGACGCCGCGCGCCTCGAGGATGAAGCCGACATCGACATTCTGCGTCGCCTCGAACACGCTGGAGAGCTGCGGCAGCTGATCGAGGTTCAGGTTCTGAACTGCGACCTGGGCCTCCAGCTTACCGCGCTCATCGGCTTCGGGCGCGGTATAACGCAGATTACCAGTGGTCACCGCATCGCCGATTTTCACGCGCATGCGGTTGAGCGAAAGAACCGGATTGTTGAAGACGATATCCGACGAGGCTTCGACAGGTCGTCCATCGAGAATGTCGAGAAAAGGCGAGCGGATCTTGATGCGGTCGAGATAACGCGCCAACCGATCCGATGCGTTGGAAGCCAGTGCCACCTTGCCTTCGATGCCGCCCTGTGTCGTCAGACCGAGCTGTCCCTCGAGCGCCACCCGCGTCTCGCCCGGAGCATTGAACTCGATCCGATCGAGCCTCGCCTTGCCCCGCTCGAGGGACAGGCGGAGATTGGCATTGGAGAGGTCCTCCTGTCCCAATCCGATGCTGTCGATCTTGAGATCGAGATCGATGGGAACGGAGATCGGTGGAAGCGACCACTCCTTGAGGCGCGAGGCGAAATCCCGACCGTTCGAGGACAGAATGAAACTGTCCGCATCGAGCCGTCGCCCTTCGAGCTTCAATGCGATGCGCGGATCGGTGATGCCGATGCTGCCCTCGCCGGTCATGCGCAGGCTCGCGCCACCCTCGCCTGCTTCCAACGCCACTGAACTCAGCGCAACGGCGCCATCGGCCGTCTTGAAGTCGGTTTCGACAGTGATCGGAATGGGGATGCCTGCTGCTGCGACCTGAGCCGGAGGGCCGAACAGGACCTTCGCCTTGCCTGAAATATTCGGAATTGTGGTCCCGACCGCCGCATCGTCCAAGGCGAGGCGAGAATCGATATCGAAGCGTGGATAGATGTCTCCCCCACCCGAGAGCTTGACCTGGACGGTCTTGTCCTCGCCCAGCTCGCCGGTCACGAGCCGGAACGGCACACCCGCCGTGGTGCCCTCGACCCGCCACGGACCGATCAGCTTCTGCCCCTCGATCTGGACATTCTCTGCAAAGGCCTGGTTCGTGTGGCCCGTGGCCGTCCTCTGCGTCGTGACCAGAAGCTGGCCGATATTAAGGCTGTCAATGGCCCATTCGCGGCTGCGCCCGCTGCCTGAAACGAGATCAGGCGGCAGGCGCCAGTCACCTTTTCCTGAAACCGGAACCTGGATATCGGCCCGGCCGATCTGAGTTGCCGTAAAGCGGACCTCACCCCGCAGGAGAGGCGTGAGGGCGATCTCGGCCAGAACATTATCGGCCGTCAGCGTGGGTGAATCCGGCGTCTTGCCGCCAAGCCGCAGCCGGTCGAGAACGATCCTCGGTTCGGGCAGCAGACGAATGCCGATGCTGCCCTGCGTGCGCGCCTCTGTTCCCGAGGCACGCGAAATCATCCCGTCGATCGTGTCGCGGTAATCCTCCCAGGTCATGAGAGGGGGCGCCGCAACGGCAATCGCCAGGATCAGGATCACAATGCCTGCGATGATCGTCAGGATATCGCGCAAGAGGTGTATTGTCTCCGTTTCACCCTATCTCTTAGCCCACGGATCCTGGGATCGGGAGCGCCCCGGGCGCTCCTTCCACCATCAAAGTGCAACGATCTTACCCGGGTTCATGATGTTGTGCGGGTCTATCGCCCGTTTCAAGACGCGCATGAGGTCAAGCGCAGCTTCTCCATGCTCGATCTCCAGATATTTCATCTTTTTCTGTCCAACGCCGTGCTCACCGGTGCAGGTGCCCTCCATGGCAACGGCCCGCTTCACGAGGCGATCCACGAACGCCTCGCAGGCGGCGACTTCCGCAGGGTCATCTGTGTTCACAAGCGGTTGAACATGGAAGTTGCCGTCACCTACATGGCCCACGATGGGGGCGATCATGCCACTTTCCAGGATATCCTTCTTCGTCTCGTCGACGCATTCGGCAAGGCGTGAGATCGGCACGCAGACGTCGGTCGCTACCGATTGCGCGCCGGGGCGCAGGCCTCGGGCTGCCCAATAGGCGTCATGCCGTGCCTGCCAGAGGCGCGAGCGCTCTTCAGGCTTCGTGGCCCATTCGAAGGGCTGGTCAGTGAACTCCGCCGCGATCTCACCGAAGCGCTCGGCCTGTTCCTGCACGCCGGCGTCGGTGCCGTGGAATTCAAGCAGGAGCAAGGGGCTCTCCGGCAGGGAGAGCTTCGAATGAAGGTTCACCGCCCTCACCTGCACCTCGTCGAGCAGCTCGATGCGTGCCACCGGGATCCCAGACTGGATCGTCATGATCACCGCATCGCAAGCAGCCTTGACCGTCGGGAAGGGACAGATGCCGGCCGAGATCGCCTCCGGAATGCCCTGCAGCTTCAGGGTGATCTCGGTGATGACACCGAGCGTACCCTCGGAGCCGATCATCAGCCGAGTGAGATCGTAGCCTGCCGAGCTCTTCTTCGCGCGGCTTGCGGTCTTCACGATCTCGCCGTTCGGCAGCACGACGGTCAGCGAGAGCACCACGTCCTTCATCGTGCCGTACCGGACGGCATTGGTCCCGGAGGCTCGCGTGGAGACCATGCCACCAATGGAGGCATCCGCCCCTGGATCGATGGGGAAGAACAGGCCTTTGTCGCGCAGGTGTTCGTTCAGTTCCTTGCGGGTCACGCCCGCCTCGACCACGCAGTCCAGATCCTCCTCATGGACGGCGATGATGCGCTTCATAAGACTCAAATCGATGCAGACGCCGCCGTCGGGCGCATTGATGTGGCCCTCGAGCGAGGTGCCCGTGCCGAAGGGAATGATCGGCACGCCCTTCGCCGCACAGAGCTTGATGATTTCGGCGACCTCCTCCGTCGTACGGGCATAGACCACGATATCCGGCGGCTGGTTCTTCACCCAAGTCAGCGTATGACCGTGCTGCTCGCGTACGGCGGCGGAGGTGACCACCCTTTCGCCGAAGCGGCTGGAGAGTTCGGCCGTCAGGTCGGAAATGGCGGCGTCAGAAGGCTTAGGGCGGCTGGGCGAAAGAATGGCGTTCATCTTGAGTTTGCATTCCGATTACGGGGACTCTTTATCCATACCTACCAAAACCTTCCTGAACGCAAGACGCTAGGCAGCAAATGGGCCAATTAGCCCATGCATGGCTGGCGGATATGTGCTAACATTCTTAGCCATAGCTCATGGAGAGAGATGCTCGTGACCGGCATCGGGGGAATGAACTGACCATGGAGAAGAAGACTCCAGCGTTCTTCTTCGCCCCCTTCGTGTCGTCCACGATGCGGGTCGAGCCAGCCTGGATCGACTACAATGGCCACATGAACATGGCCTATTACCATGTGCTGTTCGACCGCGCCCTCGATGAGGGCTTTAGCCTTCTCGGCCTTGACCAGGAATATGTGGAAGAGCGCAGGGCCTCCTTCTTCGTTGCCGAGATCCACACTCTCTACAAACGTGAACTGAAGGTGCACAACCAAGTACGCGTGACGCTTCAGCTCGTTGATTACGACGAGAAGCGCGTGCACTACTATATGGAAATCCGCCATGCGGCGGAGGGTTGGATAGCCGCCACCCTGGAAGGCTTGTCCCTCCACGTGGACATGGAAACCCGTAAGGTCTCACCTTTTCCCGAGGATATCGCTGCCAATCTCGCGGTCATGAAGGCGTCTCATGCCGGATTGGCTAAGCCCCAGGCTTTAGGCCGCATCATCGGCGTTCCAGGCAAGCTCGACAAGCACGAAGCCCTGCTCGCTTCCGGCACCCGGCACTAGCAACGGACCGCACCCGGAGTGCAACGATAGGGAGACGTGATTGGCGGACTGGGAAACAGCCTCTGCCGCTCGATGTCCTGCCTGATCTGCCCGTTCTTGAGCCGAAAATCCTGCTCCAGCGACTGGATGCGGCGATCCTGCTGCATATTCCGGTTGAGCTCCTCCACCTGACGCTCGGACCGGCTCTTGCGCGGAAGGCGCTGCGGTTGAGCTTCAGCTGGCAGCGGCAGAGCGAAACTAAAGCCAATCAATGCCGCGACGAGGAAACGCATGGGGACATTCCTTTTGGAATCTTCTCTCCCCATATGGCGATGAAAGCCTTTTCTGACAACGTCGACGAGCCTCCAGCCGCCCCGCCGCGGGGTGGGCGGCATTTACGGGCTCGACGCCGTTCGCCTTTTGATCCATGGTCGCGCCGATGAATCAGCCTGATAACAGCCCCCAGTCCCGGAACGATCTTGCGCACCAGCCGTCCTCCGGTTCCTTAAGCGCCCGCGCCCGTGCGGCGGTTGCGCCCCAGTTCGCCTATCTGAATGGCCTGAATCCTGAGCAACGCGCCGCCGTGGAGGCAACCGAAGGCCCCGTCCTCGTGCTCGCCGGCGCGGGCACCGGCAAGACCCGCGTGCTCACCACCCGCATCGCCCATCTGATCGCCACCGGCAAAGCCTGGCCGTCGCAGATCCTCGCCGTGACCTTCACCAACAAGGCCGCCCGCGAGATGCGCGAGCGCATCGGCCGCGCCATCGGCGAAGTGGCCGAGGGCATGCAGTGGCTCGGCACCTTTCACTCCATCGGCACCAAGATCCTGCGCCGGCATGCGGAGCTCGTGGGCCTGCGCTCGGACTTCACCATTCTCGGAACGGACGACCAGCTGCGCCTGATGAAGCAGGTGATCGAGGCGGAAGGTATCGACGAAAAGCGCTGGCCCGCCCGCCAGCTCGCTGGCCTGATCGATGCCTGGAAGAACCGTGGCCTTGGTCCCGACCAGGTGGCTGCTGGCGAAGCCGGAGCCTTCGCCAACGGCAAGGGCGGGCGGCTCTACCGCGCCTATCAGGAGCGCCTGAAGGTTCTCAACGCCGTCGATTTCGGCGACCTGCTGCTCGAATGCCTGCGCCTGTGGCGCGAGCACCCGGATATTCTGGAGCAGTACCAGGAGCGCTTCCGCTACATGCTGGTGGACGAGTATCAGGACACCAACGTCGCGCAATACCTCTGGCTGCGCCTGCTCGCTCAGAAGCGCAAGAACCTGTGCTGCGTGGGCGACGACGACCAGTCGATCTATGGCTGGCGTGGTGCGGAGGTCGACAACATCCTGCGCTTCGAGCACGATTTTCCGGGCGCAACCGTCATCCGGCTCGAACGCAACTATCGTTCCACCGGCCATATCCTCTCTGCAGCCTCCGTGCTGATCGCCAAGAACCAGGGACGCCTCGGCAAGACCCTGCGCACCGAGGACGAGCCAGGCGAGAAGGTGACGATCACTGGCGCCTGGGATTCGGAGGACGAGGCCCGTCTCATCGGCGAAGAGATCGAGGCACTGCACGCCAAGAAGCATCCACTCTCGGAAATCGCCATTCTCGTGCGCATCTCGGCGCAAATGCGCGAGATCGAAGATCGTCTCGTGCAATTGGGCGTGCCCTATCGCGTCATCGGCGGCCCGCGTTTCTACGAGCGCGCGGAAATTCGCGATGCCCTGGCCTATTTACGCGTCGTGAACCAGCCCGCCGACGATCTCGCTTTCGAGCGTATCGTCAATGTGCCCAAACGCGGCCTTGGCGATGCGACGATCCAGGTGCTGCACAACCATGCCCGCGCCGCGCGCGTGCCGATGATGGAAGCCGCGCGCTTCATCGTCGAGACCGATGAGCTGAAGCCGAAGCCGCGCGCGACACTGCGCGACCTTCTCATCTCCTTCGGCCGCTGGTCGAAGCTCTCCGAGACCATGTCGCAATCCGAAGTGGCACAGATCGTGCTGGAGGAATCCGGCTACACGGACATGTGGCAGAAGGAGAAATCCGCCGATGCCGCTGGCCGTCTTGAGAACCTGAAGGAGCTTGTGCGCTTCATGGAAGAGTTCCCGGATCTGCAGAGCTTCCTGGAACATGTTTCCCTCGTGATGGAGGCAAACGAAAGCGACACCTCTGAGCGCGTGAGCCTGATGACGCTTCACGCCGCGAAGGGCCTGGAGTTCGACACGGTATTCCTCCCGGGCTGGGAGGAAGGCCTTTTCCCCAATCAGCGCGCTCTCGATGAGAGCGGTCGTGCCGGTTTGGAAGAAGAACGCCGCCTCGCTCATGTGGGTCTCACTCGCGCAAAGCGGCGTGCGAAGATTTATTTTGCCTCCAACCGACGCATCCACGGCTTGTGGAACTCGACCGTGCCGAGCCGCTTCATCGACGATTTGCCGGAGAGCGATGTCGAGATCGTGGAAGCGCCCGCGAACTTCTCCTATGGCGGCGGATACGGTGGCGGCTCGCGCTTCGATCGCATGCAACCTTTCAGCGGCTCGTCCTACCAGACGCCCGGCTGGCAGCGTGCACAGGCGCATCGCGCGAGCACGGACAGCGGCTATTCAACTCGTCGTTCCGGCGATAGGCGAGGTCCGATGATGATCGAAGGCGAGCTGGTTGCAAAATCCACCGGCAGCTCAGGCTTTACTGTCGGCGGGCGCGTACTGCATTCGAAATTCGGCCCCGGGACCATTGAGGCGGTGGACGGCAACAAGCTCACCGTCGAGTTCGACAAGGCCGGACGCAAGATGGTGCTCGACAGCTTCGTGGAGGCATTGAGTTAACGTGGAAACACCGATGGGCGCAGGCAGCGGCCAATTGTCAAGCTGCTGATATTATCCGACAATGAACGGTATTGGGATTGCAGGCGCTTGGCTTGCACATTTCGCATACGGTCTGGACATCTTGGATGGCTCCTTTCCTGCACCTGTCGACGGCGATACTCATAGGCTTCTTGAGCACAGCAGCTCTCGGCTATCCGACATTGGCATCGGCACAGGAGATCTCGATCGAAGGCCGCATTCAAGAGTTTCAGTGCGGAGATAACTGTTATCTCACCATCGTTGATAATTCCGCTAAGAAGCACACCGGATTGTGCACCGCATCTGCGTGCGGGCCGTGGAATGAGAACGTTGAACTGCCTCCTCATTACATAGGAAAGCGGGTCATCGTGACTTTAGGTCGAGGCGTCCAGACGGATGCCGAAGGTAATGTAATGGGGAAAATGACAGCCTTCAGAAAGATCAGATTTCTGGATCAACCTTAAGCCGTCGAAAAACGGAACATTACCTTAATATCTCACCTGCGCACGCCATGCTCATGGCCTTGGTCATGAGCATGGTCACGACATCCTTTGAATGATCATTCTGCAGCCAAGGGCGGAACCGGCGCGAGCGGCGTGCCGTAGACGCGCGGATCGATGGGATTGAGCTGGCCCTCGTCCTCCGTGTAGGCAGGAGGACGATCCACGTAAGTGAACTGGCCTTTGCCATCCGGCGAGGGACCGTCGGCCCAGCGACCTTGCTGGCTTTCCACGCCTTCCGAGTGATTGAGGAATTGATAGGCGACCTCACTCTTCTCCAGATCCTGCGGGAAGGTCGAGGGCACCGGAGTCATCTCCAGCCCGTCCTCCTCCAGCTCCCTGATGGCAGCGAGCCATTGGTTCTGGTGCATGGTGTCGCGGGCGATAAGGAACGAGAGCATGTCCCGCACACCCGTATCGCTCGTCATGTTGTAGAGCCTGCTCACCTGCAATCGGCCCTGACTCTCCGCCGTCACGTTGAAGCGAAAATCGGCAAGCAGATTGCCGCTTGCGATCGTGTAGGCCGATGTCCAGGGATTGCCGATGCTGTCCGACGGGCGTGCGCCAAGGCCGGCGACAATCATATGCTGCGGATTCATGCCGGCGACAACGGCATCCTCGACGCGCGCACCGCCCATCACAGCTCCGACGATGGAGTTCTTCGCCATGTCTTCCTGCTGCTCGACCGGCGAGGTTTCGAGCAGGCGGGCGATCATGGTGGCGAGCATTTCCACGTGGCCGATCTCCTCGGTCCCGATATCCATGATCATGTCCTTGTACTTCTGCGGACCGCGGCAGTTCCAGCCTTGGAACAGATACGTCATCATGACGCTGATCTCACCCCATTGGCCGCCAAGTGGCTCCTGCAACATCTTGGCAAAGAGCGGATCAGGCCTTTCAGGCTTGGCGTGATATGCCAACTGCCGCTGACGGAAGAACATCGGCTAGCTCCTGGTTAAGTTTAATGAACTGACCCTCTGCCCTTGCAAGGGTCAGCCTTCCAACCAGGGCTCACCGCCGTTGTTCCCCGTGAATCCAAGTAAGTTCTACTTTAGATCCGTTCTGATTTTCTTAGCCTCTAGCCAAGCTCGCTTAAGTGTGGAACCATCCCGACGCAATTGATGCTTCCCCATGAGGTCTCTGATGTTTCCTCTCTCGCACATGCTGAAGTCGTTCGTGCGCACCGGCACGCTCAAAGTCATCGACGCCGAGGGCAAGGTGCATGTCTTCGGCGGGGAGAAGCCCGGCCTGAACGTGACTATGCGGCTGACGGATCGCTCGCTCTATCACAAGCTCTTCCTCAATCCGGAGCTGCATGCAGGCGAGGCCTATATGGATGGGCGCATGAGCTTCGAGGAAGGGTCCACCTTGAGGGACTTCCTGAACCTCTTCTCGCAGAACCGCTCGACGCTGGCGAATTACCCCTTGCAGAGTGTGCTGAAGCGCATCTCACGAACTGTAAAGCGTTTCCAGCAGGCAAACCCCGTTGGCAAGGCGCAACAGAATGTGGCGCATCACTATGATCTGGGCAACGACTTCTACAAGCTCTTCCTCGACAAGGGGATGCAGTATTCCTGCGCTTATTTCATCAGTGATGATGATACTCTGGAAGAAGCCCAGCAGAACAAGCTGCGTCTTATCGCGTCGAAGCTGCAACTCAAGCCCGGCCTGAAAATCCTGGACATCGGCAGCGGCTGGGGCGATCTCGCGCTCTATCTCGCCGCCATGGAAGATGTCGACGTCACGGGTGTGACGCTCTCCAAGGAGCAATACGAGCTCTCGAATGAGAAAGCCCGGCGCGCGGGCCTGTCAGACCGCGTACGCTTTGAGCTGCTCGATTACCGCAAGGTCGACAAGCGCTTCGACCGCATCGTTTCAGTGGGCATGTTCGAGCATGTTGGCGTGCATCATTACGGCGAGTTCTTCGCCAAGATCAACGCGCTGCTCGACGATGACGGTCTCATGGTGCTGCACTCCATCGGCAAGATGAGCCCGCCCGGCACCGCAAGCCCGTGGCTGCGCAAATACATCTTCCCAGGAGCCTACTCTCCTGCCCTTTCGGAAGTCTTCCCTGTCACTGAGCAGAATAGCCTCTGGGTCACGGATCTCGAATTCCTGCGCCTCCACTATGCCAAAACCTTGAATCATTGGCACAAGCGTTTCGAAGCCAACCGGGAAAAGATCGCCGCCATGTATGACGAGCGCTTCTGCCGGATGTTCGAGTTTTATCTGATCAGCGCCGAGACGATGTTCACCACGGGCAGCCAGCTCGTGTTCCACATGCAACTTGCCCGCAGGCGCGATGCCGCGCCCATCGTGCGCGATTACATCACGGATCTTCAGCGCCATTACAGATCCATCGAGCCTGAGCGTCTCAAGATCCTCGAAAAGGCCAAGGAGCTGATGCCGGCATAAAGCCGGCATCGAATCCATCAGGTGATCGTCTCGTAATCCTTGTTCTTCAATCCGTCATGCGAGTGGCGCGTGGGTAGCGTGCCCTTCGGCTGCTTCTTGAAGTGTGAGGACGCCTTCATGCCAACAGGCCCCTTGCCGATCGTAATACCCCCGTCCACCGTGTACAGCGCACCGGTGACGAAGCTCGCTTCGTCAGATGCAAGGAAGCAGAATACGTTCGCAACTTCTTCCGGTGTGCCGCGACGTCCCATGGGAGTGGCTTGTGTAATCATGGTTGCAAGCTCCGTATCCATCGGGCCCGTTGACTTATGCGTCCAGGCCGTATCGATGGGACCAGGGCAGACGCAATTCGCGCGCACGCCGTAGGCGGCCTGCTCAGCGGCGATGCCTTGCATGAAGGAGTGGATGAACGCCTTCGTACCGCCATAAATCGCGTTTTTCGGATGCCCGACCATGCCGGCCTCCGAACCCGTGGAGACGATATTGCCATAGGTCTCCTGCAAATGAGGCAGAGCGAACTTCGTCATGAGAAAAACAGAGCGCACGTTCGAGCGGAGCGTCTCGTCGAACTTGTCGATGGGATAATTCTGGGTTTCTGCGACAGCCAAGAACACGCCTGCATTATTGATGAGGATATCGATGCGTCCGTAAGCGCTCACACAGGCTTCGACCGCAGCTTGAGCGTGATATTCCTCGGCGATATCGCCAAGGTACATTTCGGCGAAGCCCCCTGCCCCGTTGATGAGCCGCGCGACATCCTCGACGGGATCATCGGGCAGGCCGACAAGAAGAAGGCGCGCACCTTCCCGGGCGAATTTCAGGGCGATGGCTTCGCCGATGCCGGTGCCTGCACCGGTAACGATGGCAACTTTATCGAAAAGACGTCCGGACATGGGAATCTCCTGCGGGCACACGGCACCGCTTCAAGCGTCATGGGAAACAGGCTTAGCGCTTGCAAAACGGGCACTGCTCTTGAGGGTTCCGGCAGAAGACCTCAGTCGTGATCGCTTGAGGCATAGCACGCAGGATGCTAGAGCAACGTCCATGCTTGAAGGTCTGCATCCCAATCGCCCCAGCCACGTCTTCCGCATCACTACGGACGAGCGCTCTGCGCGCGCCATGACCGATCTGATCGGAGAAATCTTCGATCCTGCCGAGACGGCTGTTGCCGCCTTCGAGACGGTGGAGGACGGCCCCTGGCTGCTCGAGGCCTATTTCGCCCATGAGCCGAACGAGGCCGCCATCCGCGACCTCGTGCGTCCCATCGTGGGCGAGGAAGCCGACAAGGGCGTGTTCCTGCCCCTGGAGCAGAAGGATTGGGTAAAAACTTCCCTCGAAGGCCTCAAACCAGTGCGGGCTGGCCGCATTCTGGTTCACGGATCCCATGATCGAGATCAGCGCCGCAGCAACGACCTCGCCATCGAGATCGAGGCAGGCTTGGCCTTCGGCACGGGCCATCACGGCACGACGCTGGGATGCCTCAAGGCCTTCGTGGATGAGTTGAAGATCCGCACGCCCCGCCATGTGCTCGACGTGGGCACCGGCACGGGCATTTTGGCCTTTGCCGCAGCCAAGATCCTGAAGCGGCCTGTGATAGCGGGCGATATCGATCCGGAAGCGGTGCGGGTGGCGAAGGAGAATGCGCGTCTCAACGGCATCGGGCCGTGGATGAAGCTCTATGTCGGCCCCGGCACGCGCAATGCGGAAGCCAACCGGCCGGGCCATTTCGATCTCGTCTTCGCCAACATTCTCGCAAAGCCTCTGCGAATGTTGGCGCCCTCGCTGGCACGGGTAGCCAGCAATGATGGAACGCTCATTCTCTCAGGGCTTCTGGCCAATGACGTTCCGGGAGTGCTGTCTTCCTACGCGCATCAGGGCTGGTATCTCCAGCGCCGGTACGATCTTGAAGGCTGGGCCGCTCTGGTGTTGAAGCGGGGCAGCGCGCGTCCGCAACCCCGCCGATAATTGATTAGGGACTTACTCGGTAATCAGGCCGGGATAACGCTTCATCAGCTCGCGGCGGAGCTTGAAGGTGTCGGCGACAACCTCGCGGATGACTTTCATGGCAACGACGATCAACATGGCTTTTCTCTTCTCTTTCGTACGTAATTCTTGTCTCAGATCTTGAACGGCAGATCATTGCTTTGGATCAAGAAATCCGAGGAATGATCCTGCTTGCGGCCGAGATCGGCCATAAGAGCTTCGTGGCGGCGCAGCTCACGCGCAGCGCTCCGTGCACGGCTCTCGGCAAGAGCGCTCATCATGGCCCTGACGATCAGTGAAAACGTGGACGGGGTTTGGACCTGACCGGCATAGACGGACGACAAAACGGCTGTGTTCATGGGCTCATCTCCAACGGGTTGGTGTTGAGACCCTTCAGTTCAGCGTTCCTCTGTTCTTGTTACGCTATACATAAGCCATGCACGACTTTAGTTGTAGGCGGATCGATTGCATGCGAGCCATGCGTCTTTTGCAGCGCACAATCAGAAAATGTTAACGTCCAGGCAGCCGGTGCATAGTGGACGGGCAGATTGTCCGTTGCATATGCACGCTTCAGGACAGCATGGCGGTTGCGGGGCTTCTTCCTCCAGCATAGCGTGCTGCCTTCCTCATTTTCTGCTCCGGTGCTTTTCGGATGGCCCAGTTCCAATTCTTTGACGATACGACCTCCCCTTCGCAGGGCCCCACCCATATCGCCAAGCTGCGGGCCGAGTTGAGTCGACGCGGCTTCGACGGATTCATCGTGCCCCGGGCTGACGAGCACCAGGGTGAATACGTCCCGAAAAGCGCCGAACGCTTGGCTTGGCTGACGGGCTTCACGGGTTCCGCCGGCACTGCCGTGATTCTGAAGGACAAGGCTGCCCTCGTGGTCGATGGGCGCTATACGGTCCAAGCCGCCGAGCAGGTGGACGCCTCCGTCATCACGCCTGTGCAGCTTTCCGAGGTGTCGGTCGAGGACTGGATTGCCGCGAATCTGCCGGAAGGCGGGATTCTTGCCTATGATCCCTGGCTCCATACGAGTGACGGCCTGAGCCGCCTGGAGAAGGCCATGGCGAGAGCAGGCGGCAGGCTCGCTCCCGTCGACATCAATCTTGTCGATGTGATCTGGATCGACCGTCCTGCCCCGCCCCAAGCACCCATACGGCCGCATCCGCTCGATCATGCCGGTGAGACCGCCGAGTCGAAGCTGGAGCGCATCCGCAAGAAGATGGCGGAGGCCAAGCTTGATGCGCTCGTGATCTCTGACCCGCACAATCTCGCCTGGGCCTTCAACCTGCGCGGTGGCGACGTGGGTTATACGCCCTTGCCCCTCGGCTATGGGGTGCTGCCGCGGGAGGGCCGCGCGAGCCTGTTCTTCGATCCGGCCAAGATCACCAACGAAGCCGGAGCGACTGTTGGCGACCTCGCTGAGTTTGCCCCCATCAGCTCATTCCAGAGCGCGCTTGATGCGCTGGGTCAGAAGGGCGGCAAGGTGCGTGTGGATTCCGCCACCGGTGCCGTCGCCCTGATCCGCCGTATCGAGACGGCCGGCGGCACGGTGGATGTGGGCGCGGACCCCATCGCGCTGATGAAGGCGGTGAAGAACAGGGCGGAGATCGCAGGCTCGCATGCAGCCCATCTGCGCGATGGCGTCGCGGTGGCGTGTTTCCTCGCTTGGCTTGATCGTGAGGCACCGAAGGGACAGCTCACCGAGATCGATGCCGTCGAAGCCTTGGAGGCATTCCGCATCGAGACCGGCGTGTTGAAGAATATCTCCTTCCCAAGCATTTCGGGTGCGGGTCCAAATGCCGCCCTGCCGCATTATCGCGTCACGGCTTCGAGCAACCGGAGGATCGAGAACAATCAGATTTTCCTCATCGATTCCGGCGCGCAGTATGAGGATGGCACGACGGACATTACGCGCACGATCATCGTGGGTGAGCCCACGCCTGAGATGAAGGGTCGCTTCACGCGCGTGCTGCAGGGTCATATCGCCATCGCTCGCGCGGTGTTTCCGAAAGGCACGACGGGTGCGCAGATCGATGCGTTTGCCCGCAAGCCACTCTGGGAGGCCGGCCTCGATTTCGATCACGGCACGGGCCATGGCATCGGCAGCTATCTTTCCGTGCATGAAGGCCCGCAGCGCATCGCCAAGACCGGCACAACGCCGCTTGAAGCAGGCATGATGCTTTCCAACGAGCCTGGCTACTACAAGCAGGGTGATTACGGCATCCGCATCGAGAACCTGATCCTCGTGGAGCCGCGCGCCATTCCCGGTGGCGATCGCGAGATGCTGGGCTTCGAGACGCTCACCTTCACGCCCATCGATCTGCGCCTTGTCGAGCCCGCGATCATGAAGGCAGATGAGATTGCGTGGCTCAACGACTATCACGCTCAGGTGCGCGAAAAGATCGGACCGCATCTCGACGCCGAGACGCGCGCATGGCTCGAGGAGGCCACCCGCGCGATCGGCTAGATCAGGCTGCGCAGCACCACGACGGAGACAACGCCAACGGCGATTGTCGCGAGCAGCGGCAATCGGAAAGCGACGACAGCGGTGATGGCGGCGGCAATGGCCTCCGCCCACCCTGTCGTCAACGCCGTCGGTGCGATCACCGAGACGAGCACGGCGGGTGGAATGGCATCGAACGCCGCCTTGGCGCGTCCGGTGAGCACGAGGCGATCCGCCACGAAGATCCCTGCGATGCGCGTGATGTAGGTCGCTACCGCCATGGCGATGATGGCGAGAAGAGTCGTCGTGTCGAGGTTCATGAGCGCGGCTCCTCGGAAGCAGCGAGATAGGCAGCAGCAATACCGGCAAGCGCTCCCGAGGCGACATGCCAGGGCGCTCCGACGAAATGGAGCACGAGCGCAGCCACTGCAGCACTGGTGCCAACCGTCACCAGGGTCACGCGGCTTCGCCCAAAGCCCGCCACGAGGCCGATGAAGAGAGCAGTGAAGGCGAAGTCCGCACCGATGCGTGCAGGATCACCCATGAAGGAACCGAGCACGGCTCCCAATGTCGTCGAAAGGGTCCAGTTCCCCCAGAGCACGAGAGCCATGGCGGCCCAATAAGCACCCGTCACGGGCCGCTCCAGCGCACGCCTCTCGGAGAGCGCCCAAGCCTCGTCCGTCAGGAAGAAGAAGGCGATGAATCGTTGGATGCCTTTGAGATGCATCTTCGGCCCGAGCGAGGCCCCCATCAGCACATGACGCGCATTGATGAGCAGTGTCGCGAAGGCGAGCGCCGCAATCGGTGCGGGATGCGCCCAGGCTTCGATAGCCGCGAACTGCGCGCCACCCGCATAGACGAAGGCGGACATGAGCACGACTTCCAGCGCAGACAATCCTTTGGCGGCAGCCACGGCTCCGAAGAGAAGGCCGATGGGAACGGCGGCGACAGCGACAGGCGCAATGTCGCGCAAGCCTGCGCGGATCTCACGTTTATAGGCGGTCATGGGCGCTCCTGTGCAATTCACGACCCTTGGCGCCCGACCAGCGCGAACCAGCCGTCCTCGTCCATGACCTGAACGCCGAGCTCGGCTGCCTTGGCGAGCTTCGAGCCGGCGCCCGGGCCTGCTACGACAATGTCCGTTTTCTTGGAGACGGAGCCTGCCACCTTGGCCCCAAGACGTTCTGCCATGGCCTTGGCTTCCTCGCGGGTCATCTGCTCGAGAGAGCCGGTGAAGACCACAATCTTGCCTGCCACGGGCGATCTGATTGTGGCGGGCGCTTCCATCGGCTCGACATTCACCTGCGCCAGCAGGGCATCGAGCATCTCTTGGTTGTGTTCCTCTTTGAAGAACTCGATGATGGCCTCAGCGACCACGGGACCGATCCCGCCGATGGAGGTGAGATCCGCATGCGCCTCCGATGCCGGATCGGCTGCGGCTTTGGCCGTCTCACGAAGAGTTTCGAAGGTGTGGAAGTGCCGGGCAAGCAGGCGTGCCGACGTCTCGCCCACATGCGGGATGCCGAGGGCGAAGATGAAGCGGTTGAGCGAGATGTTGCGACGAGCTTCGATAGCCGCGAACAAGTTGCGCACGCTCGTCTCGCCCCACCCTTCCCTGTTCTCCAGCCGCTTGAGACTGCGCGCATTGCGCTCAGCAAGCGTGAAGATGTCCTGCGGGCGCTGCACCAAGCCTTCTTCATAAAACTCGTCGATGCGCTGCCCGCCCATGCCTTCGATGTCGAAGGCGTTGCGTGACACGAAATGCTTCAGGCGTTCGCGCGCCTGGGCCGGGCAGATGAGGCCGCCCGTGCAGCGGCGCACCGCATCTTCCTTGCCGGTGCGCGGATTGACCTCGCGCACGGCGTGGCTGCCACAGGCGGGGCACTGGGTCGGAAACTCGTAAGGCTTCGCGTCGCGAGGGCGCTTCTCCAACACCACGTCGAGTACTTTCGGAATCACGTCGCCAGCGCGGTTGATGACGACCGTATCGCCGATGCGGATGTCGACACCGTCACGGATCTTCTCGCCGTTGCCGCCGATGCCTTTGATGTAATCCTCGTTGTGCAGCGTCGCATTCGACACGACGACGCCACCCACGGTCACGGGACGCAAGCGCGCAATCGGATTGAGCGAACCCGTGCGGCCCACATTGATCTCGATGCCCTCCAGCACCGTCACCGCCTTCTGCGCGGGGAACTTGTGCGCCAGCGCCCAGCGCGGCGAGCGGGAGACAAAGCCGAGCCGCTGCTGAAGATTGAGATCATCGACCTTGTAGACGACACCATCGATGTCGTAACCGAGATTGGCGCGATCGGTCTCGATGGCATGGTAATGCTCGAGCATCTCCGCGACGCTGGAGCAGCGGCGCGTGAGCGGATTCACCTTGAAGCCGAAGCCTCTCAGCGCGTCCATCATGCCGTGCTGCGTATCCGCCGGCATCTCGCTCACCTCGCCCCAGGCATAAGCATAGAAGCACAAGGGACGCGATGCCGTGATCTTCGGATCGAGCTGGCGCAGGCTGCCGGCTGCCGCATTGCGCGGATTGGCGAAGACCGGCTTGCCCGCGGCCTCCTGCCGTTCGTTGATGGCCGCGAAATCCTTATGCGAGAGATAGACCTCACCGCGCACCTCGAACACGTCGGGAATGTGCGAACCTTTGAGCACATGCGGAATGTCGTCGACTGTGCGGGCATTCGCCGTCACGTCCTCGCCTTCCGTGCCATCGCCGCGTGTCGCTGCGGTAACAAGTCTCCCCTTCTCGTAACGGATACTCAAAGAAAGACCATCGATCTTCGGTTCCGCCGTGAAGACCAACGGCTTGTCGGCTTTCCATTGCAGGAAGCGGCGGATGCGCCCGACGAATTCCTCGACCTCCTCGTCGGCGAAAGCATTAGCCAGCGAGAGCATCGGCACGCGGTGCCGGATCTTGGCGAATTTTTCGGAAACCTTGGCGCCGACTTTCTGTGTCAGGCTTTCAGAGGTCTTGAGCTCGGGGAATAGCCCCTCCAATGCCTCGTAGCGCTTGCGCAGGGCATCGTATTCCGCATCCGAAATACTGGGCGCGTCTTCCTCGTAATAGCGCCGGTCATGCTCCGCGATCTCGCGCCCAAGCTCCTCGTGCTCGGCACGGGCTTCGCGATGCGTCAGTTCGTCGACAGGCTTCAGAGAGGGAGCGGTTTTTGCGGGCATGATCGAATCGTTTGTGAGACTGCTTGAACCATAGCGCTCCGGCCTGGACTCTCCAGAGGTTGAAGCCGAATGGCTCACCACATTCACCCCTTCCATGCACA